>CBDAUT010000013.1:0-3588 GCA_965200515.1 Granulicella sp. | reverse complement strand
CGACTCATGGCCGGCGAGCCAGAATGCCTTCGATGACATCTGCCGTGAGGCCGCAGGCGGTGCGTTTCGGCTTGCGGCTCGGTCGTCCTCTGGGCACAAGCGCTCTGGTAAAGTCCGGGCGAGGGGAAGCATCTTGAGTGGCGCAGCCAAGCCGGGCGAGGTACTGCTCCCTGAAGATCTTGTAAGCGCGGTCAGAGAGGCGCGAGCTGTTCCGTTCTTAGGGGCCGGCGCATCCTTCGGCGCGCATGCTGTCGACGGCAGCCGCATCCCATTGGGCAACTCCCTTAAGATCATTATTGCTCAGAAGTTCCTGGGCGGCGGCTACGAGGACGCGAGCTTCGCGACGGTGTGCGACTTCGCCGCTTCGGCGCGCGATGTGCGGACGCTTCAATCATTCATTCGCGACACGCTCGACCCATATCAGCCGGCTTCGTACCATTCACTCTTATCCGAGCTGCGTTGGGCGGGGATCGCCACGACAAACTACGATTTGGTCGTAGAGAGAGCTTACCACAGCAACCCAAGGCGCGCTCAGGAGCTGTTGCCGTTCTGCCATGATGCTGATCGAGCGCCGGAGAGGCTAAGTCCGGAGAAGGCCCTCTACGTTAAGCTTCATGGCTGTATCACAAACTATCAGATTGTACATCCTCCCCTTGTGGCTAGCACTGAGCAGCTTGTCAACTTTCGCGAGGGGCGATTAAATCAGTTTAAGCAATTTCTAGAATGGGGGCAGACCAAAACCGTTATATTCGCAGGTTACGGCATGGGAGACCCAAATCTACGCAGCATTGTGGACGAACTTAGGCGCGAGCTTGATAAGCGCCCGCGTCACTTCCTGGTCCGACCCGGCATAACTGAGGTAGAACGAGGATACTGGGCAGATAGACGGATTACGACCATCGACATCAGCTTCGAGGGCCTGCTCCAAGCTCTGACCCTACGAATATCCACCTCAGCAGCCTCGCTAGCGGCTGCCGTAACCACCCAGGACGCGACAACATTTACTCGTTTTATCTCGGTTTCGGGGAGGTTCGAAAGTGCGCGCCTTAGGGAATATCTAAGGAACCGTGTTGATCATCTTTCGGCGAACGAGCCCACGGAGGAGCATGACCCGTCAAGGTTCTATCGTGGGTTTGATCTTGGCTGGTACCCATTCTCTGCGGGGTTAGATGTACCGCGCCGGGTGGGAGCTGCGATCTTTGCCGAGCAGATTACAACCACGTCGGGGATAGCAGAGGCCCGGCTCTGCATACTCAAGGCTTACGCCGGGGGCGGGAAGAGCGTCGTAATACGGCGCTTGGCATGGGATGCGGCAAAAGGCGGGGAACGGTTGGTACTTTATTTGAAGGATCCCTCCGACCTCGAGCAAATCGAGTTCGAGGAGATCGTTTCTCTAACCAATCAGACGATCTATCTCTTTATTGATAACGTTGCGGAAGAAGCGGACCGACTTTCAGCGTTCGTGCGCCACGCGAAGCGGCAACGCTGGCCGCTTGTTGTCATCGGCGGGGCCAGGGTGAACGAGTGGAACATTCGGTGTGAGTCGCTCGCGGCTCTCGCGGATGAAGACTACAACCTGGAGTATCTTAATAATATTGAGATCGATGGCCTTCTGGATAGACTTGATAAGTTTGGCTCGCTCGGAGATATGGAGGGTATGAGCCGCTCCGTCCAACGTGAGCGCCTTAAGGATATCTACGGCAGACAAATTCTAGTGGCGCTTCATGAGGCGACAAAGACCGGGAATTTCAGGGATATAATCAGAGACGAGTTTGCGAACATCACCCCTGCAGAAGCGAAACTGCTGTATCGTGATGTGTGCTTAGTTCACCGTCTGGGCCCGCCTGTGCGAGCCGGGTTGATCGCTCGACTTCACGGTGTGCCTTTCGAAGAATTCCAGGCACGCTTTTTTCGGCCTCTGGAGGAAGTTGTTGATGCGACTTGGGATCGCAAGGTCAGCGACTATGTCTACAAATCGCGTCACCCCTATATCTCTCAAATGGTCTTCGAGGAATGCCTGCCTAGCGTTGGCGATCGTTTCGAAGCAATTTCAAACCTTATCACTAAACTAAATCCTTCGTATTCCTACGACCAGGAGGTGATATCTGAGATCATCCGAGCTGGAAAGCTTTCTGAAACCTTCTCCGATCGGACGATGGGCGCGGCCATATACGAAGCTGCAACGAAGTCTCTAGGACAAGATGCCTTCGTTCTGCATCAGCATGGCATCTATGAGATGCGACTCGCAGGAGACATGGGTGCACTCGACCTGGCGCATAGTCTACTTGCTAGAGCGCTCGATCTCAAGCCCGGCAACTCAGCAATCCGTCACTCTTTGGCGGAGCTGAGCCTGAAAAGAAGCAGTATCGCGACGGATCCTGTAGAGCGCGACGCTTGGCGTCGCAAGGCGGAGAGTGCAGCGTCTGCGCTCGTGCGGAACGGCGGAAGCTCGCACTCCAGTCACACGCTCACCAAGGCTGCCATCGCCGAGCTAAGAGACGCGATAGCATCGGCGGAGGGGCGTGAAGACGACCTTTCTGAGGAGGTCTTGAATGAAGCAGTTAAGAAGGCCGAGGATGCCGTGCGACAGGCGCTCCAGCGTTTCCCGAACGATGACAGGCTTCTAACCGAAGAGGCCGCTCTGAATGAGATTTTGCGAAAAGCCGATCGCGCGCTTGCATCTCTTCAGAAGGCATTCAGATCTAATCCTAAGAGCGAGCTTGTTTGCCATCGGCTTGCCAAGATGCTCCTCGCGGCGAGACATGTAGACGAGGCGTTGACCATGTTGCGAACAGGGCTGGATAATAACCCGGGAAGTCAGTCACTCAATTACGACATGGCCGACGCTCTGCGCCAAGTGAGCCCCGCCGCCGATACAACAAATCCGGAGCCGATTCTATATCACCTGAAGCGCGCCTTCGCCGATGGCGACCGACACTATGAAGCGCAGTTCTGGTACGCCAGACAGCTATGCTTGGCAGGTCAGCCTATCACGGCGAGGCCGCTCTTCGAGCGGCTCAAGAAAGTCAGCATGCCGCTCGAAAACCGTCGTCGGCCGAGGGGGATAGTTTTGTCTCCCGAAGGAGTTCCTATGCCGATTTTTGGTGTGGTCACAAGAATGGGCCATAGCTACGGCTTCGCGCGAGCAGACCTCCATTCGATAGACACCTTCATCAAGGTCGACCCTAAAGACTCAGACTATGATCTTCTAAGACAGGGAGATCGGATAGAATTTAATCTTGCGTTTAACTTTTCAGGTCCCGTTGCGATCAATGTGAAAATCTAGTACTTAATACCTTGCAGCGAGGCTGCAGAGCTTAGCCGAAGGGTTGAGCCGTGACCCCGGCGCATCAGGCTTCATGGTTGGGCCCGACCTGGATGCATCTGCGGACGCTACCTTCCAAGAGTTGCTTCGTCAGGACGGGGCTAGGTTTCGCGGTCGCCACTATGATCGCTTGGCGTGTGCACAAGGCGAGGCTTGACGATTGAGTACTCGCTTCGTCAGGGGTGAAGCGCTCCGGGACGTTGGCGTTAAAGATTGCCAGCACCGCGGATCGATCAGCCTCGACGCCTCGACGTAGGGGCGCG
>CBDAUT010000012.1:0-153428 GCA_965200515.1 Granulicella sp. | reverse complement strand
CAAGCTTGGGGCCTCAAACTTGAAAGACTCGGGTTTTCGCACAATCGCCGTGACCTCATGGTCTGCGGCGAGTGCCTGTTTCACCACCTCAATTCCTGTTCCGCCCGAAGCTCCGAATACGACTATCTTCATAGTTCCCCCTAAAGTTGTCTGTCCGAATGTTCGATTGAACATTGCTTATGCCCTTCAGCAAACTCAGCTATGACCAAAACCCATTTCAGAAAGGCTCATCGCTTTTGCGATCTTGTTGTAATCCTCATGGCTGATCTCAAACACTCCTCGACGGATAGCCATGCCCCAGCCGCTTCGGCCCTTTGTGAAGGTAAGGTCCCCCAACATGACCTGAATGGGCGCTTCCTTCGTCTTGAGATAGCAGGTATTCCTACGGAAGGGATGAAAGCCTTCTGCTTGCCTTACCTGAAAAGGCTCATCATCGGTAATCGTCCCAACAGCGGTGAAGGCATGCAGGGCTTCACCACCCTGCATGCGCGTCCGCGGCGAATAGTAGATAAGTTTGTCGTCGCGGTTCATTCGTCTGAGAGGAGCCTCTTTGCCGTGGTTCAACTGACAAAACCCACCGCGCACAGCGGCGTAGACATGCTCCCTGCTGGCCACTCCTACCCATACCCTGACCATCAATTCACCCGGGAAGGACGACGTGCTTAAGCTCGTAATCGACTGGATCGAAGGACAGTGCCAACGCTGCGGCCCCCTTCATATGCGCCTGCACCTCAGGGTTCTCGCTCATCGCCCGGTAATCTTCCTTCGAACGCCACTGGGCGTAATTGACGACCCGGCTTCGATCGGTGCTGATGTGGAGGCTTACTGAGATAAAGCCCGGCATATGGCGGAAGATTTTTTCTGTGGCGCTGTTCAGGGCTTCGAGCAGCTTTTCTGCATTGTCAGGATTGACTTTGAAGGTGTTGATGAACGTGAGATAGCCACCATCAGGGTTCAGGATGACGGTCGCGGTATTGCGTTGGCTGGCGTGAGAGGATGTTGTCATGGTCCTTACAACTTATCATATAAGGGTCCTGGCATGATCCCGGAGCAAAATGAAAAAAACGCGAGTATTAGACCATCCCCAAGCGCATCGATTAGGCTATCTACTCAAAGGTGCTCAACATGCTCTGAGGCTGAGGATGGACGGGCTGTTGGAACCTCTCGGGCTCACCACGCCACAGTACAACGTCTTAGCGGCTCTGGAGCTGCAGCCCGGCATCTCCAATGCCGCGCTAGCCCGTTCCGCATTTGTCACGGCGCAGAGCATGCTGGGAATCGTCGTCAATCTTGAGCGGCTGCGATTGGTCTGTCGTAAGGCTCACCGAACGCATGGTCGAATCCGGGTAAGCGAGCTCACCGTCGAGGGGAACAATGTTCTAACGAGGGCGCATGTGTTGCTAAACGGGGTCGAAGAGAAGATGACCTCTGGACTTGATGACAAGGAAATCAAAAGCCTTCATTCTTTGCTGCAGCGATGCACCGACAACCTGCGGGCAGTCTCTTGATGATGCAATCGAAGTAAGCGCTTCAATGATGCTCAAATCCTCCGCAATCCCGAGTGGATTGATACCGATAATGTTGTTCTCACACCTTTCTTAGGGACGATCTACCTGCATTCGCGAACGATGGGGCGTCCTGGCTACCAGGGCTGAGGGCTTCGCCCCTCCGCTCTGGACGAACAGGTTGACGGCTTCAGCGGCGAAGTTCAACGCCGTCTGCTCATGCCCTTTAGGGTGTTGCTTGCGCAGCAGTGGCGGCCACTCACGGCGGCTAACCCGGGTTCGAATCACCATTGCCTGACACGCGAGACAGAGCGTAATCATCAGCGCTTGGGAACGCTTTTGGCCGGCATCCGATGACAGAGCAGGCGTCGCTTGACTAGCGACTCAATAGCTACGTATATTAGTATTTCGACTATGTAACGTAGTCTGTGGGTACAAAAGTTATGATTGATCGTTCACGGACCAAATACCTTCCAAGCTCGGCCCTGGGCGATGAGCCGAAGTTGGCCGAAGAGCGGCCGACCCTGCAAATGAAAACTGTCCGGGGAACAGTTGGCTTCGACGATACCGGTGGTTCTGGCCCTCTAGTGATTGCAGTCCCCGGCATGGGAGACCTTCGGCGTGAGTACAGGTACTTGACGCCGTATCTAATTGCTGCGGGGTATCGCGTCGCCACGATGGATGTACGAGGGCACGGCGCGACTAGCCCGCTATGGAACGATTACTCGGCGCGAGCGATTGGGCAGGATGTTCTGGATCTGATGACGCACCTTGGGCAGAGTAAGGCCATCATCGTTGGAAATTCTTTTTCGGCCGGAGCGGCGCTGTGGGCAGCCCATGACGCCCCTGAGAAGGTAAGCGAGGCCGTGTTGATTGGGCCCGTGCTGCGCGACCCTCCCAAAGGCATTCCCTGGTACCTGCGAGCCGCGCTCGCACTTGGTTTCGGCGGACCGTGGCGCGTTCGTTTCTGGCTTACATACTGGACCAGTCTTTTTCCAGCCCGCAAACCCGACGACTTTGCCGAATATCGCAAGACTCTGGGGAAGAACCTGCGAGAACCCGGCCGCATGGCTGCCTTGAAGAGCATGGTCTTTCTGCCTAAGTCAGACATCGAGGCCATGCTTACAAAAACGGAAATGCCCGTGCTGGTAGTGATGGGAACTAAGGACGCCGACTTCCCGGACCCCGCGGCTGAGGCTAAATGGGCAACGGACAGGCTTGGGGCGAAGCTGCTACTGGTGCAGGGTGCCGGTCATTATCCGCAAACGGAGATGCCGGAACAGGTAGGCCCGGCTGTGGTGAGCTTCCTACTGAACGGCAGATCGTAGATGTCGCGAGCAGGATTGAATTCCGGTGCGGTCTTAGCGACCGCTGTTGCGCTTGCAGACTCAGACGGTCTAGAGACTTTGACGGTCGCAAAGCTCGCCTCGTTCTTGGGAATCAAGGCTCCGTCTCTTTACAACCACATCCTAAGTCTGGAAGGGTTAAAAGATAGTCTGACGACACAAGGATTGCGATCGCTTTTGGACCGCTCGCGAGACGCGATGGCGGGAGTGGCAGGGCAAGACGCACTTGAGGCGCTGGGGCATTCGCAACGCAGCTTCGCGAAAGAACATCCGGGGCTATGGGCGGCAGCGCAGCTGCCAGTGGCCGGATGGAGCGAAGCTTCGCAGACGGCAGCGAATGCTTACCTTGCCCTGCTTCTGGCCGTTCTTCGCGGTTACGGAGTAACGGGCGATGCGGCTATACACGCAGCTCGGTTCATACGGGCCTCACTGCGAGGTTTCATCGATCTTGAGCTGGGTGGCGGCTTCGGTTTACCGCAGAACGTCGATGCAAGCTTCAGCACACTTCTGAAGATGCTTGATGTGGGAATGCGTAACTTGCTGGACCCTTCAGCCTCCGCAAGCCCCCTCTCTCACGCAGAAAAACGCAGCAAACGAGGCGTGCTTGTCGCCAGCCGATGAGCTCGCCTCCATGAGGGATCCAACGAAAACAAGGAGTCTTTTACGGGCGTTTCTAACAGGGTGGTCTCTAGATGTACTGAAAGCGCAACAACAAACCCTGTCTCGACTGAGACAGGGTTGATGGTCGTTACAGCATGCAGCATTTTAGGAGTTCTTCGACAGAACGGTACCAACAAAGCCGGACGGTGGAGCACCAATTAACGTGGTCGCACGCTTAATTTTCTCGTCTTGTTGATACTTCGAAAGTACAGCGGTCGAGGCTTCTTCACTTGTCCAAAGTGTGTTGACCATCATGTGACCAGGATCTGTAGCATCTTGTATCACTTCATGGTCCATGTAGCCCTTGAGCGAGGTCATATCGTGACCGATATCTCTACAGATAATGAGCCCCTCTTGCTGCGCCTTCACAGGAAACTTAAATTCGAAAACGGACTTTACGCTCATTGGTGCTCCTTGAACTTCGTTTCTACTTGTATCCCTCCATCTGACGGAGCAGGCACCGGTCAGCGTTGTTCGAACACACTGCAACATCACATTGCAGGTTTTGCAAGGTGAATCCATGCCGTAGAGATGGTCAGGAAAAGGTGATGGCTACAAACAAGAAGAGCCCACGAGTGCTGAAGCAGCCAGACATTGAGGCGGAACAGATGCGCATCTTCGTTGCAATCGGGCAAGCGCGCACACTCACAGAAGCAGCGGCATCTCTTCAGTTGCCACTCTTTACAGTAAGCCGCGCGCTTAAGCGCATTGAGATCGCCGCCAAGCTTCTTCTGGTTCGAAGAGACGCATCCGGGCTGGAGCTCACGGGCGCCGGAAGAGACTACTTCAACGCTTGCCTTGGTGTCTTGGAAGCGCATCGAGAAGTCGCCGATGTCTTAGAGAAGCATAGGAGGGAGCCCGAAGGAACGCTCCGCATCTGTACTCCTATTCCGTTTGCGCGTCATGTCCTTTCTGTGATCTTGCCAGAGTTTCGGACTCACTATCCAAGGCTCAGAATAGACATGAACCTCTACTGTTCAGATTGGGACCAATCGCCAAAAGCGATCCACGACGTATTTATAAAAGTAAGAACTCCCAAGGATATGCGGCACCATCAAAGGGTCTTTCCCTCTATCCGCCAGGGCTTGTTTGCCAGTCTGGAATACCTTTCTGAGCACGAGGCACCCGCCACTCTCCTCGATCTTGAGCAGCACTCTTGCCTCGGGCAAACACGGGATCATACTGCCTTTGCATGGAACCTGACCTGCAAATCCGATCACAGGACGATCAGCCCTCCTTTCTCGATCGTTGTGTCTGACGTGGACGTTCTGCTGCAACTCACACTTGGATCAGCCGGCATCGCCGTACTCCCTTTGTGGCAGGCGCAGCCGGAGGTCACTTCTGGCCGCCTTAAGCGTGTACTTCCTGAGTGGGTTCCGGACGATCTCACATTCTGCGCTTTACATAGCGGGCGGACGCGGATGGCATCGAAAGAGAGCGCCTTCCTTAACTTTCTTGGCAACATCTTGGGAACACGTACTGATCCGCGTGTTCGCGGATCAGATCCCGCGCTATATTTCCGATCCAAGAAGTCGTAGGTAAGGTCGCGCCTTCCCCGATGTTGAAGCGGCTAGCGTTCCGTTCACTTGGCAGTACCGCTCAACTCCCCTCCGAAGGAGGATTAGTACCGAGAATGTATGGTCCGCCGCGCGACTGCAAGGATAAGGTTGGGCGAGAAGACAAGTCTGCGCAAATGTATTCGGCCTTTGGGTGGAGATCGTCTCTCCTGGCCAGGATGAGATGCGCACGTGTCAGTCCTTATAAACGCCGCGGTCGTTGGAGACCATTCTCGGTATCAGGCTTTTGTCACGTCGTTGTGAATGTTCTTTCGTCCTTGCTGCCCTACGCAGACCTCGGTGGGAGAGCTTTACGAGTCGTCGTCGTGGTGCGGGTAAAGTGGGAGCGCGGAGCGCTTCCAAGCCGGAGGCGTCTTTTCCGTGCCTAAGCTGGCACGGCGGGTGGCTTGTAATCGTTGCCGCCGGACAGCACAGCCAATGCGGTGCGGGCGATCTTGTTGGCCATAGCCACTACGACGACGTTCTTGTGAGCCCGCGCGTCAAGCCGGTCTTCGTCCGATGCACTGTCGCGTGACAGTCAGGACAGAGCGACATCGCGATGAATACATATAACTTCATGTTGCGAATGTCGCACTATATGTGAACATGAGTTCATGGATCAGATCTGCAGGGTTTATGACGCAGCGGCAGTATCGGCGCACTGTCGCGAAGCAGTGAGTTCCGCAGCGTTAACGCCACTCGTCGAGTTTACTTTCGTTTCTAAACGCAGTCGGCTTTACTGGGATCGAGTATCTCGGAAGCTTCATTCACTGCGGTGAACAGTGCCATGGCTTTCGCAGGCGGGCGGGCGGGCGAGAAGTTCAAGGCCTTTTGCTCATGCCCTTTCGGATTGAGTTCTCTCCAGAGTTCCAAGAGCAACGTAGGCATGAGCCGGATGACGACGCGTGTGCGGTGAATCTTTGCGTGACAGGCCGGGCAGAGGGAAATCATCAGGTGCAAGAGCGATTTGCCCGGTACCCGATGGTGGACGATGATGGACCGCTTGTCACGGCCGGAAGCGTCGCACACACGGCAGCGATACCCATCGCGTTCCAACACCTTCTCCCGGAGACCACCGAAATACTCCTCATCCTGTCGCTTCAGTATGTAGCAGACGGCACACATCCCATGCGCGAGAATCTTCGCTTTCCCGCAACGGCAATGCATTGCGTGCTGTTTCAGCTTCGACATCACATCACCCGTTCTGTCTTTTCCAAGACAACGACGTCGACTAGCCAGCCGTGAACAGAGAATACGGCTCCCTGGTCCGTTCTCACGGTGAATGTCTCGGCCAGGTCCACTTCACCGGAGACCTTATCGCAGTATCCCCGCCGATCACTTCGCCTTCAAGCTCGCTTCCGTCGAGCGTGCTGCACAGGACCCGCATCGCTTGCTTCCCTTCTCATGTATTCGTAAACCGTCGTTCGCGTGATTCCAAACTCCCGTGCCAGGAGCGCCTTCTGCTCGCCGGCTTTGATCCTGCGTCTCAGGTCATCTGCCTGCGCCGTGGAGAGGCTTCTAACTCGGCCGAGATAGACGTTGCGCTGCTTCGCCAACGCGATTCCTTCTCGCTGGCGCTCCCGAATCAGGTCGCGCTCGAACTGGGCCACAGCACCGATCACGCTCAACAGCAGATGTGCCATCGGGGAGTCTTCTCCGGTGAAGGTAAGGTTCTCCTTGACGAACCGGACGTGAACGCCACGCTTGACCAGATCGAGCACCAGCTTGCGGAGATCGTCAAGGTTCCGAGCTAACCGGTCCATGGCGTGACAAACGATCATGTCGCCTTCCCGCACGAAGCTCAACATGGCAGTGAGCTGCGGACGATTCGTGTCCTTGCCGGAGGCCTTGTCGGCTCTGTTGCAAAGTTCCGCTGGCCGCGTGAAGATGGGCTAAATACGAGCGGAGCTGGTGATGTCAGAGTTCAAGTGGCGGCATTTTGAAGGCGAGATCATCCTCTGGGCAGTGCGGTGGTACTGCCGGTACGGCATCAGCTATCGCGATCTCGAGCAGATGATGGGTGAACGCGGCGTGCCCGTTGATCATTCCACGATCTACCGTTGGGTTCAAAGATTCGCGCCGGAGATCGAGAAGCGGCTGCGCTGGCAGTGGCGCCGCCCGCAATCGACGAGCTGGCGGGTCGATGAGACCTACGTGAAGGTGCGCGGTAAATGGACCTATCTGTACCGAGCTCTCGACAAGGAAGGAAACACAATTGACTTCTATCTCTCGCCGACACGGAACGCCAGAGCGGCCAAGCGTTTCCTGGGCAAAGCGCTGAACGGATTGAAGGCATGGGAAAAGCCGGAGGTCATCAACACCGACAAGGCCCCGACCTATGCGATCGCCATTTCAGAACTGAAGGCCGAGGGCAAATGCTCTCAGAGTACGGTGCATCGACAGGTCAAGTATCTGAATAACGTCATTGAGGCTGATCACGGCAAGGTGAAGCAGCTGATCCGCCCGGTGCGGGGCTTCAAGACGCTGAAGACAGCCTACGCGACCATCATGGGATTTGAGGTGATGCGTGCCTTACGCAAGGGTCAGGCGGGTATCTTCAACCTCACCCAGGACATCCGCGGCGAGGCGCGCATTGTCGAACGCGCCTTCGGCATCGGTGTCAGTGCGCTCGCAGAAGCTATCGCCGTCCTCAGTGAAACGCTGAACCTCCAGCCTGCTTGACGTCTGCGGCAGGGCAACGTCTCGGGCACCCCTGTCCCGGCCTGATTGTTGCAACAGAGCCAGCCAAAGTGCGTTCTCCGTGCTGAGCAGGGTCACGTTGGTAGGGCTGCCGCGGCCTTCATCAAGTCAACATCGAGCAATTGAGCAGCCCACGCCTGCGGAGATGCAGCATGATGGTGTCACACCAGGCGACACGAACGATGTTGTTGGCCCAAAGAAGGGCGCACACATGTTCTGCGAAGAAGAGATCAGGGCAGGTTGTGAAGTTACGTTCACACCCACCGCACGACAAGCGAAGCGCTTCACTAGCTGGACAGATCTGCACGGGAATCTGACTGGCACAGTTCTGCGTGAAGTGTTTGGTCTGGGGTGGCTGATCTCAATCCGTGGGATGACGGCCAGCATCACGCCAGAGGCGATCTCGATTCTGTCAGAGAGTGCAGCTCTTCGAACCCGTGGGCGCCGTCACGTCTCGCGAGTAAACTTCCAAAGCTTCCAACGGCGGCTTGAACGCGAAGGCACGCTGGAAATGAGGGTATGCTTCATGCTTCCGATCCGCGACCATAAGCTGATCCGGCAGTGGGCTAAAGAACAAAACGCCACTCCGGCTGAAATCAGACCACAGACGTTCGACAGTGAACCGGCCATCCTTACCTTTATCTTCGGCAACCCTGAGGCGGCCGTACCCCACATCTTTCCTATCTCGTGGGAATCGTTCTTGGCGCAGTTCGATCTGCTTGGCCTGTCCTTCGCCCACGATGAGGTTTCTTCTCAGTTCGACATCGTGCGAGTAGAGCAGTCGGCATCTCGGGAGCTCGCTCACTAGCGTGACTCCACAACAGACACGAGGAATGAGGACTTGGCAAAAGCACGCGTGACCATCGTTGAAGCCGAACGGCTCAACGAAACCGAGTTGATCGTAACCTTTTCGGATGGAAGCACAGCGACCTACTACGCCGACGCGCTTCTCTCCCTCGCTCCAAATCGCGTGCCGTCGGGCAAAGAGCCAGGACGATAGACACACTCGCTCCGCGTGTTGCGGCTGCTGCTTGAGGAGGCTCAAGCCGCTCTCTTCCTGCTGACCAGCGCTGGGATCGACACGAGTACTCTGGCCAGAGTGACGGTACGGCAAGCAAATGAACCGTAGCACACCATGTCGGTGCGCTACGGTTCATGCTCCAGAAGTTTGACGTGCGCCTGAAGCCGCTGCGAGTAACGCCAGAGATGACGGGCGGTTAGCGCTCCTCCGCGACTGGATCGTCGGGGTCGGGTGGTATGTCGATCTCGTACCAGGGACAATGGGCGTACAGGAACGAAGTGGGAAACAGCGCATTCTTGCCATCCGCGAACTCGATGAACACGCCACTTCCGATCAGCTCCGCTTCGACTACTCGGGACTCGGATGCGGTTGTCATGTCAATAGCATGGCAGACAACCTACCCTAAGTCTGTCAGCCGTGTGACATAAGTAGGCATAAGATTTCATGTAGCCAAAGTTATTCTCGCAGGCTGGAGGTGCCGTGATCAGCATGATCGGATTCACGGTTGATCTGTGCCCGAGAGCATGAGACACGGACCGCCATGCTGCCGGTTGAGGAGCTGGCGACGCCCAGTCTCCGCAGTGTTGGCGACCGCACATAAGAAGTCAGCGCTTCCGGGTAGGCTTTGTGATGCTGTATCGCAATTTCCTTCGCTCCCACCAGCGGCCATTCCTTGCGAATCTCCCCAAGGAAAGAAGTGCCCATGGCTCACCCGCTGACGAATCGCCTGCTTGATTGCCTTCCCCGCGAGGAAGCATCGAAGTTGCTGAAGTTTCTGCAACCGGTGCCGCTTCCTCTGAAAACGGTGATGTTTGAGGCGGGTCAGACGCCCAGGTACGTCTACTTTCTTACCTCCGGGCTCTCGTCCATTGTGACCGTCATGGATGGCGGCGAGGCGGTGGAGGTGGGGCTGACGGGGCGTAAAGGTCTACCCCAGGCTACTCATCTGCTTGGACCGGAGAGGGGCGACACCCGTGCTTTCATGCAGATGGCAGGGACCGGCCTTCGAATGGAGTTCGAGCGGTTCGCGCAGGAGTTCCGACACAACCCGGACTTAAATACTGCGGTGCTGCGCTACGTGCAGTCGGAATCACTCGTGATGGGGCAACTGGCTGCCTGCAATCGGCTCCATGAGATGGAGGAACGTCTGGCACGGTGGCTGTTGGTGGTGGCGGACAGAACTGGGGAACTCAAAATGGAACTAACTCAGGAGTTCCTGGGAGAGATGCTGGGTGCGCGACGGTCCAGTGTAACCATCGCGGCCGGTGCGCTGCAGCGGAGTGGGTTGATCGACTATCGACGCGGGCACATCGAGATCCTTGACCGCGAGCGTCTGGAAGACGCTGCCTGTCAGTGCTACCCGACGACACGCAGGCTGTTCGATAACCTGTATCGCTAAAACGGCTCTAGTCCGTTGCTGCCTCGGAGCTGCACTTGTCCATGGCCGACGCGGTAGGCCGCAGCACCTGCTGTACGGCGCACAGAAGCACTTCGGGTCCAGCAGTCCCAACTACTTTCCGATCGATACCCTGTTCGTCAGGCCCGCTCTCGGACGCGACCAGAACAACCTTAGCCCTGGGCCAGGTGCGCTTTGCGAAAGCCAGGCAGCCCTCACGCTCCGCAACGAAAAGGCTGTGACAAAGGATGATCACGTGGAACGGGGCCGCAGAGTCCAATCTGTAGACCTCGCCCAGACTGCTCACGAACACGCTGTCGAACTGGAACTGCAGGATCTTACGCCTGGTCTCTCCCAACATTGGATCGCGACTGAAACAAAGCGCGCGCGGGCGGGGCTGCTTCCGAGAGGTCCGCGGATCGTCGACACCGTACGTCGTAGGGACAGCACCGTACGCCCGCGCACCACCCAAGAAAGGTTCCGCGATATGTGACGTAGTCTGCATGGAGAAACTCCTTTATAGTCCCGAAGCCCACGCACTCGCCTCGGAGCTCTTCTTCAGTGAAGGAAAAAAGTGGATTGCTGCTAAAGAGCAGCTCTCTATGATTCGAGCTGCGCCGCTTTCCCGAGAGGCGTCACATTGTCCGCCTGCGGTCCTTTGTCGCCCGCGACGATATCGAACTGAACAGGCTCACCTTCCTTCAGGGTCTTATAGCCCTCCCGCTGGATAGAGCTGAAGTGAACGAATACGTCTTTGCCGTCGGGGTACTTCAAGAAGCCGTATCCCTTGGCACTGTTGAACCACGCCACCGTTCCGTTAAGCTGAGTCATCTGCGTCTCTCCTTGTAAGCGCAACGTCGCACAACTGCCAGAACGGGCCAGTGTGTGAGCACGGAGCACTTGAGCACACACATTTATAGAAAAGGACCGTTATTGCTTGTCTGTTCCGGGTCCTTTCGGCTGCAGCGTAAACCAGGTACAGGAGAATTGTCACAGGAGTAGCCTTGGAACAGTTCGTCCAACTGGAAGTCGCTCGGGAACAAGCAATTCGTAGCCTTCCGCTCAACCAACCGATTCGAATAATGTTGGCCCGTCAGTCCAGGACCGAATGCCCGCATTCTTCATGCAATGGACTACGTCGGAACATTGTCTACCCCCCACAACTCGATCCTAAGGCTGTCACCTTCTTAGGCGCTCGATACAAAGAACGTCTTCGGAGTGAACGCATGCCGAAACACAACTTTAAAAATACGCTTCTGAAGAATCTGGACGAGGAGCTCATCAGTCGGCTAGAGCTGCGGCGGGTCGAGTTCCCGGTGGGTCATGAACTCGAGTTTCCAGGGAAGCCGATCGATCGCTTGTTCTTCGTTGAAGAAGGTATGGCCTCGCAGACTGTCACCTTTGTGGATGGCTGTCAGGTTGAAGTCGGCATGTTCGGCTATGAGTCAGTGATCGGCGTGTCGGCTCTGATGGGAACCAAACAGAGCCTGAACCGGGTTTATACGCAGATTGCGGGCTATGGCTATTCCACAACATTCCAAGCTGCCAAAAAAGAATACGACCTTTGTAGCCACTTTCATAAGCTCACCACCCGGTACGTGCAGGCTCAACTGGTTCAGGCAATGCAGTCGGCTGCCTGCAACGCCAGCCATCAGGTGGAGCAACGCCTGGCGCGATGGTTGCTGCTTTGTGCCGATAAAGCACACACCGACATCTTCGCACTCTCTCAGGAGTACCTTGGCGAGATGCTGGGAGCGACTCGTTCCACGGTGTCACGGACCGCGGCCAATCTGAAAGCGGAAGGCCTGATCGACTACACGCGAGGCACCATTCACATTGTGAACCACGATGGACTCGAGAAGAGAGCATGCGAGTGCTACCAAGTCATCAAGGACCACCTCGACAACTACGCGGAGTTTGACACCGGTGCTGTCCGCTGAGGAGAGGGTGACTCCCTCATTAAGAGATGCCCAGGCGTTTAACCCTATATCCGTCTGAAGGAGGACGAAGCAGAAGAATACCTGCAGGCGGGCGGGGTCGACGGTGTAGACCTCGATCCTAGCCGCTCCCCTATGACGCTCAGCGGCCTGTTCCAGGCAAGCAGAACACGTACCTAGAACAGAGCAGGCTAAATCTCTCTGCCCTGAGCCACGGTGCGGATAACATCGAATGAACATGATCTCAGCATCTCGGGACATCACGTGAGTGCCATACCTCTTGCAGCGGTGACCACGGCAGTGCTCGAACAGTTTTCTTTCGATCCTGAGGTTGAATCTCGACCCCACAAAACTGGGGTCTGCCTTATGAGGCAGGGGCGAATGTTCTGCTGGGCAACCGACAAACGTTTCGCCATTAAACTCTCGGTTAGCCGTGCGGAAGATCTAATGAGCGCCAAAGTTGGTAAACGCCTTAGGCCTGCACCAGATCGATCATTTTGGGAGTGGCTAGAGCTGACCGGCAAGGAAGACTCATGGCTGGAACTAGCTTTGGAAGCGTATCGGTACGTGTCTAGCGTCGAGCACTGCGGCCGCCACGGTCATGGGGACGGGCACTAAGCCGTTGCATACCTACGACCACCGGCCGTCCACATCTCCCATTTGCTGCTGTGAGGACCGCCCTGGTGCAGGAGTACGTGCTAACCCAAGCCTAAGACGATGGGATCCACGCTGCCCAAGGCTCGTGCAAAGTCGAGCACCGGGAGTCTACGCGGGTCTCCTTGGCAAAGTGTGGAATCGACATTCTGCTGTGATGAAGATCACGCTCCCCGGCCGTCGCGACGGTTAACTTGAGGAACGAGATCACAAGGGAAGTTAAAGAGATCTCAATGCATCACGCGCATTTGGGGGACGTGCTGGATGCTGACCTCTGGCACACCTCCGATTGAGCCCCCGATGTGCTGAGTCAGCAAAAGCCGGTAAACAGAGGTTAACGCCGCGTTGCGGCTGTCCCCCTCGGGTCCACATCCGCCGTTCGGTTGGCCTGTGTGCCACATAGCGTGATCAGAAGTGTGCCACTTAATGTGTCAAGCGACACGAATCTCGCCGGCGCTTGGATCTGGCACGTCGTAGCCCCATGGCCGGGCGGCTGGCGAAGCGGGAGGCCAATGTTTACCTTCGCTCGCCAAAAGACAGTATGTGGAAGCGCAGGCCCAAACCGACAGTGCTTTCTCTCGTTTGCGGGGTGAACGAATATCCCATTCCGATTCGGTAAGAGCCGTGTGGCGTTCTGTAGCTCAACCCAACCTTCAACGGGTTCAGGAAAGCTTGCTTCTTGAAGCTGTACTTCTGCTCGACCTCAGCGTCCAGAGAGAAGGGGTGCTCCTCAAAGGTTTGCCTCGGAACACTTGAACTCTTACCCATTTGTGCGTGCAATGCCGTTGTTCCTAAAACCAGCAAGATCTGTGGCAGCCGGGACATAGGTTCACTTCACTACGTCACCGGCAGGAGAACCATCCCCCGAACGACCCACGGCCAGATTTGCAGTGATTGGTGGCTGCCGCCTCGATCCGAGCAGCAACTCAGACGCCGATTGTTATTTCGCGTGGATAGGGGAAAGTGCTTTTGAAGCCATTCGGTATTCAGCCCATACCTTTGCCCCTAGTTTGCCGTACCACTCACTCAAACCTGTCCACTGGATGTAGCACCGAGAACACCCGCGCTCACGAAGGGTCTCCAAAGCACGCGCTACAAGTGCGAGTCCGACGCCCTGCCGCTGGCTGGCGGGTGCTATCCCTAGAAGGTTCAGTGTGCCGATCTTAAGTCCGGAGTCACTTAACCAAGGACTTGGGACGCCGGTTCGTATAAGGACCGTACCCACAACTACTCCATCTGCACTCTGGGCGACCAAGAGGTTCTCACCGCCTGACGTGGCCAATTCGTTCTCAACAAAGGGAGCCCACGCCGGGAAGTTGGCACGCTCGAAGTCGGTGATTTCTGTGTGCAGGTGAGAGGGAGCTACACCTAGGAACATCTTCGCTTTGCTGATTCGACTGGAAACCCAGCCAGGTGTCTTGAAAGAGGTGAGCTCTTGAACCAAGTCGGCGCAGGGCTCGTCCTCCCGCCATCCATATTTCCTGAAGAACCCTCGTGCCGAGTCGTTCTCTGCTGGCATTCCGGGCCAGAAGTACGCGCCGTTGCCCACCGCACCGAGATGGAGCGAGCGGACTTGCTCGGTTTCAAGCATCGACTGCAGCTGACGCAAAAGCGCGGTTCCGACGCCATGGTGCTGAAGGGCAGGCTCGACCAGCAGCGTGAGGAGCCCGGCTTCTCCGGATGGCCGGAAGTTCGCCGCGCAGAAACCAATCCGGATACCATCGCACTCGGCGACCAGTAGTAAAGGCACATCGGCAAGGATGTTCTGCAGAGAATCCATTGACAGGCCCCAGCGTGCGTCCATCACATCGTGCCAGAGCCGGTGCAACCAAGGTGCGTCTTGCGCTGGTTCGTAAGCGCGGATCGTTGGAGTTAATAAGGCACGAAGCAACATGGCTTCCTTTTCAAGACCTCAGTGTTCGCTTATGAGCAGCCCGGAGGAGCGCGTTTCTTTAAGGCCGAGCCGCATCTACTCCGCTACGAAATCCTCACGTCTCACCTGAAGATTCTCTCGCCTCAAAGTGAAGGTCTGTGGATCCCGGCGCTCCGAGACTGCGCGCGTCACACGGATCTCCTCCACGAGAACCAACTCCTTGGTCAAAACCATGCGCTCTTCGAGAAGAGGGTAGATGGTCGTGGCATTCTCCTGCCGAACCGCCGGAACAGTCTGCACGACGTGGCCGAGAGGAACACGCTCCACAGTCCAGGAATTCACCGCGAGAGGTTCATCAACTGTCACGTCATAGGCGTCCACGGTTCTCTCGAGCAGGACCTTGCCCGTTACGACAGTCTGCTTGGTGACCTCCAGTTGCTCAGCAACCAGCGGCACGCGTAACCCGTCTTCCTGCAGCTTCGCTGTCGTTCCTGCGAAGGCATCGCCTTGCTCAGCTTCAAGCAGCGCGGTTGGAACGCTCACAATTCGACCGTTGGCAAACCGAAGTTCCGTCATTGCTTCCATGGTGTTCAGCTCGCCAAGAATCGATAGCATGTTGCCCTCTGCAGTTCCCTGCATTTGTTGTGACCGGGAAAAGGACAGGCCGACGAAGATCGCCGGCCTGTCGCCTTGCTGGAACGACTAGTTGCGGGGCTTCTGGGAGACCACGTCGCCTGCGGCCGTGTTCTCCACTTCAACCTCAGTCCTGCGAATCGAGTCGTGGATCACTTCGGTGTGCGAGCTGCTCGCCTTGCCGACAAGTACCTCTTCCACAACACGGGCCGACTTGCCGACGACAGCCTCTTCGCCAGTTGCGTTCAGCTCGATCGTCGAGCCCTGGCCCATATTGAAGTCCGCTGCAGTCGCGGCGCGATTCACTGGCCGTCGCTCGACAACGATCTTCTCGTCACGCAGCGTTACGTCAGCGGTAACCGGCTTTTCAGTCACGTGCGAATACACCCGCACACCCCCGCGGTCCACTTCGCGCTTACCGACCTGCAGCTGCTCCTCCACGACCGGAATTGCAGTTTGGCCAACAGCGGCAGTGGCAGTATCGGCCACCTGCGTGGCACCAGTGGACTTGCCTTCCACCTCACGGGCGCCATGCTGCCTGAGCAACGTCGCGACCTCGGCGGCCTCTGCATCGTCACAGGTCACGCCAACCAACGCGCCGCCGGTGTTTACACCAGACGCATAGTGATTGTGCACATCTTCATCCCCGCCGGACAGACCGTGGAAGAAGTTGCTGATTTTCTGCCCAACACCCTCGGCCTGCGCTTCTGTCCCCGAGGTGGCCGTCCCACTCTCGTTGGCGATCACCTTTGCGGAATAGCCACTTGCGGTGAGTGCTGCCTTCACCTGCTCCGCTTCCGCCATGCTGCTGAAAAGTCCTACAACTGTCTTCGACATGTGTTGCTCCTGATGAATCGGTAACGGTTATTGTTGCGAGAAGAGCTCGACGCGGCGATTGTCAGCCTTGCCGCTATCAGTTGCATTGGTGTCTGTTGGGTTCACTGGGCCAAAGCCATTCCCTGTGAGCCGATTGCCGTCAATACCCTTAGCTTTCAAATAGTTGGCTACGGCATACGCACGCTGCTGCGAAAGCGACAGGTTGTGCAGATCACCGCCAGTGCTGTCGGTGTACCCTTCAAGCCGCAGGCGCACGTTCGGGTTGGCCTGCATCGCGCTCGCTGCTTTGTCCAGCGTCGCTTGGCTTTCCGGTGTCAGCGTGGCCTTGTTGGTATCGAAGTGCACCGTGCCAAGATCAGGAAATGCGGCAGCCGGGGCAGCCTGCGACACGGGGGCCTGTGTCACCGCGGGCTCAGCCTTGTGACGGGTCAGGAAGTACGCCGCGAGGCCGATCAGCAGCAGCAGAGGAAGGAGCCAGGCCCAGATGGGCGCTCCCTTTTTCTCTTCGTATACCTTTACTTTTTCAGACATGATTGAGGCTCCAGATTTCGGTCTAAGGGTTGAGTGAGTGAACGAATTCCATGCGGAATAGCGATCAGCTGCGGCGTGTGGTGTCGATCGTGTCGCGAACAGGGATCTCTTCCACCTCAACCTCGGTCTTGCGAACGCTGTCGTGAATGGTCTCCACATGCTGGGACTCAGCCTTCCCGACGAGCACCTCTTCGACCACGCGAGCGTTCTTGGCAACTACGGCCTCTTCGGCTGTCTCTGTTAACTCGATCGTGCGACCTTCAAACGCCTGGTCCCCTGCCGTGACAGCGCGATTGACGGGCCGGCGCTCCATGACCACGTGCTCTTCCTGCAGGTTTATCGATTCCTCGACGGGAACCTCGACGACGCGCCGATACACCCGAACTCCACCCTGATCGACCAGCCGCTTACCCACGACAAGCTCTTCTTCAACCACCGGGATCGCGGTCTGCCCATCAACTGCGTTCGCGGCAACCGGGGTGGCAGCGGACGCGGCAACCGGAACCGCAGCCAACGAAGCTGCTACAGCTGCGTTGCGTTGAACAGCCTGAGCCTCATCAATCTTGTGTGCGCTGTGCTTCTCAAAGATGTCTTCGACCACATCAGACTGCTTCGACCCAGCGGAAACAGCAACAACGAATCCGCCATCGCGCAACCCGTGCTTCAGGTGATCGTAGTCCTTGTCGGGCATTCCGAGGGCCGCCAGTTCCGATTTCTCAAGCGCGTCGCTGGGAGCGTTTGGGCCTCCGATAACCTTGATCGATGCCCGTGCAATACCGGCCTTTTCCAGGTCACTGATCGTGGCCTGGGCGCGTTCCGCATCGTGGAACAGGCAGACAAGCGTGGTCGAATCCTTCTGCTGGGACATGGGAGTCCTTCCGAAAACATGATGGTCGTATAGGGAATGCTTCGTCCTGAAGGGGGCTCGAGCGAAACGAACTGTCGCGGAACTCACTGCCTTCGAACTTGCTTGGTGGGTAGGAGCCTTCGGATCGATACCTGCAGCCCCTGTATCCAGATCATATGGTGCCAGCGAACACTCCAAAGTTGTAGGCGCTGTTGCATTTAATCCCTCTTCGTCAATCAGGGCTGGCTGCAGAAGCCCTGTACGGCCTGAGTTCTGCAGCCGGTAGCGGAGACGACGTTCCTAAAGCCCCAAGCTGTCGTTCACGGCTATCGCGATCTCCTGCTCTGAGCCGAGGTAGCGTTCTGTCGTCTGTATGGACGAGTGCCCGAGCAAAAACTTGATCTGCTCAAGATCCCCGCCGGCTTTGCGGCATAGCTTCGCGCAGGTGCGGCGCAGGTCATGGGCCCCAAACCCCTCCACTCCTATCTCTTCCGCAGCCGCGCGGACCACATCCCATACCGCCCAGTCGCTAAGGCTGGCGCCGATCGTTTTGCCGCCCTTGCGGACCGAGCGGAAGAGCCGCCCTTCCTCGAGGCCGGCCGCGGTCTGCCAGACGTTGATGGCCTGCTTGACCCAGAGGGGCACGGCTACCGTCCGGACCCGGTTGCCCTTGCCGCGGAGATCAGCGATGACCCAGCGGTTCTCCCGCATCTGAATGTCCTCGACTGTGAGCGCGGCCAGTTCCCTTCGCCGCAGCGCGCAGCCGACCAGAAGACTCAGGACGCAGGCGTCCCGCTTGCCCTTGAGGGTCGAGCGATCGGGAACGGCGAGAAGTTCGCGGGCCTGCTCCCGGGTGAGCCAGTTTCCCAGGCGAGTTCCCTGCTGCCGCACATTTGGAATGTCGTTGAGTGTTTGAGCGTCGTCGGCTGTGAGTAGCCCATTCTTCTTGGCTTCTGCCACCAGCTTGCGGACGGCCGAGAGCCGGACGTTGACGGTCGAGGGCGCGAGGCCGTCCATGGAGCTCCGCCAGGCCTGGAGCAGGGCACGGGTGAGAGGCTGGCTGGCAGCGAAGGCGAACAGCTGATCGAGAGCGTGACCGTAGGCGAGCTTCGAGGTCGGGGCCTGGACCGAGTCGACCACCATCTGCCGCAGCTGG
The DNA here is from genome assembly GCA_965200515.1 of Granulicella sp. GTDB lineage: Bacteria > Acidobacteriota > Terriglobia > Terriglobales > Acidobacteriaceae > Granulicella. The sequence continues at coordinate 134,776 of CBDAUT010000012.1, read as the reverse complement.
CGCTGGGCGGGGGTCAGACCGGCGGCGGGACCGGGAGCAGGCTCCGGAAGAGTGAGTGCGAGGGTGTATCCGGTGATCTCAGGGCTGGACTGTGACATGAATGGGGCGGTTCCCTTCCCTCTTCGGTCCGCAGCGGGCTGGAAGTGCCCGAAAGTGGCCTGCTCGAGTTTATCTCCGGGAATTGACATTGTCGTGGGTAATCCTGACTGGTCGCACTATGAGTAAGTGCGCGGTCGCGCAGCTATTTCCTTCCCCGGGAAAGCCTGTCATGCTCAGTCTGGCGCGGGTTCCGCGCTCTGGAGGCTCTCACCACCATGCCCCGCCCCCTCTCCTGGCTGCCGCGATTACACGAGATCCGGCGCGCCGTCGCCAACTCCGTCCGGTCGCACTACACCCGGCAGGACCTCGAGGGATTGTTCGAGCTCCAGCCCCGCGCCGCCCAGAAGCTGATCGAGATGCTGCCCTCAACCCAGCTCGGCAGTGCGCGCCTGGTCGAGCGAGAGGAGCTGGAACGGTTTCTGACCGGAGTCCATGAAGCGGACGATGTGCCGGCCTACCTCGAGGCGGTCCGGGCCGAACGGCACCGAGTGTCCCATCGCCGGCCGCGATCACTCGTGCGGGCTGATCTGCCCCGGGTCGAACTCGCTTCTCTGCCCGAGTCGATTCGGCTCAGTCCGGGCAAGCTTGAGGTGAGCTTTCGGACCATTGAGGAACTGGCCGAAGCCATGCTCATGCTCGCACGGGTGCTCGAAGGTGACGGCGATGAGCTTGAAGCCAAGTATGTCGTAGTTGAATGACAGATACTAGGTAGCTACCCGGTATCTGACAATGCTCATGGTATCTGAATAACTTCGCTGTGATTTGCAAGTTTCTCAACGAAAGCCTAATCCAGCCACGCGAGTACCTCCCGCATTCCAATCCAGCGTAAGGTCCAAATCGGCTGTAGAGGGTCGAAGAAGCTCAGGTGACTCAACTCCTCACTTCCGCCATTGAAGTGCTGGAGTTCTTGTCTACTCATGTCTGCACGCTACCTTCAGACCACACGCTGCCACCCCAACCCCGGTGTGCGGAGTGCCGAGAGCGCTGTGTTGTGAATGTATCTTCTTCAGCGACTACTTATCCACTATGACGGGGCGCTCGAATGCTATCGATACTGGTTAGCTTCCGGGTAGCAACTGCGTAGCGCTTAAGTTTACTCCTGTGTTAGCGTCTCATGTCTGCGGGAGACACTCAGGTTATACAGTAGCTAGTCTCTACCAACCGAGTAGCTACCGGGTAGCCACCCGGTAGCGAGTAGATACACCGGTGCGCTCGAGCTCCATAACTCCCGTGAGGCACTTAGGCTATTCGGTAGCTATCGCCTACCAACTCGGTAGCTACCCGGTACCGTGAATGCGACGGGGCTCAATAGCCGCACTCTGGAAAAGGGCAGTACCAAGTAGCTACTCGGTAGCTACTTGGTACGCCACACTATGGCCTGCTTTACAAGGCCGCCGGTGAGGTCAGTCGTATGGCGACGGTTGTTCGAATGATTACTTCCCCGCGCACATCACGTTACCCGGTAGCTGTTGGGTAGCTACCGGGTAGCCAGCTCGTCCAGGGCGCAGGGGTGCCAAGCAGGGTTCCTCAAGGTTGCCTAGCAGGGTTCCTTCTGTGACAACGGTCAGCGCTGGCACTTCGGGCTGGTAAGCTAGCAGCAGTAGGGTACCAGCTATCTACCGGGTAGCTACCCTCTGGAGCAGCCCATGCAAGTCATCGTTTTCGCGTCGAGCAAAGGGGGAGTTGGCAAAACCACCTCTGCGCTAATTCTGTCGTCAGTGCTTACGCACCACGGCGCAGCCACTACGCTCATCGACGCCGACCCAAACGCGCCGCTTGCGCTATGGGCTAGGCGTTTCCCTAAGAATGTACCGGCCCGCCTGACAGTGCGAACTGCATTCCGCACTGACGTCGCAGATGTAATCGACACCGCTGAGGACCCCTTCGTGATCGTCGATCTAGAGGGCAGCAGGAATGAAGAGGTATCCGTTGCTATCGGCAGAGCGGACCTCGTGCTGATCCCGATGAAGGGCAATCAGCTTGACGCAGACGAGGCAGTGAACGTGATCAAAGTCATAAGAAAGCAGGAAACAATATTTCGACGCAAGATCCCTTTTCGGGTCTTCCTTTCGCAAACCTCGCCGGTCATTGTGGATCGTGGCATGCGAGACATATGCTCTCAGCTGCGTGCTAACGGGATCCCGCTCCTGCACTCCACGGTCGTTGAACGATCCGCTTATAAGGCTCCCTTTCGCCTTGGTGGTTCGATATACGATCTCAGTGAACGAGAAGCTAAGAATCCGCAAGCTGCTATCGAGAATGCTGAAGCATTCGCACAAGAGATTCGGGACGTGCTCATAGGCTCTCGAAGCACAACGGAGGTAAGTTCGCATGCCTGAATCGCGATCTGCGGTCAAGTTGGATTTTACGAGCGGACTCGAACACCTTCCACCCCGACCCAAGGCGGATGCAGCCACCACCAGAGCCTCAGTGGAGGCCGGCAAGGAATTGGGGTTCTCCGGACGCTCGCTGCCCATCAAACCACCTCAGGAGAACGTGGATGGCCGAAGCCTGCGCAGCAGGGGCGCAAACACGCAGATGAACCTCAAGGTTACCGCTGAAGAAAAAGCACGTATTGTCCAGGAGGCCTCTCGCCTCGTCCAAGATCCCGATAGCCCCATCAGCAGCATTGGTGAGTTCGTGGTCATGGCGATCGACTTCTACTTAGTTCACCGAGCGGGCCCAGCTCGCAGTACTTGAATCGCTTCAGCTCTACTTGGGCGTTCATACTCTGCTCAGCGAAAACCCGTTCCAGCCGACTGCGGCGCACTCACATTCTGTACTCGCAGTTAGCTGGATATCGCAGCATGTGTGAACCACATCTCAGCCCACTCCCGATCCAGCAGACCTGTTCTAAACGGCACAAATCGGCTCCGACTCACTCGGGGCGCGTGAATAGCGGAGACCAGCCCGCTGCGGGCCCGCCGTTCGGGAGCTTTCACTTCTTTCCAGCCGAATGCGGGTACCCGCAGCATCAAGCTGGTCCCACATACGGCTGGTGTGCACGTTTGCCCTCATATCTCGCTCAAAACCCAAGCGTAATGCACTGAGCGCGACCAAATGCAGCGCTCTTGTGGGTACACCTTTATGGGCGAAGCCGCGGTGGCCTGCGATCTCATCTGATTGAAACAGACTCGTCCGGGATCGGCGAGAAGATTAAACCTTGTGGGCTCGGGTCCCAATCGGCCGGTGCCACCTCAGCAGGACGCTAGCAGGACGCTCTACCGCAGTCGGCTGGTAGGCCACCTCAGCAGGGAAGCTCTACCGCAGCCGGCTGGTAGGCCACCTCAGCAGGGAAGCTCTACCGCAGCCGGCTGGTATGCCACCTCAGCAGGGAAGCTCTACCGCAGCAGGCTGGTATGCCACCTCAGCAAGGAGGCTCTACCGCAGCAGGCTGGTAGACCACCTCAGCAGGACGCTCTACCGCAGCCGGCTGGTAGACCACCGCAGCAGGACGCTTTACCGCAGCCGGCTGGTAGACCACCGCAGCCGCGGCGCTTCTACCGCAGTAAGCTGGTAGGCCACCTCAGCCGGCGCTTCTACCGCAGTCGGCTGGTAGCCACCTCAGCAGGCGCTTCTACCGCAGTCGGCTGGTAGCCACCTCAGCAGGCGCTTCTACCGCAGTCGGCTGGTAGGCCACCTCAACAGGGCGCTTCTACCGCAGTCGACTATTATGCCACCCCAGCGGAGGCACTTCTCCACGGTCGGCTGAAGATGTTCCCTCCAGTGCTCTTCGCGCCGCCGGCGGAACCCTTACTCTAACGGTCTTGACTCATCCCGCAGTTGGCTGGAACGCGGCGACAGTGTGCCCGGTTCACCTCCCGCAGCGTGGTGGAACAATGCCGCAGTAGGCTGGACGTTTCTCCCGCAGCTGGGTGGAAGGAGGCCGCAGTGGGCTGGCTTTACACCCGCAGTTCATTGGCAAATGACTCCGCAGTTGAGCAGAACAGACACCGCAGCCGGCTGGAAAAGAACCCGCAGTGCGTTGGAAAAAACTCTCAGTTAAGTGTTCCATACAAAGAACTTCGGCGGCACTACAGGTTCTACGCTGCTTTACAGATTCTGTTTTCTATACAAGATTACAGACAACACCAGGAGCTTTATGCGACGGAAAGCGATCTCCTCCACGCCAACTCTCATCACGCAGCCTGATGCGGTTGATCTGATCAGATTCGAGAAGAATCTTCTCCAGATAGGGTTCTTTGGCGCTCACGAAAGACGAGGTAGAGAGCAACAATCGAGCAGGCGCATCGAGCAGGTTGTGAACCGCGAAGGGAAAAAGATCCGGGTGTCCGCAGAGTTTCGCTCCTCCGAAGTGCTTGGTCTTCCTTCGACTGCCGACCGGGACAAGTACATGGGTTTTATGAAGCTGCTGATGGAGACAAAGCTTCGAAACGGCATCATCACCAACCCAATCCGATTCTCTGGCTATAGTTTGCTGAAAGTTCTTGGCCAATGCGACTCCGGAGAGAATTACGAGGCCCTCAATAACTGGGGTAAACGGATGGCGGACACCACTATCACCTCCGAACAGGTCATCTTCTCATCTGTCCGAAAGAGATACATGAACAAAACCGTACACGTGTTCAGGAGTTTTACCCGTCTAGGGTCGAGCAATCTCGACAACTCTGAGAAGGTTGACACCTTCGAGGTTGAATTGGAAGATTGGCTTCTTGAAAATCTGAATGAGTCGTTCGTCGTTCCAGAAGACTTCAACATGTATCGGAAGCTCGTCCGCCCTACAGCGAAGGGCATCTTTGTCTATCTTTACCTCTGGTTTTTTGCCAGCCAGGGAAAGGAGGTGGAGAAGGACTATTCGGAACTCTGTGCATTACTCAACGTCCGCGCATACGAACACATTTCGAAGATCCGCGAGACGATGGGACTATCTCTCGGAGATCTTGTGGACATTGGCTACTTGAAAAGTTGGGATGTGTGCCCGATGTCCTCGAAGAAGGGGTACAAACTCGTCCTGTCACCTGGTCCTGCGATGAAGGAAGTACTCGTCCTCACCCAGCGCAAGCAACTGGCGTTCGATGCTGCGAGGATTCATCCGACACTCCCGTCGATGGAAGATGCCATCGCTGCTCTTGTGGATCAAGGGATCACCAGAGCCAAAGCAACTGAGTTGGCGAAGAGCCTTGACCGTGAAGCGATAGAAGATCGGATTGAGTATGTCTCACATCAGGTCGCGAATGACCAAAAGGGATCCATAAAGAATCCACCCGGCTACCTCATCTCCTTTATCGAAAGTGGTCAGACGATCCCTCCGTCTTTCAAAACGAAGCGGCAGCGCCTTTCAGAGGAAAGACGAAGAGTAGAACGAGAGTCAGCGCGTGCCGCCGCTGACGCGAGGGAGTTGGAGAGCTTACAGCGGCAAGGTGAGTACGACAGATGGTGTGCGACTCAAGCCGACGAAGCGATCAGAGAACGTTTCGTCGGCGAAGGGCTGTCCCAACGATTGAAAGCCATCTCAACTCGGCTTCGGGCAGATAAAAGCCATGCCGCGCGATTGGAGAGGATGAGTACTGAGGCGCGCAAGTCCGAAATGATGATTGTGTTGCGAGGCGAGGTGTTGCGAGAACTCGGGTTGCCATCACTGGCGGAATGGAACCACGGATACCCACAATCAGATCTGTTTGTTTGAGTTTTGGCTTGTCTACGTTCCAGTTCCAGTCAGCTGCGGACCGGCGGAGCTCTATTAGATGTGTTCAGTCCCCAGCTGCGGCGTGGTCGTTTCGTGATACAGAAACGCTACGGCTTCTTCCTCGACCCGGTAGAAGAGAGGTTCGGATCTCGATACGGCGGTAGGTAGAAATTCTGAAGAACCGCTAGCCGTGTGACTGTTCATCTTCATCTTGATGCGCCTGACGACGAAACCCGCGAACCCGAGTACTCGCCTGTCCACTCTCTGCCTCCGCAGTCCTGGGGCACGCCGCCAAACCACAAACCGCTAAGCGCCTTCGCCCAGACGCCCCACGCACGGCCACCGTCAGCGACGCCGACCAGTCGCCGGAGGTGTTGACGGGCCAACTGCAAGCGACGCTGATCGTTTTGCCAGCTGAGGAGAGAGTGGCCACGGTCTTTGTCGGCGATACGGTGAACTGGATTTTCGACGGCGGCCACGTCGCCAGCCGATTCATCTCAGTGAAGTCAAAGACGGCCGGCGGCAAAACCAAACTCCACAACGCCTCCGACCACGGTAACGAGTACACGCTTGAGCTGCACGATGTCTCGGCCGAGACGGATCCGCACTCAGACTGGAAAATCCTGGTCACGCCCGGCGACCAGGCTAGGAAGGACCGGCTCACGGCCATGCAGGAGGTGGCCGCCACCAAGTTGGCGGCTATAGCAAAGCTGAAGGGCGGAGGCGGCCAAGGTCGAGCGGTACCGCGCATCCCACCCCGGTTAGCTCCACTTCGATTTCAGCTAGGATCAGCAGAAGGGCAGGTAAATGGGCCTCCAGCAGATCTGGAATGACGACCGGTTAACCTATCTCCGCGGGCAGTTTCAGGAGACGCCGGCGCTCCATGAGCTTAGAGTCGGCAAGCCGACGCTCATCAACTCTGACTTCCCCGAAGGCTTGTACACGGTTCCAAAGCAGCTCACGCACGAGTACCTCGCGATCGGCAAGAAGCGTGTCGAGTTCACACGCACCACGGAGGTGAGGTAGCCCTGGCGTAACCGCTTGAGCAGGCACTACTTGAAGAAGAGTCAACTCGCACCGTTCCCGCTTCGCGCCAGAGGCTGTCGCATCGCTGCGCAAGTGCACCCCATCTTGGTCGTTCCGATCGCCATCGTCGCCTTAATTGCTCTCGCCAACGTGAGCAAGCTGCTCTCGAGCAAGCCTGCCATCCCCAAGAGCTCGCTCATAGTCCGGCCGTCGACCATGAACCTCCGGCAGGTGCGCAGCTACCAAACTACCCAAGCCAGACCCAGCGGGATACCGCGCGGCCAGTTGCGACGACTCCCCTCCAGCCAGCTGCGGGCCTTGCCAGCTTTGATCTTCTCGGACCCGGAAGCTGATTCGTCCGCGCCTATGACGCGACCCAACGCGCCGCCATCTACAACGATGGCAAACCCAACGCTCCCCAGCGCACCTCCGGCGTCTCTCTCAAGCCCATGCGGAGGCTCAGCAGCGCGCCCTCGCCCGCGATAAATTCCGGCAGGATACTCTCAACAGCGACACGCTCGCGATCGCCTTCGCGACGCCTGGTGGGGTAAGGAAGAGCGCGGCAGGGCAAGATGTCGCAACAGAGCCGAGGCAGCCCATCGCTCAACCCGTCACCGCGACGGTCCCGGCACACCCGGCGAGCCCTCTGGCCGCCTATGATTTCGGCACGGCTACCGAAGCAAGCTCTTCAGTGTCTTTGTGGTAATTGAAAGTGGACAGTCCTGATGGAGAGCACGAGTACTGACGTGCCACGACAGATCACAGCCTCTACCCACGTTCTGGGTCATGGTGATAAATTCAGAATGGACTCAGCCGAGGTCGAGGACGTCTGCATGATTGGTCCAATAGACCCAAACCAAGAAATCTCAGATCTGATGACGAGTGATTCAACTCCTGTACTGTTCAAGAAAGCTCTTGAGCTTTTCATGGCGGCAGATCCCAGCCTTGCACGGGATGTAGCCGACAGGCTAGACGAACTCTGTGAACGTCGGTTTGCTTCGCTTTTGGAAACACGAGAAACCGGACAAGACGTTGTTACATCAGATCGCCATGACAGCGGTGAGTTGAATGAGCGCTGCGATGCTCTGACGGGTCGCCTAATGAAGTACTTAGGCAAGCTGGTCGTGGAGAACCAACGCTCAGGGGCAGTCCAGCTGGTGCTCTTCGCGGCGGCCCGGTCCTTTATTTGTACTAGTGTCAGTGTGTCTGGCGTTGATGATGGGCTGAGGGGAGCTCGGCTGATTTTCGAGGATGCTCTTCGAGAACTGACACCCGTGCTCCGCAATATGCCAGAAGTGGTGAAGTGATGATCATGAATAGGCGATACAGCGTTGTAGGGATCCTCTTTGGTGCTTTGATCGGCTGCCAGTCAAATTCCTCTGTCCCCACCGAAGCCGATGCGCAGGAAGCTTGGCACCACATCGCCGCCCAGACCACGGCGAACAAACTGGAAGAGCTGGTCAGCCTGAAAAAGACAGATGGTCAAGTGCAAGAAGTCAACGGTGTGAAGATTTACACACTGTTTTACGAGGCGAAGGTTCGCTACCTGACTCCTGTTGGTCAATGGAAGGCCGGAGACGTGAGGACCATCAAGTCGAACTACGGTTTTCAGCGTACCGAAAAGGGCTGGCAAGGCCCAGACGGCACGCTCTACACCAAATAGCTGGCTTGACCGAGTTCTTATACCATCCTAGGCTCTCCCCACACTGAGGCAGTCAGTGTGGGAGGTGTGAGCGGATGTTCGAGTCGCCAGAACAAGCTCTCGTCGAGCTGAGTCGGGTTGGCTACTTCACCGATCAGAAGACGGCAACAACGGTCTATCTCGCGGGAAAGATCAACAAACCCATCATGCTGGAGGGACCAGCAGGCGCGGGTAAGACCGAGCTTGCGCAGTCCGTCGCACGTGCCGCTGGTGCCGAACTGCTCCGGCTGCAGTGCTACCAAGGCATCAACGAAGAGAAGGCCATCGGCCAGTACGACAAGAGCCTCCAGGAGCTCTTCGTACTGCTGAATACCAAATCCGAGAGTTCCCATGATTGGGACCAGATTCGAAGAGATGTCACCAGTCGTGCCTTCTTCTTAGCAGGTCCCCTCCTTACAGCCATTGAGAAAGAGAAGCGGTGCGTCCTCCTCATAGACGAGATAGATAAGGTCGACTACGCCTTCGAAGCTCTTTTGCTGGAGCTGCTCTCAGCGTGGACATTGTCCATTCCCAAGATGGGCACTGTCGTCGCCACGACTATCCCCTTTGTCTTCATGACCTCGAATCAGGAGCGGCGGCTGGGAGACCCGCTACGCCGGCGCAGTTTCTACCTCGTCGTAGAGCACCCGACCGCAGAACGCGAGGCTGCGATCGTGAAAAACAAGACGCCGAATGCCAGTCCAGGCACCCACCGCTTCATCGCTGGCCTCGCAAAGGCTCTCCGTGCCTACAACCTCGAAAAGCCACCCAGTATTTCGGAGATGAACGATGTGGCGCAGGCGATGCAGCTGCTGTCGCTCGAGGAGGTGCGTGAGGTTCACAAGGACATCATGCTTCCACTGATCGTCAAGACGGAGGGTGACCGGAAGAAGATGCTGATGAAGCAATCGTTTGAGGTCATCATCAGCACGGCCAGGCGCCACGCAAGTGAGATGGAAGCGCAGGAAGTCACGGAGACTCTTCAAGGTCTGGAGACGCAAGCGTGAAGCTGTTGACTTGTGCCCTCATCACAATCGCCGGTCTACAAGGCAGCAGTGCGGCGCAGAATCTGCCTGAGAAGAAATTCCCCGAGATCGTGTACTACGCGGATGCCTATGCGGATCACTACCGTGTACCGCGAGCACTCGTGCACGCCTTCATCACGCAGGAATCTGGTTGGAACCGAAATGCTCTCTCCAGTAAGGGGGCTGTCGGTCTGATGCAGCTTATGCCAGGCACAGCAGCGCGGTTCGCTGTACGCAACACCCACTCCATATCGGAAAACCTAAGTGGCGGAGTCCAGTACCTCGCCTTGCTGAGTTCGCTGTTTCGCGGAGATTGGCGCTTGGTGACCGCAGCCTACTACTGCGGTGAGCACCACATCCAGCGGAGAGGTCTCAAGTACCAAAACCCCGAAGTGATCGCGTACGTGCTGTCGATCCAGCGCCTTTACGAACGAGAGCTTCGCTTCCACCAGAACTCGAAACCCTAGAGGAGGGTCGCCCGATGAATCGTCGCGTCTTGCAAGCGTTTGCTGCAGCCACGCTCATGGCAACAACAGCCGGTGCTCAACAGTCCACAACAGTTCTCGACTCCGGAGAAGCTAGGCGGGACGTCCAGCCGATGATCTCAGAAGTCACTGTCTCAGCATCGACTGTCACAGATGTGCACCTCCAGCCACTCTTCACGACGACGATCCGTCTGCCCGATGCGGTCTCCTCTGTAGCCATCGGAGCTCCGACACTGTTTTCGGCTGAGCACTCCGATCAGGAACCGAAGCTGGTTTATGTGAAGCCGTCCACGCCGAAGGCTAGCGAGAGCAACCTGGTCATCACGATGGAAAACGGCGAGACGATCAGCCTCAGGCTGCTGTCCGATGGAGCCAGCGCCACACATGCGCCCGTCGACTTCATCGTGGACTATAAGCCGCAAGCCAGCTTTTTTATTGGCTCAGCAGACGGCCCGCCCGCCCGCCCAAAGCCAGATCAGCAGAAGAAAAGCGACCCGCTTGATCAGGCACTCGATGGTCAGTCTCGCGTGGCCACACCTTCATGGCAAACGGGCGTAGCAGATGTGAAAAAAGGCACCCCGGTGAAAGAACCTCAGTCGATTGAGGGAGCTCTAGGCGAAATACGTGACCTGCACGGTTCCATGCTGGTGGCGTACTCCGTCCGTAATCAGAGTGCTCACTGGGTAGAGGTGCTGCCTCCCCAAATCGAGATGACGAGCCCGGGCGCTAGGGATCAGCTGAAAAAGAAGGCCAAGAAGCAGGTCGTAATGGCTGAGCAGGTGCCCGTGGCCGGCTTTCGCGTAAATGGTCGCCGTCTGGCACCAGGACAGCGATTGGATGGGGTGGTTGCTTTCTCTCGCCCGGGCTTCAAGCAGAGCCAGGAGAGGCTCCTCCTGCAGCTGGCCTCGGCCAATTCTGTCGATGAACCGCTGCTTCTGACGGTTCCCTTCGTCGCCCCCGGCAACTAGCGGCGGCCTATTCCGCGTGACCCCACGTCAAGACAAAGCAAGGAGCGTTATGGCAAGCGTCAATCAAGTCCCGAGCCCCGATGAGAAGCAGAGCCGACAGCCGGAGCTGGAGCCAGAGCAGGCTATCTCGTCCAAACCCTTCGTGGTCCCTGAACGAGCCGGTTCAGGAGCAGGAAAGGACAAAACCAGACTGATCGTTCTTGGAATGGTGGGCGCCGTCATTCTCTTCGTCGCTCTGTTTGCAATGATCTCTACGAAGGGCAAAATGAAGTCGAAGGATCCCAAGCAGGCAGGTAAGCCGAGCCTTGGCCGGGTCGTTGCACCAAGCACACCAGGGCAGATCATTCCGTCAGAAAACGCCGCGGCTCCTATCGCAGCTCAGGCCAAGAACGGCGCTCTTGACGCGCACGACATCGAGAGGACCAGGGTTGCCAGTCTCACAGCGCACAATCCAAGTTCCGCGACAGTAGGAGGCAGCTCGCCAGCGCCAACGAGAAGCAGTTCAGTGAAACAACTCGGCCAAATTAACCAGTTTCAGCCTCCCGATACAGACCCACAACACCTAAGGAATTGGGCTCCGGAGCCCTACCAGGATCAGGATCATGGTCAAAACGCGACAACTGCGCAAGCGACGCAGGAGGCCCGGCAAGAGCAGGAGGAGTATGGCAAAGCGTCCATGGTTTTCGTGGCGCACCAGAGTACCAACTCAGACAAAGCATCGAGCTTGCTTCGTCCTCAAGTCGACAACTTCGGGCTCGAGTCCGGCTACCACGTGGGCGCCGACTCGAATCGATGGCCAGCACAGCACTGAATGCTCCGGTGACAGCCGTCGTTGAATACAACTACCGGCGTGATGGAAGGGTGCTGATACCGGCAGGAGCTCGTGCGATAGGCAAGATCTCACAGGCCGACGCAACCGGGATCGTGAACATCACCTTCACCGCGCTCGAGATGCCAAGTGGGGAGACGGTGCCGATCTCCGCCATAGGCGCTACCACTTCGTTGCAGGCCCTCAAGGGGCAGGTCACGGGAAAGAACGTCGGCCGGAGTCTGGCTGTTCGTTCTTTGGCGGGATTGGGTGAGGCTGGGGCCATGCTTGTAGGCCAGGGCGGCGTCAACAGCTCGGTGAGTGAATCGGATCTGATCCGGCAGCGAGCCGCAGAGAACATCGGCAACGGCGCAGATCAACAGGTGACCAGCCTTATCACGACACGACACATCGTTGTGAGCGTCCCTGCAGGAACCGAAATCTACCTGATCTTCACGAAGCCTCAGCGAGTGAATCCGATGGCAGCTCAGGCCGTGGACCCGTCAGCAACAGCAAATTAGCTAAGTGCAAGCGCTGTGAGAAGGGACCGAATATCCGGTCCCTTCTTTGCTGCGCGTTCGGGAGTAAGCACAGCTCGTAAACGGGCAAAACTCGGTACATTGCCCTTTTGCGCAAGTGGGCAAAACTAGGCACATTGCCCCTTTGCGCAAATGGGCAAAACTCGGCACACCAAACTCGTAACCGGGGCAATTGCTGCTCTGATGCGGTTGAAGAGGCCGGGGTTGACATCGGTTCTGCGCGTTTTGGGATCCGCACACAGCCTTCATCGCGCCTGCTGAGCTGCAGCTTCGAGGTTAAAGCGACGAATCAACGCCAGTCAGCATTTGATCGAGTATGCGACCGGCCCTATGTTTCTCTCGCGGCGGTAATCCGCCGAGGAGGAATCACCCTATGCTCACACTTCTTCGTCAGGGCCAAGCCGCAATCAAGCGTCGGCTCGGTCGCTCAGCTCATGCCTTGATGCTCACACTGACCCTCATGTTCGCGGGTGCGGCCGTGATGGCGCCCGCGCACGCGATGGCACAGAACCTCGGAACAGCACCTGCAGTCGGCCAGGCCGTGCAAGGTCAGACTGCAGCGCAGCCTGAGGGAACTCTTCTCAATATCGTGAACTGGGTCGGAAACGTTATCTGCCCGGTGGGAGCTGGGCTTTTTGTTGTCGCCGCGATCATTCAGTACCGCGGTGGCCGTGGATGGGCACCGAGCGTTATCACGGCTGTTTGTCTCTTGATGGTCTCTGCAATCACACGGCTTGCCGAGTACTTCATCCAGAACGGCCAGCAGGTCGGTTAAGAACATGCAAGCGCCACTGGTCTTCAGAGCGATCCTCGGGTTCCTTATTACGTTGGCAGTGCCGGCATCACTTGCAGCGTTTGTGATGGCAGGCATGTCGCTTCGCAATGAGGGTGGGATCAACTATCAGGCCAGTGGCGGCTTTTTGAAATGGATCTTCTGGGGAGCGCTGCTCCTCACCATCCCCGGAGTAAGCACCTGGCTGGTCAATGAGTCTGTTCCGGGCGCTTCGCAGTTGATCATGGCCGTACAGCCGGCAGCCTACACCAGCGGGATGAGCAAGCTGGCGAACGACTTCGTAGACGACATTCTGGTGGATCACTTCGTTCCTGTCGCCGCCGCCGCTCTCGTCTTCAAAGCGATTCTCGACCAGGCTCAGGGCACGAGCCCGCTCGGCTCTATCGTTGCCGCGATGTTTTTGCTCGGCATACAAGGGATTTACAAAGTTGCGACCGGCTCCTGGATGGGCAGCGGCGCATACAGCACCACAGACATGCTGATGAACGCTTTCAACTACGCCGCGAACACGATCAGTCCCATTGTGGGTGGGCTCGCGATCTCCGCCGGAGTGCTGGCCTTCGCTCAAAACAAGCCCTGGAAGAGCTATGCGATCAGCGGCGTGAGCTTCCTTTGTGTAACTGGTATCTGGGCACTGCTGAAAAGCTGGACGGGGGTCACGCTATGACGTCCTTACGGATGCGTCTCGCGTTGGCTCCAGCCATGGTCGTACTGCTGATTGGCAGTTCTGCGTGGATCGTGTGTGTGTTGGCCGACGGCTTCCGCCTCTTCGAGCGTGACCAGAACGATTGCCCGGCCGCGGATGTGCAGACCCTTTCCTGGCACCTTGTGCCCCGTAGCCCTATATGGATCAGCAACCCTTACGAGGCGTTCCGATGAGCAGAGAAGTCGCTAAATCCTTCCTGAAGTTATCAACGTTCGCCGCGGCGACGTTCTTGTCGTTGGTGATCACGAGTGCTGTTCTCCGCAATCCGCTTAGCAGAGGGCTGATAAGCCTCTTGTTGGTCGGGGCTCTTCTTCTTGCTGTTGTGTACGGCATCGCGAAGTACCTGGCGTTTCTTTGGAGAGTGAGCGACGGAGCCTCGGAGGCTGTTCTCTGCAGCTTGTCAAAGCAAATTACTCAGGGCGCAACTGAGCCTTTGGAGCAAGCGCGATGAACTCAGGCTCTTTCGACCAGGGACTGCTGAGCCTGACCAGTTGGGTGGGCAACGGAGTGATGCCTGTCCTTGCGGCGTTGCTGGTTGCGTATGCGGTGTGGAAGTTATCACGAGGCGAAGACTTCGAGAGAGTCCTGTGGGGCTGTGCTGGAGCGCTTTCCATCTCCGGCCTGCTTCGACTGGCCGAAGTATTCGCTCGACAGGGAAGCGGAGCGAATCAGCCGTTTGAAGCCTTGCTCACGCTAACCGATTGGCTCTGCAACACCATTCTTCCTGTGTACGCCGGCCTAGAGGTAGCAAGGGCTGTGCTTGGGATTAGTGGAGTGGGCCAAAGACTGAACGTCGGTGATGACTGGCTGCGCCACGTCGTCGCAGCATTTGCTGCTTTGTCCTGTTCGGGTGTGATCCGCCTGATGGAGCACTTCGTGAGAGCAGGGAAGGCGATTGCTCTTTTACACCAGGCTGTAGCCGCTAATGCTGGGAGGTTCGTGTAATGGCGTTGCGTGTGAGCCCGATCTCTCGAAACTTGGCCATGAGGGCCACCTTCATGTTTCTCGAGCTCGAAGATATGCTGGGCATTGGGCTGCTTTGCGCAATTGCCATGGTCGGGGGTAACTTCCTGTTCTCTGACCGGTATGTCTTCGGCATCCCGATGAACTGGTTCCTAGTCCTCGTGATTCTGTGTCTAGGGATTCCAGGCCTGACGTTATTTAAGTACGGGAAGCCCCGTAAATACATGCTTGACCTTATCTTGTGGTGCGGCAGGCCGCAGACCTACTGCGCGCATGCCCGGGATACCAAGGTGAACGGTCCTTACCTGACGGAGGAACTGTAATGCCGACGACACAAGCTGAACACAAGCGATCACTTGAGAATCCAGCTATGTGCGAGCTGTTGCCGATCCGCGACGCGCTCGACAACGTGATTGTACGGACTGACGGAAGCTACGTTGCCGGCTTCCGGATCACGGGCGCTCTCACCTACTTCGCGGATGACGAAGGCCGGAACGAAAACAAGGAGATGCTCGAATCCCTGCTGAGGACGATTCCAGAGCAAAGCATGCGCCTGCAGTTTCGCTACGAAGTCGTCGAAGGCCTGAACGGCCTAGTGGCCAGGTATGAAGACCACCGCAGGACCGAGGCACCCTCAGCCTTGGTTTTGGAGCGACACAGAACTGCTCAGTGGAAGCAAAAGGACGTTGCGGGGGAATACCTCACCCGCATAGCGACGCTGTATGTGATCTGGGATCCGGTAAAGCACCAGCGGATGATGGCCGCTGCAGGCGGCCAGATCTCGAAGAAGAAGACGCAACCGAAGAAGGGTTTCTCGCTTTCCATGCGTCGCTGCATCGAGGCCACGAAGAAAGAGCATGTGGACGCATTGGCAGAGCTGGAATCTATCGTGAGTGGAGTCCAGTCATCTCTGAAAGCCGCTGGTATGGCGCCGGAGCGGATGACCCACCAGGAGCTCTTTCTCGACCTCAAGCGTGCGATGAATCCGTTGATGCCTGATGAGACCAAGCTTCGCGCTAACATCCTGGGAGAGCGATACATATCGGCGCGAGAGCAGGCCTCGACGGTATCGATTCTTGGTACCACGGAGAACTACCTCAACATCGACGGGATTCTGTGGAGTGTGATCTCTCTTAAGACCTCTCCAGACGGAACCTACCCGGGCATTCTTCGCAATCTGTTGACCATTGGCTTCCCGGTCGTGATCTCCACACAGGTAGCCATTCCGGATCAGCGTGTGGTGTTGAACCACTACAAGAAGCGGCTCAAGAAGATGCAGGCAGCTCAGATCGGAAACAAGGACCAGCATCGCGTTGACGTTGCGGCACAGGTGGCGACACAGGAACTGATCGAAATCCAGGAGGAGATCATCTCCAGCTCGGTTAAGACGGCAAAAGTCAGCCTGGTCATTGCGGTTCGTACCTCGCAGCCTGCGTTCACGTCGTTCGAATACGAGAAGGCGGAGCGGGAGCTATCGACCCGGCGGCAACAGGTGATGCACATCATCTCTCAGATGAATGGGGCTCGCGCGTTTGGGGAATCCCTGGCGCAGCGGCGGCTTTTGCTCTCATCCCTTCCGGGAATGGCCGAAGAGGATAGCCGCGACCATGATCTCTTGACGCCTCACGCGGCTGACCTCGTCCCGGTTGAAATGCCGTGGGCCGGAACCACGCGTACCCCGCTCATGCTCTTCGAAACACCATATCGCCAACTCGTTCCATTCTCTCCGTTCGACGCCAGCCTCGAGAACGCGAACATGATTGTGGCCGCAGCTTCTGGATCGGGGAAAAGCGTGGCCATCGGGAACATGCTCCTGATGTGCGGTCGTCAGGGTGTGCAGGTCTCCATCATCGAGCGTGGAGACTCCTACCTGCCAGCAGTCACATATATGGGTGGGCAGATGATCTCCATGTCCCTCGACAGCCGCCAAACGATCAACCCTTTCGATCTGGAGGAAGGCGACACGGCGCCGACCAACGATCACCTGGCGTTTCTGAAGAACCTGACCCGCTTCATGATTGGAGACAGCGGGACAACCGACACGGATCTGC
Organism: Granulicella sp.; assembly: GCA_965200515.1. GTDB lineage: Bacteria > Acidobacteriota > Terriglobia > Terriglobales > Acidobacteriaceae > Granulicella. Next base: position 117,985 of record CBDAUT010000012.1, on the reverse strand, counting down.
TCGACAATCTCCTGCTCACCGCAATTACGAAGACCTACGACCGTGCAGCGATGCGGTCTGGGTGCAACGTTCCCACTAACAGCGATCTGAAGGACGAGCTCGAGAACTACCACGACCAGGACAAGAATGAGATGGTCAACAAGGAGGCGCGCCTCGCTGCAACCAAGCTCCGCGCCTGGGTCGAGGAAGGCATGTACGCGCAGCTCTTCGACCGGCCGACCACGATCGATATGTCGGCCCCTTGGCTCTACTTCAACATCGAGCAACTCAAGGATGATCCCAAGCTCGAGACGGCGATGAGCCTGCTGATCGCTTATGCGACCAACAAGCGTGCTGCAGGCAATGCGAATAAGCGCTGCGTTACGGTCCTGGATGAATGCTGGTCTCTACTGCAGTCACCCAGTCTGGGTCCGGTCGTCGTGCAGCTGTTCCGCACGGCCCGTAAGCGGAATGCCTGCGTCTGGGGTTTGTCTCAGGCGGTGGAGGACTTCACGGGGACGCCTGATAAGCCCAACGAGTTCGGGGGTGCGATCCTCACTACGACGGCGACCAAGCTCATTGGTCGGCAGAAGGGCAACTTCGACGTTTTGCGCCAGTTTCTTCACCTCAATGAGACGACACTGCAGCGAGTCAAGAGCCTTGGGATGACGGAGAAGGGCAAAAAGAGCGAGTTCCTCATCGTCATCGGAGAGAACGCAGAGACAACACACAGCCTCTACATCGTCGTGAGTCCGATCGAGTACTGGATCCTGACCACTTTCGCACGAGAGCGATGGTACCGGCAGTACTGGCTCAACAAGCACGTCGGGCTTACAGAGACCGAGGCCTATGAAGCGCTTGCTGCGAAGTATCCGCACGGCATCTCCGATCTTGACGAGCTGCCAGAGGAACGGTCCGGGGAGGTCATGAAGATTGCCAATGGCGTGCAGCTGGCTCCCAAGAAGAGGGTTCAACAAGCAGAGCGTCGGAGCGTGGCAACAGGACAGCATGCACCCCTTTCCCCCGCACTAAACGGCACGCTCGGGGCAAGCGCGGGACGGCAGGAGGAGGTGCACGCATGAGCAACTTTCATCGCCACCTGAAGGTCGCAGGAGCGATAGCCGCAGGTTCCTTCTTGTTGGCGACGCCTGTTTGCAGGGCCATCAGCTTGAACCCTCTCGACTTCATCTTCAAGGCGATCGACTCAACCATTAGTGAAGACATCGGTGGCGCTCTGTCGAGCCTGACTTCTATCCAGACCACCCTTATGCAGGAGGAGCAGAAGGTGCTCTTCCCCGTCTCGTTGATCAATCAATCACACAACTACGTGAGCACCATCGTAGGAAGCTACAGAGGCTGGATGTCGAGCGTTTCCACGCTTCCGGTAAACAGTGCCCAGCTGCCGTCCAGCCAGAACCTGGAAAGAATCTTCCTCAGTGCGAACAGCGCTCAGGCGCCCTCGCTGGGTTCGATGTATCACGTCTCCTTTGGAGCTGTTCCTGATGCAACAGCGGCTCCACTTGCACACCGGCAGATGGTCGACATGCAAGACGCCCTGGCGCAAGATGCCCTGGCGCAGTCCATCGCAGCCGATCAAACCTCTACCGGCATTCTCACGGTGGCCAATCAGATCGAGAATGAGGCCGCGACTACGGCTCCGGGAACGGCCGACATGCTTGCCGCCACGGCTCGGGCAGCCGAGTTGCAGAGCCTCGCCAGTCAGCACAAATTGCTGGCTTCCATGCTCCGTGAAGAAGCTGCTCAGCTCGCAGAGGTGAACGGGAGGCAGAAGCTGAGCGTTCAGCAGATGCAGCAGATGAATACAAATTTCCAGGGAGTGCTGGCTCAGAAGTAAGGACAATCTATGACCCTATTGCAGACAAAACAGATCGGCAAAAAGGTGGGCTGGCTTGCCGTCGCAGGTATCTTTGCAACCGTAGCCGTTCCACGTCAGGCGGAAGCCCAGTTCGGCTTCGACCTTGCCGCGGTGCTCGCCGGGTTGGAGAAGATCTCAAGCTTGTTGACCAGCAGCGTGGCCTCTCCTCTCAAGGCCATCCAGTCCGTGGAGCAGCAAGAGCAGCAGTTCCAGCAAACGGTCATGTATCCCCAGCAGGCGATCAACAGCGCCAAAGCGCTGTCGGCGAGCTTTACCGGCCCGATGCGAAACATGCAGTCTCTGTTGAACCTGAGATACAGCAGTGCCACTCTCCCCGCTGCGCGACAGCTGGAGCAGGTGATGTTGTCCGGGAACGCAAACAACATCGGCTCCTTCGGGACGAACTACTCGCAGGTATACGGGACTCTCCCCACGGCGACGGCGGCGCCCCAAAACTTAAGGAACACGATCGATCTCACCGACGCACAGGCTCAAGATGCCATGAAGAAGGCAATCGAGCTTGACGCGCTCGCCACGAGGGAGCTAGAGGTGGCCCAAACGCTGAACCAGCAGATCCAAACAGCGGCCCCGGGCACCGCACCCATACTCGAGGCTGAAGGTTCAGCGTGGGTGCTCCAGGCCAACGCCTACAGCCAGTCCGGGATGGCGGCCCTTCTCCGCGTGAGGACGACCGAACTGTCGAACGCTGGCGCGGCAACCAAGAACTCCACAGCTCAGACCCAGCAACTGAACCAGAACCTGCAAGGCATACTGACCCCTCGCTGATAGGACAACATGGATCCGGGAATCTTTCAGTTCCAGACAATGATGACAACCGTCGCGAACGGTATGGCCGGCAATATGATTCCGGCGATCGTGAGCGTGGCATACATCTTCATGATCATCAGTCTCATGCTGGGCGTGTACGAGGCCTATGCGCGAGGAGGAGACACTAAGGGACTCGCCGCCACAGTGATGAAGTTTATCGTCGTCGCTTTCATCATCGGTAACTGGACGCGGTTCTTTTCAGATCTCAGCAGCGGGTTCGATGCGATTGCACAGCAAATTGACAATTCGTACGGTGCTGGAGATCTCATCAAGGACTGGGGAAATCTGCTGATAGACAACTGGAATACCAATGGGTACACCTCCATCTGGAACTTGATCGCGAATGGCGGAGCGGCCATTGTGAACGCACTAGAGATTGCGATCGCTTACCTGATCTTTCCCATAGCGGCGCAGCTCTTCACGCTTCTCTACGTTTTCTGGGGCGCTGTACTGTACGCTGTCGGCCCCCTGGTCCTTGCGCTGGCACCGAGCAGGATGATCAACGGCACTGCAAAGTTTTACGCTCAGAATCTTTTTGTCTGGAACTGCTGGGCGGTTCTGTATGCCGTGTTCGCCTGCCTGATCACTGCGGTTAATGGAAAAGACCTTGATAGCAGCCCCTTTTTTACCGGTATGGTGGCCGCACAACCGCAAGTGTGGATCGGGCTGACCAGCATTCTCTACGCGGTCTGCATACTGCTCATTCCGATCATCGCGATGGCCGTTCTGAAGGGCGAGTTTGGGGGCGTTGCTAGCGCCTTTATGTCGTTGGTTTCGATCAGTACGCAGGTCAGTCGAGCAGCTTCCGGAGCCGCAAAGGCGGCCAAGTCCGGGACGGGTGGCTCGGCCAGTGGAAGAAACACGAGCGCACCTCAAGGAGGCTCCGGCGGTGGGACGTACCAATCGCGACCCCCTAATCCGACTCCACCCCGCGCCACAGTCCCATAGAGCCCAGACCACAAACTGCACCAGCTAAGTGTTAGGAGAGAGATGAAAAAGCAAGCGGAGAAGGTCAGAGAGCCCAGATTCTACGAGATGGACGGAGCATTGCGCGCTTACGCAAATCGCTCGCTTGTGATCGCCGGCGTTATGGGCCTCATCACTTTAACCGCGGTTGTAGGGTTCCTGTTTGTTCGACTGCAGCCCCCAACGGTGATCAAGGTGGACAGCAGCGGGCAGGCGCAGGTCGTCAGCCCTTACGGCGCCGGAAAGCGCCGAGGTCTTCTTCCTGCTGTTCTGGCAGGTGCGCGGAGTGCCGGACCCGACGAGTACGAAAAACAGGCGTTCATCAAGCAGTTTCTGAACCACTATCTGACCTATGATCCGCACACTCTGGGTCAGAACTGGGCGGACGCGATGAACATGATGACCGGCAATCTGCGGCATACAGCGTTGAACCAGCTGCAGCGTGACAACACGGTGGGCAAGCTGGAAGACGACCAGGCTCTCTCCACATTGCGGATTTCCAGTCTCGAGGCGAGCAAGGACGACCCACTCACCTACGAAGCCTTTGGTGTACGGACTGTGCACAAGATGGTGAACGACCACGAGACGATCGCCAAGCTGGTGGAGCAATACCACATTCGCCTAGCCGGCGCGGAGCGGTCCGCGGACAATCCCGATGGGCTGATGATCGGCGAGTACTGGTCCAAGCAGATTGAAGGCGAAAAGCGTGACGCCGTCCTGGATGGCACGCCGGGGTCTGAAGACAATTCTCAACAGGGAGGCAATCAGTGAACACAGAGACAGGGAATGCAACACCAGCCGGACTGAACGGGAGTAAGCGTCGTGGACGAAGACCGGCAAGCTCCGAAGAAGGGCAGCCACCGGTCCGCTTCTTCGCGGGAGAGATGAGCAAAGAAGGCATCAAGCTCGCGAACGAGTTCGCCTCAGAGCCCGAGGCACAACTCCACGCCCTCAAGCTGGACCAACCCTATTTCTCCGTCGAGGCGTGGAAGGTGAAGCCCGACTTCAGCAATGGATCCATCGCGGTGACGAAGCAGCCTATCGGAAAACCGTAGGCGTCATCAGCGGACAAGTTCAGAAAAATCGTATCGTCTAGCGCTTTGCTACCGAACGGTTTTCTGAGCCACCTTGCGGGCCTTACTCGCAAGGATTTGTTCCGCTGATCCGGCTGCTTCATGCCTGGTCAGTCCCCTTCAACAGGCCGACAAAGACCAGGCAAAGCCGGAGACGCGGTCCCTCTCTAGCTTTGGTGGTCTCTTCGTGTTGGAACAACAGACACAAGGAGACTCGCTATGCACAAGATGGAAGGAAACGTAATCGTGATGTTGGACGTGCAAAAGGACGGAAGCATTGTCGAGCGGATCCCCGGCGTAGGCCAGGATGCGACGACTGCGAACACGCTTCTCGGTGCGATGTACCCCAACGCCAAGATCGCAATCGTAAGTGTTCCCACAGAGCTCCTCGAAGATCATGAGGAATCTGCGGTTGCACGCACTCTCACAAGTGTTCGTCATCACGGCGTGCACTACAAGATGGTGGGAGCCTCTGGTTCTGCCAAGAATGGCAGATACTACTTCTGCGATGCCGCTCATGAGCCGGCCCTCGCGAAGCGTTTTGCGATGTGGCCTGAAGCCGCAATCACCTACTTCGGCATCCTGGTGTCCAACCTCAAGGTTGTTCATCAAGAAGCGGATAAGACGGTGTTTGTCGTTGAAGACCTGAAGCTGGGGACGAACGACTGCCGCGGATGGATCAGGAAAAGCCTGTTCCAGAAGCTGCAGCAGCCAGACGGTTACTTCTACCAGTTCCGTTTAGCATTCGGACATACCCAGGCCAAAGGTAGCTTCAAGGTGATGAGCGATGACGTAGCCGACGCGCTCGGTTGCGACATCATCGTGCCTGAGAGCTCGATCAAACCCTCTCAAAAGAAGAGCTCAATCCTCAAGAGCTTCTTCGGAACAGAGGTGCAGTCCTATCGTGGTCCGGTCATCATAGGCATCCGGGAGATCTCTCGGCCGCTTACGTTCGAATCGAGCTACACGGTTCTGCAACACGCCCCTGAAGCTGCAATCGCTACGGAGATTGTGCCGCAGGCGCGCGAAGAGATCGAAGCACTCAAGACAGCATGGGCAGAACGTAATCATCAGGCGCTTGTCGACATGATTGGTTGCTCTGTCCGGAACGACGATCCCGAGGGTGTTGAACTCCAGAGGATCATCGAAGCGACACTGTTGGCTGACGGTAGTGGGGAGCTTACCCGGCATCCCTACATCCATCGTCAACTGGATCGGCTGTTGGCACGCTGGGCTTACAAGCTGATGACGGGAGGAGGCCTGGATCTGCCTGCGTTCGCGCTTGCAGATGACGGCGTGCTCTATCTCGACAACGGAAAGGTGCGTTCTGGGGCGGATTGGATGCCAAGGGACCGTGCCATCACCTCCAGCTCTTCTGACCGGAGCCTTTGTGTGCGCTATCCAGTGCGCATGAAGGAGGATCTGCTTCCTATGGTTCACCTCCACGCGGAAGAAACTGCCACCCTGCTTTCTGCTTCCGAAGGCTTGGATATCGAGCAGGCGCGCATTGTTGTTGCAGAGCAGCTCACTCTCAAGGGGACGTACACGCTTCACTCGGAGACCGCCAAGCTAAACGGCGGTGATTTCGACTTCGATTGGGTGTGTGCTATTGAGAGCGAACGGTTTCCACTCTTTGTGACCGATCGCTTCGCCCTCACGAAAGCTCACAAGGTGGTGAAGACCAAGCATGAACGGTCGAAGTCACCATGGTTCAACCTCGAGTTTGTTGCCTTGAAGTCCCGGGGTAACCAGATTGGGGTCATCACGGACCTGATGAGCTCCTGTGTTGCAGCCGACCGTCACGATTTGCTGTATGAACTCGTGGCAGAGCTGCAGAAAGAGATCGATTCGCTCAAGCACAACGTTCGTGCTGATCGCACCAAGTTGCAGGCCATCCGTACGGAGGTCGGTGCCGCACCCTGGCTTTCTCTCAAGAATGCCAAGACGGTTTCTGAGCTCCCGTTGAGCATCGAGGTCAAATCGTCTGATCGTATCGGCAAGCTCTACAACCAGCTCCGCAAGGACATTGCGGATCTGTTGGAGAAGCCTTTTCCGATCGAGCAGTTTCGTGGTTTGATCACCGGCGACAACATCACGGAAGCCATGTTTGCTGAAGCGCGCTTGGTCAACACAGTGTACGCAGCTGGACACGGTGTCATCCAGGCAGGTTTTGCCAAGCAGAAGCAGCTACTCGATGCAGCACGGGAACGGGTTAAGGACGCTTTCCAGTCCAAAGACCCGAACACGATCAAGTTCGCCAAGCGAGAACTCGCAAAGGCGAACGCGAGCTTCCGTGATGCTGAAGTCAAAATGCGAGAGCAAGCGGTCTCTCTCCAGGCCATCATCGGGTTCTGGGGTCAGGGCAAGCGTGAAAACCGTGAGGCGTGGTGTGCTGCTTTGCACACAATCGTCTCCAAAGGACGTGGCATGGGATCGATCCTGTTCCATGCGTTTCCCCAGGAAGTCGTGAATGCCATCGCGGACCGGACCTGCGGCATTAAGTCAACGGTTCAGGTGAAGGACAAAGAGGGCGCCGTCATCGTTCGCGATGGGGCATTCTTCTTCACCCGCGGTGTCGAATCACGATTTCTATTCCGTGTTGACCAGAAAGGAGCCCTGGTCTACACACAGCAGCAGTAGTTCGGCCCATGTCGGATGCTCGAAGTGAAAACCCAGCCTTCCGCAAGGGAGGGATCTACAAGCTCCACGCTTGGTGTCCTTCCCCAAAAGGAGGCACCAGCGTGGATAGAGAAGGAGAGAGTATGCGATTTCTTTACTGGCGCGTGGAACGGGCAAATGCCGGATCTGCAAAAACCAAAGTTCGGATCGAGCTCCAGCGCGACCCGGACTCATACACCTACCAATGGACCGTTGCAGACAAGCAGACTCGCAGGCTCAGCAAGCGTGAATTGCACGAGCTGGACATGCGGGTTGCGAAGTATGTGTCAACGCTCGTTGAACCCGCTCCTCAGAGTCCCGAGGAACGTGCGATCTACACCTCGCTCTAGCAGCGAGCGTACATCCATCGCATAACCACGATGGGTACAACTCAGACCTTCCGATCAGGGAGGGAACAACAAGCATCCGTGCTTGGCGTCCCTCCCACATCGGGACGCCAGGCATGCGGAATGGAGAACACATGCGCTCTATCTCTCAGTGGCTGGCGGACACATTCTCAACGCGGTCTCAGGTGCGGCTCAAAATCACGTCGCGTGGACGCCACTTCGCCGTCTCCACGACCCCTGGTTACACGCTTCTGGACAGCCTTTGTGTAGGCAATCGCTGGGTCAAGAAAGCCAGCAATCTCGAACCAACACTTCGCCAGTACAAGGCAGCGTTGCAAGGGTTGAGGCATGATCCAGGTGTTGCCACGCACGACGCACTCACGAAAGTCATGCCGGACGTGGTGGCTTACGTGAGAACACTTGGCGACTGTGCTTCTGTTCGCGCGGAACGGCACTTCGTCGTTTACCTATGAGCTGTACGAACGCTTGAAAAGGAGAGGTCAACAGACCTCTCCCTCAAGCCCCGGGAGAGTAAGCATGAAGATCAAGATGGCATTGGCGTTTCTCGCGGCGTGTGGCGTCGTCGGTGCTCAAACCATTACCCATCAGCCTGTCAACCCGAACTCAGTCACCAGGGTTGCAACGGCGCTCAATCACATCAGCCTCATCGAGATGCCGGAGCCCATCACAAACGCGGCGATAGGGAGTGAGGACTTCCGGATTGAATGGCACGGCAGCACTGTTGCGCTAAAGCCTCTCCGGCAGGGCCAGTCCACCAACCTCTTCATCTGGACGGAGCACGGTCAATCGAGCTACGAGATCCTCGCGCCGGCCGAGGTCGCTTCGGCCGCTTTCGTGATCGATCAGACCGAAAGCCGGCCAGTCGCGGCGAAGCAGGTAGAAACTCCAGTCCGGACGGAAGACACCGAGATCCAGAAACTTGCCGATATGCTGATCGCGCAAACGATGCTGCAGAGTGCCCCTGTGAACAGCCGCGGCGTGAAGGATGCGAAAGACCACGTGAATGTGCGCATCTCCGACATCGTTCGTGACAAGGACTCTCTGTATGTCCGGTACGTCGTATCAAACCCTGGGCGGCATTCCTATCGGCTGAGCGATCCGGCTGTCCTCAGCGTTGTGCCTACCTCACCAGGGATCGCGCTTAGCGCGCTTAAGGGAATGCAGCTCTCCTCACAGAAATTGACCGAGTTTGGAACCGGCAGTATGACTGCAGTGCCAGTACGTGAAACCCGGCTCTCTAGCCGGGATGTGAACCCTGGCCAGAGCGTCGAAGGGGTGCTCTGCTTCAAGCAAACCGAAGACAAACCCCAGATCTACCAATTCGTCTTCGCCAACGACCTGAACCATCAGGTGGATGCAACAGCGGTGCTCTGATGCCAGAAGCGATAGTTCTCAATCCGGAGGAGGCGCGCAAGCGCCTCCTCTTGGCGTATAGGTCGGGCAACGAAACCAGCTTTCTTGAAATGCTGACGACTCCCGTCCTCGATCCGGTTGACCAGCGAGACGCAAAAGGGAAACGACGACTCCACCCCATGTTTGTCGTAGGTGGTGTGCTCTTCCTGCTGGCAGTAGCGGCTTTCTTCTTTTTCACCCTGCGTAAGTGAGGTCAACATGCCCCCGAATCAGAACCCAAATCGTCCCAGAAACGATGCAGCGGACGCCACGCTTGTGGCAGTCTTATTCTTCCTCGCCATCTTCGGCCTGATCTTTTACGTCGCCTATAGCCGTCTGCACCTTCACGCGAACCAGTTGGTGGAGCTGGGGCTCTACCCGGTGCTCGCGGGCGTTTTCCTTTTCGAGTGGGTGCGCTATCAGGCGACGAAGCGGGTCAAGCTTGAGGAGGCGTGGCCGCGGCCAGTGCCGTCAGTGTCCCAGCAGACGATCAGCGAGCAGGTAGAGCAGGCGAGAAAAGACGGCGCTGTACTTCTTGGGCATGATATCCACGGAGAGCCGCAGTTCTGGTCGCACGACACACGCACGTATCAAGCGAACTGCTTCGGAATGACGGGTGCAGGCAAGACGACGCTCATCCAGTCAATTACGGAACAGGATATCGCGAGTGGCGCCCCAATCATCTTTATCGACGGGAAGGGCGAGTGGGACCTGTTTGAACGGCTCATGCCAGCCATGGAGGCTGCTGGACGGATCGGCCAGCTTCGGGTGATCAACCCTATGCGCCCAGACATTTCGGTGAATTACAACCCTTTCTGGTCCCCCGATGGCAATTATGAGCAGCACGTCAGTTTCATCTTCGAGAGTTTCAAGATGGAGAAGGACTTCTTTGAGGGGCACCAGCGGGTCTACCTCGAGAACATCGCTCGCATCCTGCACTACACAGGGAGTCGGTTCAACTTCCACGACGTCCTCGTTGCCGCGTACGACCAGGACGTTCTGAAAGAGCAGATTGCGGTCGCCATCAAGAACACGGAGGCTTCAAACTCCATCACGCAGCAACAACGGCTCACCCTCGATATGAGCATCCGCAACCTCCTCGAATCGTTCGGTGACAGAGAGCGGGTAGCGAAGATCCAGGGTCTAATCAATAACCTGATGACGTTCATGGCCGACGACATCTCGTTGATCACCGGGCCTTACGATGAGCTCCTTTCACTTGAGGACGTCATTGAACAGAAGTTGATCCTGTATGTCTCCTTGAACGTGAATGTCAACGAGCGGGCGGTGACGGCGCTCGGGCGCATGCTCCTGCAGAACCTGCAGCTGATGATCGGCAGGCGGTACGAAGACGCCAAGCGGAACCTTGAGCAGCCGTTCGTAAGCGTCATCATGGACGAGTTCTCGCCGTTTGCGTATGAGAACTTTGCACGCATCCTCGTCACGGCACGCGGCGCCAATGTCGCATTCCTTTTCGCCCTGCAAAGCGCTCCCCAGCTGCTGCAGGTAGGCCGGGGCTTTCGGAATGACGTCGCGAGCGCGCCGAACACCACCTTCATGCTGCGGATCAAGGACGAGGAAACGGCGCAGGACTTCCTGAAAGCGTCATCGAAGATCCGCCAAATGCGGCGCAGCATGCGCATCCGGAAGAGCGGGCTATTCCAGGCGAACTACAAAGAGGAAGAGCAGGGAAGCCAGACCGAGGTGAAAGACACCCTGGCTCAGGACGAACACATCAAGCGTATGCCGACCGGGCAGATGGAGATGCTCTTCCCGGACCGGCTGCGCGGTGTGCTGCACAAGCATGTGCATATTCGCCGGCCGAGTCAGCAGTGGCTGCCTGGAGTTGCCGAGAATCTGTACCCGAAGTACACCAGTCTGCAGCAGGGATCGAAGGGACTCCACCTCCGATTCCCGAACTTGGAGCTTGAGGAAGCCCGCAACCGGAAAGGAAGGAAGAAATGACAGCAGGAAGGAAACTCATCCTTGCTCTAGCGCTAGCTGCCCCAGCGGCCCCGGCATTCTCTCAGCAGAACACCATGCCGCTTACCACCGTGCGGCCGCGCTCCTCGTACGATCCCGCGGCCAAGGCAGGTGCACCGACTGACACCACAAACGCCATGGAAAAGGCTCTTCACGCCGTCAATCCTCAGGACAAAGACTACGGAGCGGCTCTGGACTCGGTACGGCTGGCCGCGATTGAGGAGACTGTACAGAACTTTCTGTGGTGGGCTGACGTGCTTCTCGCGGCCGGGTTCACGCTCAGCATGGCTGCCAATTATTGGCAGCATCGCCGATCAGAAGACCGGTTGCGGATCAGCTCCGCGATCGTAGCGCAACTCTACAACAGCCACATCGCGTCACGGGCCAAAGCTTTGGAGGCCATCGCTAAGCACAATCAGCTTGCAGATTTGTACAACGCAAAATGCGACGAGCTAACCAAACTCAGCCAGCAGAAGGAGACCAGCGAGGCCAAAAAGGGGCGTCAGGAGGAGACCAAGCTCGCTCAAGACTTACGGTCCGGAGCTGACAGAGCCCAGACGTCCGAGCAGACGGCTTCTCGATCAGCAGGCGAGCAAGGGCAACGCAAAGCCGGTCCAAAGGGAGACAACACAGGCGGAGGTACAGAGAAGAGTGACGATCTTGTGACGCAACTGCGGACCCAGCTCGCAGCCAAGGACGAGCAGTTGGCTGCTAAAGATGTACAGATCGGCGCGAAGGATCAGAAGATCCAGAACCTGAGAACGCAGATTAATCGCGCCCACGTCAGCCTCACAGAGGAGCGTGAGGGACGACCTGTGAGGTCGGCGTGATTGTTCAATGTCTCACTTTCGGTTCTTTGTGGTGGCTCCGGCCCGGTCAGGACAAGGTGCATTCAGAACGCTTTGCCTCGCAGGCGGCTGTCTTCAACACCACGGGTTTTCGTAGAGGCTCGAGGGAACGCAGAAGCTGGATCGTAGCCGGCGTAATCCGTTTCAACGCGGGCACTCTCTTGGATCAGCGACTGAACGCCGCGGATCTCGAAGGAAGCTGTTTCCAGACCTGCGGTCTTGAACGCTCCGGGAGTTGGAACCGGCTCCTCCTGATGAGGCGAACTCGTGCAGTGTCGCTTCCCGACGCTGTCCTGGTGACAGTACAGAAAAAAGAGTTCGGGCGCATTCACTATGGCTCGGAGTGGAGGACATCTGGGGTCCGGATCGTTGCTGCGAGTGTGCACGGCGAGGAGCAGGAGACCCTGTTGTGGATGCAGGTTGGTAGCGAATTTACAACTGAGAAAGGAACATGGAGATGCCTGCAGAACAATGGGAAGGCGCAGCTGTCACTGACCGGAACACCTCGTTAGCCGTATCTAGTGAGCTAGAGCGGTCGACGGCTGCTTACAAGATCAGCGAGGAGCGCGACGTGCCCTTGTTGCTACAGGTAAGGAATTGCACGTTCATCTCGCACGATCAGCTGATGGAATACGCGTTGGAAAGGGGATTGGAAAGGAGCCGTCGCTCTTTCAACTGGCGGATGAACCGTCTTCTGGACGGCCGGCTTCTCCTCTCGATCGGACGCGTGCTTCCCTATATCGGTCAGGTCTACACCATAACGAGGCAGGGGCTTAGCCTTTTGGAAACCTTTGGCGAGGGGCTTGTGAGCGTCAGTTCGGGTTCCGATACGCTAGCTAATCGTCTCCAGGCGCCCCACTTTCTAGAGTTGATTGAGATCCGGCGATCCTTCAGGCAGACAGGGCTCTTACAGCACTGGCAGACAGACAGGGAGTTGAGCTCACTCAATTACGTCCTTGGAAGTCCGCTAGTAAAGGACTATGACGCGCTCGCAGAGATCACTTGGGGACCCAAGGCGTTACGTCTGGCCGTGGAGTACGAGCGAACCCTGAAGACCGCGGCGCGGTATCAGGAGATCGCTAAAGGCATTCGAGACGAGGACCAGGTAAGCGCGATACTGTACCTGACTCCAACGCCCGATCTAGTATTCACTCTCTCTGCCGCTTTTAAAAAGCCAGAATTGCCGATGCTCTTCACCGCGTCTAGGCGCTTTCACAGTACGGGTCTAGCGACGAGCGTGATGTTCTCCTACGGGACGATGCGCCAGTCGATGACCGTCGCAGAAGCGCTGGAAGTTGTTGCCGGAGTCGCAGAGTGAGCAGACTGTCGCCTTAATCAACCCTCGGCAAGCTCTTCCCAATCGCCCCTTCAGTTCATCTGAAGGGGCATTTTTGTGCCGGTTTGAGACGCATGGGTTGTCGCCAGAGCTTTCTGCGTTGTCTTCCATACGCCTTCCCGGAGCCATGCAGCCGACCTGCCGATGCCTTGCCGACGCGGCTACCAGAACACTACCCGCAACAGTCCCGAACCCCTTCCGCGCCATCCTGCCGCCCTGCCGTCGCCCTGCCGCGTGCTCTGTAAGGACCGAACACGAAAGGAGTTATTTCTGACTACCTACAGTTTGCGCGGCTGATAGCTGACAAGCCTCGAAATGGTCTTGCCGAGCCGTGAGACGGCCTCACAGCATGTTCTACGCAGAAGACGATTCGAACCCCGTTTTGGAGACGATGCTCATGACAGATGTTCTCGAAATGTTTGATCTTGCACCTGCCTCAACAGCTCTGCTTCTCAACCTGAGCGGTGGCAAGGACAGCACGCGGATGCTCGGCTTTGTGCGCGAGAAATACCCAACGCTTAAGACGTATGCGGTGATGGCCGACACGGGTTTCGAGCATGTAAGACCCGTTCCGGCGGTGGAGTGGTGTCGCGATATAGCAGCGCGCTTCGACGTTCCCCTCACCGTTGTCCGCAACCCGAAGAAGACGTACTTGGAGATGGTGCGTCGGCGCGGGATGTTTCCGTCTGCGCAATTCCGGCAATGCACCAGTGACCTGAAGCGCGGTCCCATCCAGAAATTCCTCCGCACAATTCCGGAGAGAGTGGTCATCAACTGCATGGGGATGCGAGCCGAAGAGTCCGCTCAGCGCGCACGTCAGCTTCCCTGGAAGCATGACAGGGAACTAAGCAAGAACGGCCGCACGGTGTACAACTGGCTGCCAATCTTCGAGGAAACGACCGAGCAGGTGCTTACGTGGCACTGGCAAAACGGTGTTCCATTGCACCCGGTATACGTTCCCGAGTACCACTGCGACGGGACCGGAGGCGGCTACCTTCGGCGCTTTTCCTGCCGTGTCTGCATCTTCGCTACCGACCATGACGTGCGCATGATCCACCAACACGACCGTGAGGCGTTCGATCAGGTGAGCGCTCTGGAGCAGGAGATCGGTTTCACAATGAAGGCCGGCCGCTCTTTGGTCCAGATCATCAATGCACCGAGCGTAGCGCCTCAGAGTGCCCCCCAACTGAGCCTGTTCGGTAAACCACAGGAGGAGTTTGACCGAATCAGATAGTGCCCCTAGGGTGTGCTGACAATCACGGTGGATGGAGCGATCCGTCTGTCAGCACGCCAAGGACACCGTTCATTGCACCAAACCTCGACCATTCCCAACAAGGTTCGTCAGCGCCGCTCCTGAGGACCACGAAAGCTTAAGTCCGGTCTGCAGGATAGTTCCTCGTGCGTCTTCATCCTCATTGGACCGAGACCTGGAAGGGCATTACGTTCGCTCTGCTCATCCTTCCTGAAGCTCCTGGATGGATGACACAGGAGGCATCATCATGCTGCCAGTTCGGAAGGTCACAGAGATCAACTCTTCGTCGAAGCCGCTTGCCTGCTCTTGTCTCGACGTACGCGGAAGGACAAAGACCAAGTGTCCTGATTGCGGAGGTAAGGGCGGGATGAAGGGCTGTTCAACATGCTGCGGCAGCGGCATGTTCCCAGAGAACGGCGTCGTGCGTGTCTGCCGAGAATGCACTGGCCGCGGCTACGTCTTTCACGAGTTCCCCCCTTCGATCCGGGCCCTGATCGCAAAGCGTCGGCGGGAACGGGCTCAAGCAGCAACAGCACAGCACACCTAACGGAGGCAGGAAATCCCTGCAGTCCATGGAGCCAACAAGCCACTTGGCTCCGTGTGACCGCGGACCCGTGGCCAACCTTGTCTGCGAAGGAGCCAGCATGCGTCTTGCGGAAACACACAAGGCCGTCCTCAAGACCTTTGAGCACGGCCTCATCGACACACCCGAAGGAGCCTTTATCGGCTCCTTTTCTGTTGCATCCATCAGTCTGCTGCTCAGCGCTATCGCTTCTGAGGTCGTCCCTGTGTGCCGGCAGGACGAGCTGGACGAGCGCTTTGTGCTGGCTGAAAGGGACGCATTCGTACCTGCTGCCTGGGCGCGAGCGTGTTTGCCGTTCTTCAAGGCGAGAGCCTTGCCCACAGTCATGGAATGGCTATGCACCGGCTTGCCGGCTCTGTTTACCGTCACTGCGGGCTGGAACCGGAGCGCTTCGCTCCGGAGCAATCCAGGCCAGACGTTGGCCTGCGCGGTGAGTGGGTACCGGCATTGCGACCCAACACAAGCGCGAGTCTGGAACGGCGTGGTGTACCGGAAAGCGTACCGGGGCTGGCGTCCTGTACGTGACCTCAATAACGCGGCCGTGCCTCTTGACCCGCTGCTTTCACTAGCTCGGGCTCTCGGGATGGAAGTCGAGTCCGGCATTCGTTGGACAGTGTCTCGGTGGCTGCACACACAGCTGGACCGCAGCTTTCTACCCATGGCAGGCCGGCAAACGGAACACGCAGTTCAGAAAAACGCTACTCACACAGCAGCTTAAGGCTGCGCAACCAGAGAGCCCGGCCTAGTGCCGGGCTCTCCTCATTGGAGACAACATGGACACGATCCTGTCCTGGGGAATGGGCGTTGAATCGACAGCCATTCTGGTCCGCTGGCTTCTGGAACCTGAAACGCGGCTGTGCGATATCGACGAGTTGCTGGTGCTGACAGCGCAGACGGGAGACGAATACGACGACACTCGTATGCTCTGTGAAGAGCACATCCTTCCGCTCTTGCGGGCACATCAGGTCCGCTTTGTTGAAGTCGCTCGTCGTGGCCATCTCGAGAAGGAGGGCATCGTCGTCCTCTCGGACAGCCGAGCACCGGCCTCCATGCATATGGATGGCGCCTACAAGCTTTCGGACGAGCTCCGCGCCTCGGGGACCGTTCCGCAGTTCGGTGGGGAGCATCGCTGCTCTCTTAAGTTCAAGGCTTTCGTTATCGAGACATGGTTGCGGGAGCGCTTTCAGGTCCCTGCGAAGCACGCCTTTGGTTACAGTCTGGATGAGCTGAAGCGGGTGGCAAAGAGCGAACAAGCAATGGCGGATCGAGTGGCTTTTGGCTTCAGCTCTGAGGAGCCGGGCCGCGCCCATCGTGCTTCCAGCTACGATCGCCCCAACCGCATCGGGTTTTACCCCCTCATTGAGTGGGGCTGGACCCGTCAGATGTGTTCGGACTACCTCCTCTCTAAGCTGGGCGTTGTGTAGGAGAAGAGCGCCTGTGTCTACTGTCCCTTCAATCAGCTTGGACCGGACGCTCTTCGGCGCCACGAGCGCCATCCCGTCCAGGTGGCCCAGGCTCTGCAGCTTGAGCTTGTCAGCCTGACCTTGAATCCGCGGGGGACGCTTTACAAGAAGCAGTCTCTGCACGAGTACACCGACCAGAGCGGAAATCACGAGGCCATCGGGCTCTTTCGGGAGCAACTTTCATCACTGCCGTGGAGGGTCTATCGTGTACGACGCATCTACGGTGCCAAGAAGGACGCCCATGGGCAGCAGCGATCGGACCGAAAAGGGCAGGCTCTTCGTGCCGTGGAGCACCACTCAGAAGAGGTGTCTATGGACCGAGCAAAGCAGCTCCTGGAGGAAAAGGCCACCAGGATCGGAGCCGTTCTGGAGGTGAGGCGAGGAATCTCCTACCTCTACCAACGGAAAGCCGGCGCAGAGTACCCGACCAGAGAGGAGTACTTTGTGGCTGGTCCAGCCGTTGTCGAGGTGAAGGCTCGCTACGGTCTGGATTGGTTCGAGGAGCAGTGGGAGGCCCGGCAGAAGACGCTCTTCTACTAAGAAGGACGCTCTGCTGGGCTGCTGTGCGGCACTGCGTTACTTCCCACAATGCGACTTCACGTTACTAGACCGAAAGGGTTGAACATAGGATAGGCATGGGCAAAACAACCGAGGAATTCGTCGTCCCCTATGAGACCAAGGATCGCGGCTCAATGATGGTCGGTGAACTGCGTTCTGAAGCAGCCATCTTCCCCAATATGCTCGCGCAGTTTTCAAAGTTTCATCCTTACACTCGCAAAGCTGAAGTCCATCTCTACCCCACCCTCGAGCAGGTAAAAACGCTATATGCGCTGCGCTCTCCCTTCGCCTTTACCGCAGAACACCGCGTGAACGAGGAGATCCAAGAGACGTGGAGGGCGCAAGGTATCTGGCTCAAGTTCGGGAGCAGAATCGGCATCGGCAGTCCTATCTTCTGGAGTGCTCCTTTCGGGGAAGTCGAATCCCTGGAGATTGTTTCTGCTTCCGCGGGAGACCTATTCAAATCTGCGACGCCGAATGCATGGTTCGCCGTAAATCGATGTTTCCTGTTTCAACTCCTCGCGAATCCAGACGAGGAAGACATCGAAAGTGCCAAGCGATATGGGTTCGCTCGCAAGGAACCATTCTTTCTGACCGTATCGGATGGGGCGAACGCAGAGGTGACTCGACGGCCTCGGGCGCGGAGCACAAAAGGACTGACTGAGATCACGAAGGAAGGTTATTCCGTGACCATCCGGGGATACAAAGACGTAGAGGCAATGCGCCAAGATGCTGAGGCCATCATGATCTTGGCCTCACTTGCATCTCGCGAGCGGACGATGTTCTGGCATTGGAGCTCGAGTTCAGGGCAAGGTGACATGAAACGGATATGGAGCTTCAACGCTAGAAAGTTTCCGAAGCGGATCGACCACCATGAACCCCTCATCTTGCAAGGTACAGACGCAGCTCAGCGCTTCATGGTTACCGCCTTTCCACTCTATCGTTCTGCCCTGCATAGGCCGCACTTCGATAGCGCCGTGTATGCGTTGATGGCAAATGAACTCGTTCTTGAACTACGGATTGCCCGCCTCTTCGCCGGCATACAAGGAGCCCTCGTATTCGCGCTACAGGAACCCCGCGGCAAAAATCGCCCGCAGATGCGGGCACTGTTTGACAAGTTCATAGCTAGATTTGGCGATCATTTCGCCGATCTTTGGCCGCTCCTAAAGGATCCGAACAGAGGCTCGTCGCTTTCGGATCTGCGGAATGCTGTCGTCCACGGCGACACATTTGGGGAGGAAGACTTCTTTGCGTTGAGCTTTGCCAGCGAGAATCTGTCCTGGATCTTGGAGCGCATCCTGCTTTTGGCACTGGGATGGAATATCGACGACTCTGACGTGTCTTCAAGGGGCCTAAAAAACTTCTCCGGCTATCAATGGCGGGCGGAGCAGGCGAAGCTCAAGCTCTAGGCTAACCCTGCATCAACACTGCTCGTGATACCGGCGAAAAATCCGAAATACTCAACAGCCTCGATAAGGAGGCAAAGCGTTGAACATGTGGTGCCGTGCCTTTGCGCGCTGCTTACGCCAAGGCACTCTTGACATGGTCTGCATGAGTCACGATAAACGCCGTTGTGAGAAGTTGGCCCGGTCTGCCGCACCCCGGAGGGCCGCCCGGGCCGGATCACTGACCATAATGCAACTTGTCGGTAGCAACCGTTCGCTTGACGGGCTGCGAAGCGTTCTACCCATCCGATCTGATCGGGAGTATCAGGAACCTGTAAACCCTTTGCCTTGCTCAGCCGTTTGAAAGCCTCATCAGGGGTGTACCCTTCGGCGGTCAGCGGAGCGGCGAGAGCAAAGAGGAATGGCCTATCGAAGCGCTGCAGTGGACAGCGACACTTCGCCCGGCGTGGATCTCGGCCTGGAGGTCAGCGCCAAATTAGGCAAATGCCGGATTGGAGGATGGCGTCTCTCGGTAAGGGATTCGGAATGAGCGGAACTGAATGCCTTCTGCGGCGCACAGCTCAGCCTCTGCTGCGAGACCTGGCTCAACAGCTTCATCAAGCTGGAGCATGGAGACAAGAACATCCACACCTGCCCGCCAATTTGCTTCACTTCATCTTCCAACCAATCATTCCCACGAGGGCGAGGAACGATAGCCAAGCGGACCTGCGTACCGGCTTCAACCCAAAAAGGAGCCATGCTGGAATGCTAGTCGCGGCCAAGGAGCAGTTGAAAGGAAACGGCGCAGATCAGTTCCCACAGATGCCGTTGTGGTCAGCTGAGGGCTAGAACCCTCCGCGGCGGATCACTTCCGAGATGCCAACTTCTCGCTTTTGGGGTCTACAGCTTCGTTTCTAACGAATGAGGTGGAAAGTGCGTTTCCAGCGCGTGTCCGTGACGAAGCGAGCCAAAACATGGCCAAACCACGCGAGCTTGTAACCAAATCCTGTTTGTTCAAGCTGCCCCTCTGCGGTCTCGAACGACCAGTAGTTAAATAGCGGACGACCAAGTATGTTGGCGCGTGGCACAAAGCCCCAAAAACGCGAGTCCAGGCTGCTGTGTCGGTTGTCGCCCATCATAAAGTACATGCCGGATGGGACCACCAGATCGCCGTCTTGGAGATGCGTTGAAATGTTCACGGCCCACGACTCTGTCGACCCAGGCACCCCAGCTGGAGAAACGGCGGGAAAATTGTCGAGGAACCTATCGAAGTTATCCGTCGTTGTCGGCAGCGCAGATCCCACGGGTTGTGCGACGCCATTCAAGAACACAATTCCATTGCGTAAATGAATATGATCGCCAGGCACGCCGATCAATCTCTTCACCAGGGTCGTGTATTGAGGCGATCCGTCGACGTCAGGTGCATCAATACCAGGCTGATATACGGGCTTGTGGAAGACGAGAATATCGCCACGCCTCGGCTCGCGATACCTGTTTAGCGGCATCCACGAAGTAGGCGGCGACAGCGTTATCCGGTCTACGACCAAGTGATCGCCTATGAGCAGAGTGTCCTTCATCGAGCCTGACGGAATCATGTAGTTCTGAGATACGAAGGTCATGATGAACAGACCTACTACCAGAACCGAGCAGATGCTGGCCAGCGACTCGAAAGGAGTTTCTTGTCGATTGGTTTCGGCGGAGGCTGTGGGTGTCGTCGAATCAGCAGAGACCTTCGTCACTGAATTCACAGGAGGAAGGCTGTGCGAACCTTGTGCTTTATCGAACCAATCCATTAGGCCCCTTTTCTCCATGCCTAAGCTCCTGAGATCAACATTACCAGCACTCATGAGTTGACCCTGCACACTGTCCAAATGCTCCTTCGAGAGCGAGATCGATCCCTGGCTGTGATGCGACTTGCCGTCACCGATCTCGGCGGCTCGGCCTGCGAGTGTCTGAGCCTCTGTCCGGACACTTGCCCCACATTAGTACCGAGAATGTATGGTCCGCCGCGCGACTGCAAGGGTTAGGTTGGGCGAGAAGACAAGTCTGCGCAAATGTATTCGGCCTTTGGGTGGAGATCGTCTCTCCTGGCCAGGATGAGATGCGCACGTGTCTGTCCTTATAAACGCCGCGGTCGTTGGAGACCATTCTCGGTATCAGGCTTGAGACACGTCGTTGTGACTGTTCTTTCGTCCTTGTTGCCCTGTGCAGACTTCGGTGGAGAGCTTGTTCGTCGCCGTGGTGCGGGTAAAGTGGGAGCGCGAAGCGCTTCCAAGCCGGAGGCGTCTTTTCCGCGCCTATGCTGGTACGGCGGATGGCTTGTACTCGTTGCCGCTGGACAGCACAGCCCAGGCGGTGCGGGCGATCTTGTTGGCCATAGCCACTACGACGACGTTCTTGTGAGCCCGAGCGTCGAGCCGATCAAGCCAGGCGCCGATGGGTGCTCTATCTCGCTTGATGCGCAGCACGGCTGCCCGGGCGCCATGGATCAGGATCTTGCGCAGGTAGACGTTGCCGCGCTTGCTGATACTCAGAAGGTTCGTCTTACCACCGGTGGAGTACTGACGCGGCACGATGCCAAGCCAGGCGGCGAACTCCCGGCCCTTATGGAAAGCGGCTCCGTTGCCGATCGCGGCAACGATAGCTGTAGCCACAACGGGTCCGATACCAGGGATCTGTCGTATGCGGGTGCAGCCAGCGTCGGCTGCACATATCCGTTCGAGTTCATCGTTCAGCTCTTCGAGTTGCTGCTCGATCAGCTTCCACTCGCTCCAGAGCACGTTGATTAGGTTGCGCATCCTCGGCGTGAGGTCAGCCTCAGCGTTCTCAAGAACGTCGGCCATCGCGGCCTTAAGCTTGGACGGAGACTGCGCGAACACCAGGCCGCGCTCCAGCAGAAAGGCACGGATCTGGTTGATCACAGCGGTACGCCTCGAAACCAGCCTATCGCGAACGCGGTGAATAGCCTGAAGGTCCAGCTGGTCGTCGGTCTTGATCGGGACGAAGCGCATGTTCTTGCGCTCGACCGCTTCGGCGATAGCCTCGGCATCCACGAAGTCGTTCTTGTTGGATTTTACGAAGGGCTTCACGAACTGCGCTGCGATCAGTCGGACATCGTGGCCCTGCTTGCGTAAGGCACGCCCGAGGAAGTGAGCTCCGGAGCAAGCCTCCAAACCGATCAGCCACGTCTGCAAGTTGGCGGTGTAGGTCAGCAGCTGCTTCTGGGTGAACTTCTTCTTCACCAGCACCTTGCCGGCTGCACCCAGCGCCACGAGGTGAAAGGTCGTCTTACCCAGGTCAATGCCAACGGACTGTATCTGCATGTCGATGATCCTCCTGTCACAGCTTGCGCCCAGCAAACTTCGCTTGGGAATGAAGAAGCAAGCGGCGGACCATCTCATTAACGCCGTTGTCGGAAGTAAATCTCCTCACGAAACTGCCCTCCCCTTAACCCCTACATAGGATTTTGTATGCAGCCCACTCTCTTCGACGTGGGCCGTGCGCAGCTCCCGCCCCGTGTTCTCGTGTTTGCCTCTGGTGTGAATGAGGCGCGCGAGATCCGGGGCTTTTCTCTTGCGCGCATCCCGGTAGGCTTTTCGGCCAGGCACGTGCGAGGAGAAGCGATAGCGGAACTGCAACGGTCCGAGCTCCCACTCTTCGCCGACAGCGGAGCGTTCTCGGAGGTAGCCCTTACAGCCGCAGGTCTGGTGGTTGTCCACCCCATCTCACATCAGGAATGGAGCAAGCGGCTTTCTCTCTACCAGCTGCTGGCGGAGCGGCACGGTTCCAATCTCAGTGTCGTGGTGCCCGACCGCGTTGCAGATCAAGAGCACACGCTTCTGCTGCTAGCACGCTATAGGGAAGAACTTGAAGCTCTCGCGAAGACGGGTGCGCGGCTGCTGATTCCGGTACAGCGAGGCGCGCTCACGCCGGAAACCTTCCTCCAACATGCTCTGGAGGTAGCCGGTGTGCCAATGTCTCCCGCCCTTCCCATGAAGAAGGCTGGTATGTCGCATGGGGAAGTGCTTGCGTTCCTGCAGATCATTCGGCCTGCGCACGTTCACCTGCTCGGGATGGGTTTCGAGCGAGAGCGGGCCAAGCGTTTGGTCCGTCTGCTCCTGAACAGCTTTGAAGCGCTGACCGTCAGTCTCGATTCGAATCGGCTTCGTGCGGTTGCTGGCCATTCCAGGTCGATGACTGCGCAGGAGAGGACATATCAGGCCACTCCCGTCAGCAGACTGTACGGCGAGGTGGACCATCCGGCTCTGGCTGGATCACGCGTAAACCTCGACTACACCGAAGCAATTGCCTTTCCTTCGATGTGGGCGGGGGCTCCAGAGCTTGAGCGCATCGCGAGTGAGGCTTGTCTCGCACATCCGGAAGAGTTCCTTGGCGATCCAGACGGCTTCCTGCAGCAAGAGACCGAGGGGCGCGCCCGCTGGGAGTGGCCTGTGCTCTCTGCCGTGCTGGACCGCGCCTGGTCTCGCTATGTGGGAACCCTTGTTAAGGGGGCGGTTCGAACCGCTGCCATCTCCACCACTTTCACCAACGCGCAGATTGCGCAGTAACAGCACACTCGCATGGGACTGACTGGCAACAGGAAACCTGTGCTCCTCCCTTCCAATCTCTGACCAAATCCACCACGAAAGGACCACCCCATGCATACACAACGTCGCTATTCCAAGAGAGAACTGCTGGGCCAGCTGCGCGTAGAGTACCTGTTCTCTGTCCATGAGCTGCCGGGCGTCACGTCGTCCTCATCGCGGTGGGAGATATTGGGCGCTTTCCTGAAAGCCGGCGAAGCCCGCGCCGAACGTTTGATCGAAACGGACGGTGGGTTCCTCTTCCTCCAGAGCATCCAAGGGCGGCGGAGCACGGGAGCCATTTACGTCTACAACGAAGCCGCCCAGGTATTCCTTTGGCTGCGCTTCGACAGGGATGACGACCTCAATGGCGCGGACTTCGATCGTGCTGTGTGGGCGTACCGCCTGCTCCAGTGGACGACGCTGGAACGCTTGGCCAGGGAACAGCTCACCCCAGAAAAGGGAGGTGAGGAGAGTCTGTCCCTATTCGCTATTGAGACTTGCGACACCCTCATTCACTGAGGTTGACCCGTTTGCCTGTCCGTCTTACAACCTTCCCAACTTCAGAAAGGAGCAAACCATGAGTACAGCAGCTCAGGCGCCGTGGATTCCGCCGCGGCCAAAACCCGATCTCCTCGCAACCGACCCGGCCCTGGTGGCTGAGTACTGCTCGTGGTTTGTGAATCGGCGTGCCTACACCCGGCAATCCGACCGCCCAAACCCCGACAACAACCGCTACTACTACTACCAGCCCAAGGAGAGGGAGACCAAGAAGCGACTAGCCCTCACTGACAGCACTGTGCGTCTTCATCTCTCAGGTGCCCAGACCATCGGCCTGTATGCGATCAACCCGGAGACACAACGGTCTAAATGGGTAGCGATCGACGCAGACTACACGCGGGCGCATCGCGATCTTGCAGCGCTGAAGCTGGAGCTGAAGGAGGACGGCGTCGAGGCCGCGCTCGAGATGTCCCGTCGCGGAGCTCATCTCTGGATCCTCTGCGATGAACCGCTGCCTGCGAAAACCTGCCGGGTCTACATCTACAATCTGGCCCTACGTTTGGGGGTGCCGATCAAAGGCACGCTCAACCAAGTGGACGGCATTGAGATCTTCCCCCGCCAGGATGAACTGCGCCAGGGGGAGTTCGGCAACGCCATCCGCGGCCCGCTCGGCATCCACCGGGCGAACATGCACCGGTACTGGTTTGAGGACGCGGCTCCCAACTTCCAGGCTCAGTTTGCCTACCTGCGCCAGCTGAAACGGCTGACAGCCGAAGAGCTGGAGACCTTCACTGAGGGCCTCAGTATCCCGGAGGAGTTTCAGTCCAGACCCAAGGTGGAGCAACCCATTTCATTCCTTGGCAACGGGAAGGGCTTCCAGATCCTGGAGCACGTCAGGGTGCAGCGCAAATCGAGTGGGAACTGGTGGACTCGTTGCCCCTCCTGCGAGAAGCAGGGCCATGACAAGTCCGGCGACAACCTCGCTATTTCCGTAGCCGACCCGCGTTTCTACAAATGCTGGGCCGGCTGTTCGAAGGAAAGGATTCGGGAGGCTCTCGGCTTCCCCATACGTCAACGCTAAACAACAGGAGACTCGATGGACAAGAGACTCGCACAGATCGCACTGAGGGGCCTCACCCTTCCAGAACCAACGCGGTTGGAGATACGCAAGGCCGGTATCTTCAGCCGCGCAACCGTCGAGCCTGTCTTTCAGGAAAAGGCGAAACGTTGGGCCTTACGCGGCGAGGAGTCAGGCGGCGCCGTCAACAGCCTAGGTCACTACGTCGGTTTCTGCGGGCCGACCGGAGAGGCGCTGTCCTGGACCCAGCGGGTGCAGAACTTCATGCCGAACGGTGTCCACGCCGTTGTCATCGAGCCTGAGCTTTGCCGTGTGCAGATGTTCCGGTACGAGCACACGTACGACGTTCTGATCACTCGGCATTGGTTTCCCGATACAGGGGGGCCACGGCCTCAGATGCAGAGCGAGGTTCTCTTCTTTCATCGTGCCGGCACCCTCAATACGGAGCTGTGGGGTAAGGACTCGGATTTTCGGGGCGGGGCAGCACCACGCTTTTTCAAGCGCAACGGCGATGAGCAACTTCCTCCAGAGGCGTTCATCGATGTCGTGATGAAGGCGACTGAAGGGGTCTGCTGCGTTGGGTGCAAACACACACACCTCTTGGAGCTCGGGGAGGCTCCCGTTCGGCGGGAGGCTTTGGCAACGGCATGAATACTACGCATCCACGCTTCTTCCAGCGGCTCCAGACTCTTGGGGCCGTCCTCTTTGTGGCGGGCCTTTCCACGCACTTCGGCCGCTACCCGTCTCTCATGACTGCCGGCATTCTTCTCACCCTCGTCCTTCTGGTCCGGCTGTCCATCGAGCTCAGTATCGATGAGAAAGAAGCGGAGCAGAGCCTCGAACGCAAGCTGAAGAGACTCAGCTTCTTGAACCAGTTCTCGATGCTCATTGCCATGTTTGGCGTGGTGGGTTTCATGCGGGAACAGTAGGAGTCTGCATGCGAACCTTCCGTAACCTCTTTGTTGTCTGTCTACTTTCCATGATCGCTTGGAAGCTGCGGATGGAGCACGAACAGCGGCCTCCTGGCTCTCACGACACAATCAGTTCTGTTTTCACTCAGGCGGGGCTTCGCCTGCCGAACGTCCACGCTGCCGGCGACAGTGAGCAGATCTACTTCTCGCCAGCCACGGACCTTGAGAAGGTCGACGTCTCGCTGATCGATCATGCGCAACAGCGTATTCAGGTGGCCATGTACGCCTTCACGGATCGCGCCATCGCCCTGGCTCTCGCCCGTGCCGCAGCTCGCGGTGTCGAGGTGTCCATCTATCGGGACCGTGCTCAGTTCGAGGAGGAGCAGGGGAGGCGTGTCCAGGTTCTTGCCCTGCTCGCCCGCCGAGCCAACGTGCACATCCGCGTGAAAGGGAGCGAGGACCTGATGCACCAAAAAGCCATGCTCGTCGATGGCACGACACTGCGCGACGGATCCGGCAACTGGTCTGTTTCAGCAGCGCGGTATCAGGACAATCAGGTGTCCGTTACACAGAGTCCACAGCAGATTGAGGCTTTCGAGCGTGACTTCGCAGTGATGTGGAGCCGGCCCGACAACCTCCTTGAGCAGTAGCACGACGCAACACCACTTCAGCAACAGAGAGGACCACCATGGCAAAGGGAGTCAACAAAGTCATCCTTCTTGGGAACGTCGGCAAGGATCCCGAGATTCGTGCCTCACAGGGCGGCATGACCATCGCAAGCTTTACGTTCGCCACCGCGGACCGGCAAAAGGATTCTTCCGGTCAGTACGTCGACAAAACGGAGTGGCACAACCTGGTTGCGTTTCAACGAACTGCGGAAGTGGTTCGCGACTACGTGAAGAAGGGCAGCCAACTCATGATCGAGGGCAAGATTCAGACCCGCTCCTGGGACGACAAGGAGTCCGGTCAGAAGAAGTACCGCACGGAGATCCTGATCAACGATCTGACCCTGCTGGGCGGGGGCCAGGGCAAGGAGAATGGCAGCGGGAAGGCGCCTGCATCAGCAGGACGTTCATCAGGCAACAGCAGTTCGAACGGTAGCTACGGCGGCGGCTACAGCCAACAGCCTGACTATGGCGACCAGGGCATCACGGACGACGACATTCCGTTTTAACGTCCCCCCCTCACCGTCTTTCTCGTATAGGCGCTCTTCGGAGCGCCTTTTCTGTTTTCACACGCACCTCCCATCCATCTTGAAAGGACCCTCACACCATGCAGAGCACTCTTTCTCCGCAGCAGCAGGAACAGCTCCGTCAACTCGCCGTGCCTTTCCACCCGAAGGACATCAGCTGGCGCGTCACCAACACAACTCAGGACAAGAAGCGTGGCTGCGTGATCCCCTATGGCGATCAGCGCGCCTACACGGATCGCCTCAACAGCATCTTCACGCCAGCAGGGTGGACTCGTAGCTATGAGGTCACAACGCTGTCACCAGTCTCGCGTATGAGGCGGGACAAGTTGATTCAAACCGGCAAGGTAATCGTGACCTGCGTGGTCTCGATCGAAGGTCTTGGCTCCCACGCCGGCACAGGCGAGATGTGGGCCGATGACGAGAACGCGATGACCCGTTCGGAAGCTCAAGCCTTCAAACGAGCTTGCAGTTGTTATGGGCTCGGCCGCTACTTCTACGACTTTGCGGAGATGTGGGTCGAGCTCGACAAGTACGGGAAGCCGGCATCTCTGCCGACTCTTCCGAAATGGGCGTTGCCGGAAGGTGTGGTGCCGCTCAAGGAGCAGCAGTCCCAGCGTAGCCAGCCGGCGTCGCAACCTGCAACACAAACTGCGGCACGGCCGACGGGCGAAGTGCTTCCTCCGACTCGAAAGCAGGAGAGCGAGAAAGGGGCGGAGCTTCCCGTCGATGCGAAGCTCACGCCCAAGATCGAAGGATTTCGGTCTGTTCTTGGGGATGCGCTCTACTTCGAGGTGTTCAGGGCGGGCGGCAACGTCAGGAACGCGCGTGAACTTCCGCATCTACGGGCACAGCAGTGGGTACTGAAGCAGTTGGAGACGCTCGATCGCGGCGTGGACCGCGTTCGCGAACTGGCGCAGGAAATCCAGGAGCAGGTCTTCTTCGGTGTGCTCGACCACCACAAGGTCCAGTCCATCGATAAGATCCCATCCTTCGAGGTCCTGAAGGCAGTTGTGCGCGATCTCCAATCGGCCGCTGGCGCCATCGCGGCCTAGTTACCCTCGAGCGCAAACGGGCAAAACTCGGCACAGTCCCCGTTTGCGCAAAAGGGCAAAACCCCCTACAAGCCCCATTTGCGCAGAAGGGCAAAACTCCCCACAATCCCCGTTTGCGCAAAGGGGCACAACTCCCCACAACCTAACCCAGCTTCAAGAGGTACGCCATGAGTGCGCCAACGTGCACGCTCTGCAAGCGCCCTGCTGCGTGGCGGGTTGGAGACGAACTCCTGTGTGAGCTCCACAAAGAGAAGGCGATCGAACGCTTCGGCGTCGATAGCTTTCCCATCGTGAGAGTAGCCGACAGCGAGGAGAAGTTTCTGATCCGCGGCCGATACAAGGCCAACTCTCGTGTGAAAGTCCCCCGCTACAAGAGAGCCATTCACCCCCACAAGTAGCCCTGGCAGCTATGCCAGCCGACCTCTCGCCCCCGGCGAGACGCATACGTGCGTCTGCACTCGCCGCAACCCCCCATGCACCTTCACCCCGAAAGGAAACTCCCATGGCAATCTCTGCTCGCTCCCGTCGCGGTACCTCCTCGTCCTTCTGGCGTAACCACAATGCCATGCAGACCATGATGGTCCAGGCCTGCATGCCCTCAATTCGGCCTGAGCCCAAGCGCACAACGCCAGTGGTCTCCCCCTCCTCCCCCCTCTCTCAGCGCCAGCTGCCGACGACCAAGTTCTTTGTCGCTCAGGCGTAGAGGAACCGCGGCACAGGTGATGCCTGTGCCGCCCACGCTGCTACAGGAGGTAGCTATGTCCGTCATCGTTATCGACATCACGTCTCCGGACGAAGCACGGCAGGAGCTGATGCGACGGCGCAAAGCTCTCGAGCTCGAAGCCATGCAGTCCCAAACCTTCGAGAACCTCTGTTCCGTGGCTCTCCGTTTTGGTGAGCTGTGTGAAGAGGAGGACGCGCTCGACAACCCTCAATACGCCCGATCAGGGATCTGGCGCATGAATTGAAGCTCTCGGGAAGAGCTTCGGGGAGAAGTCTATGTCTCACCATCTCCATAGTCAGGAGACGCAAGAGTACGGCATTGTGAATGTGGTCATGGGGTACGAGCCCTCCGGTGGTCACATCTTCTGCACCGTGAAGCAGGAAACTACCGACCGGCCGCTTTACAACAGCATGGACGACGACGAGGGCGGGACACACCAGCTCGACGTCGAGTATTACAGGGCCATCCTGGCGCTTCTTGGCCTCGCTGTACCTGAATCGATGTTCCGCGAAGTGGAGCGAGATCAGGCCTTGCGGGTGGGATCCCGCTACTTCGTCCATGACTGACCGGCAACAGCACCAGTGGTTGGTATAGCAACTGGTGCTGTTATCGAGCCCGCTTAAGCCAACCATGGCGGATGGACCGACCTGAATCTGGGTCGTACCGTTGCGCCCACGAGGAAGCCCATGTCTCAACACAAACACAGCACTATCGGGCAAGACGGCAGGAAGGTCGTCGTCACCCTGGGGTACGACCGCCCGCTCGACTACGTTTTCTGCACCGTGATGCAGAACGCTGAGGGCTTGGCGGATGGAGAAGAGGTTCTCTACTCCAACTTTGGTGATGACAAAGCCGGCACAGATCTACAGGATGTGGACTACTTTCGTCCGATCCTTGCCGCTCTCGGCGTCCGCGTTCCAGAAGGCATGTTCACCGAGGTTCAGCTGGATCAGCTGCAACGTGTTGGGAACAGGACAGTCGTTTACGACTAACCAGGGCGCAGTGCGCCCGTAGAAGTCAGGAGAAAGGACCCTCATGCGTAGCGCCGGCCGACTGAAGCTCGGATACTATCCTCTCCCACGTGCAGAAGGTCGTCGCCTTCGGCGCCTCCTTCACAGTGACCAGCCTTTCAGCGCGATCGATCCCTGCGTTGGAACCGGAGAAGCACTGCACCTGGTCACCAATGATCTCGATTGCCGGCGTTATGGCATCGAGCTCGATTCTGAACGTGCCGCTGCAGCTCAGGCTGCCGCCATCACAACCGTGCAGGGAAACGCCTTCGACGCGCACGCCAAGGTGGAGACGTTCTCGCTGCTCTACCTCAACCCTCCGTACGACTCGGAGATCGGCTCTCTCGGCAATCAACGGATGGAGTTCCTGTTTCTGGAACACACCTATCGTTGGCTGGTCCCGGGCGGGCTGCTGCTGTTTGTCGTTCCTGAGAACCGGCTGCCCACCTGCATTCCTCTTCTGGCCGGCAACTTCACCGACTTCCGCCTGTTCCGCCTCGAGGATCCGGAGTCGCTTCGCTTCAATCAGGTCGTACTCACCGGTGTGCGTAAGCCACTCCGCGGACACTTGATGGAGGCGAACCGCATCGCTCTGCAGCGGCTGGTGTACAGCCAGCCCTACATGAGCCTCGATGATGAGCAGGATCCTTACCTCATTCCTGCGACGGCTGCGGCTGCCGTCGCCTATCGTGGGCTTCCTCTCGATCAGATCGAGTCCGACGTCCTCCATTCCCCTGCATGGAAGCAGGTCGCTCCCTTCCTCCTGCCCAAGGAGGAGATGGCAACCGGGCGGCCAATCACGCCGCTTCACGGTGGCCATGTTGGCCTGCTCTGTACGGCAGGTCTTCTGAACGGCGTCTTCGGACAAGGGGAAGAGCAGCACATCGCACGATGGCGCTCCGTCAAGCACATCAGCACGATCCAGGAGAAGGAGGACGGCATCGAGATCACGCGCAAACGTGAGCGCTTCTCGAACGAACTCTCTCTCGTGTATCGAGATGGACGAACCCGCGTCCTTACCGAATCGGCAAACAAACCGGAGGAAGACCATGCAGAACGCGCACCTACGGCTGGGGCAGCTTGAGTACGCTCGCTCCAGCACCAGCATCAAGACAAACATCCGGCTGCATGTTGACCACTATATGGGGGAGGCTGGGCAGGGACACCTGCTTAGCCTCTTCGGTGGAGACGCCGAGGTGGGCGCGATCGCCGCAGCGATCCAGGAGAAGCACCCTTTCACCCTCACCTTCCCGGATGGCAAAAGTATCCCGTTCAACATGGGGCCAGATGCCTCCTGTTACAAGGGGAGTCTCACCGTGCAGGGCCGTAAACAGCCTCTTCGTCATCTCCTCGCAGTCTCTCAACCGCTCCACGCCAATGGGACAGCCGGGCGGACCTTTCTGCTGAACTACGAGCGATCGTTAGCCTGGTCAACGCTGGTCAGCTTCCTTGGCCTGCCGGCGGAACCACGGTGGCGGGACTGGGTCCTTGATTGGTTAGAACGGGAGGACAAGCTGCAGCCGCTCGATGGCATCGGGTGCCAACCCGTCGTGATCACGGCGACTCGGGACGAGATGCTGTCCTCTATCGCCACCGGGTTGCAGGAGGGGCGGCTCAGCTTTCCGGAGTCCAACGGGCCTATTCTCTGGCCGAGCTTCCGCATGCACGATGCGCTGCGTGGTCAGGGAGCACCAGAACTGTTCCAATAGGCCTCGTACTGGAGCGGTCAGAACGGATGCTGTAACAGCACCAATGCTTGTACAGCATCCGTAGTTGTAACAGCACCTGCTGCTATAACGACACCCGTGGACAGTGTGCCAGCATCCGATGCTGTTATATCGTGCGGATTTCCGTTGAACTCAATCTCGGTCTAGAGTGACGGAACGATGGAGAACCTGAGCGTGAGCGGCGGCGGACTGACCGGGATTGTGAGGCGGTGGCGCAAGCGCCCAGCTCAGAAAGAAACCACGCAGGAATCGTTCTTTCCTGCGGTGAAGGCGGACGCCTTCCCGCCGCTGAAGCCTAGCCCCGCTCATCAGCAGCTCCCAGAAGATCCCGAGCTAACGCCCGACCAGGCGGAGGCTCTGCATTGTATTGAGGCCGCATTTGAGCCGGGCAGCTTCTATCTTCTGACTGGACACGCAGGTGCCGGGAAGACCTACCTGATGCAGCGCCTGACCAAGAACATGCTGGCGAACAAGCGCAAGATAATTCTGAGCGCGCCCACCCACAAAGCGGTAACTGTGCTCGCCCGCAAGCTGGCTGAAGCCAGGATTGTCGGCGTGCCATGCCGCACCATTCACAGCGTGCTCAGCCTGAAAGCCAAGCCCCAGGCCGACCGTCTGATCTTCCAGCGGGAGCGGGGAGCGGAACCTGTCACGGCCGACGTCGTGGTGGTAGATGAGTGCAGCATGGTGGATGAGGACCTGTTCCGCCACATCAAGCGCCATCTTCCAAATGCCTTCGTGCTGTTTGTGGGTGACCCAGCCCAGCTTCCACCCGTGGGAGAGCTCGAGAGCCAGACCTTTCGCACGCAAACCCGATCGCACCTGACGACCATCGTTCGTCAAGCAGCCGGAAACCCGATCCTCGCGGCAGCGGGTGTCATCCGCAGTAGTCAGGGCGGAAGCGCAGACCTGTCCTGGTGCACGACGTCAGCACTCGAAAGCGGGCATGGCGTCTTCGTTCCCGGGCCTGCGGCGCAGCGTTGGATGAAGAAGGCTTTCACCTCCGACGAGTTCGAGGCAGACCCGGACAGCTTTCGTTATCTCGCCTGGACCAACGAGCGCGTGGCGCAGGTCAATGAAATGGTCCGCCGTTGGCGATACGGGGAGCAGATCCCGACGCCCTTCATGCCGGGCGAAAGCGCTCTCTTTCGTCAGCCGCTCATTCTCGACAACACCCTCCTCTTCGCGAACAACCAAGAGGCGAAGGTCATTGCGATCGAGCGCGGCACTTTCACGCATGAGGTCGAAGAGGCACACGGAGTCCCGAAGTGGACAGCTTCGGTGCCGTCATGGGAGCTCTGCCTGCGAGATGCGGACGGCAACGAGAAATCGGTCCACATGGTTGCGGACAACAACGAGTTCCAGAAGGTGATCGCCCGCATCACGGACGAGGCTGCTGATTCACGGCTGCGGTGGAAGCATCTGCATGAGTTCAAGCAGAGCCTGGCGCAGCTGCAGTCCATCTACGCGCTGACCGTGCACAAGAGCCAAGGTTCCACTATCGGCTCAGTCTTCGTGGACCTCCCCGACATACGCCGTCGAGAAGAGACCAACCTGCTCGAGGCGCAGCAGATGCTGTATGTGGCAGTGACAAGACCGTCGAAACGGTTGATCGTGGTTGGGGGGTGACGAAAACCGCCGGGAAGGTGAAGATGGAAGAGGAGATGACGCGGAGCTACTAGGTGCCGGAAGCACTTACGGGACAAGGTAAGAGATGTCGGGAAATCTCGCTTGGATTTAGTGAACACCGTCAGGAACGTCGCCATAAATGAACCCAGCTCAGGAGAGAATCGCTCAATGGTTGACCGGTGAGGCTCCCTCATTGCTTGAGGCTTATTTAGCTGCCATACGGTTACTTGCAGATCCTGAGGCCCCTGGCAGAGCACAAATGATCTGTCATGCCGGCCGTGATCTATGCACGGGACTGCAGGACTTGAAGAGCGTTTCCAAAGAGCGTGCGAACCCTACCGCCATCCTGCGCGAATTCGATTCTGCTTGGCGGAAGGAAGGATTGGACGCGCTTGGGATCGCAGAATCGGCAGATCACGTCTCGGACGTCGAACAGACTGCTTCCCCAGAGCTGATGATTCCTCGCTACATGTTGCTGCTCTTGAAGCGCCTGATCGAGGAGCATCGCCGCGCAGATGTAAATATGCAAGAACAAGCTGCACGAATGTTCAGAGCAAGCGATCCAGCAACCCTCAATCGTCCGGAGGCAGTGCAACCTCTTTCACGTGAGTGGGCGAGTCTACGAACGTGGTTTGTCCGCTACGCGCATTTTGGTGTGCAGCAGAAGGTTCCGGACGAAAATGAATTGCAGCTGCACTTCGTGGCACTCGAAAACTTCATACTCGGAGTGATCCGCACATTTTACGAAGGGGTGGAGGGCTTGGATGAAATCTTGGACGAAGCCAACGCCTGAACTCGTCACACGAGCAATCGCAGGGATGCCCTACTTGGAGCAGCAGCGCTACTTTCTTGAGCGTCTAGAGAATCCAGAGTGGATTGAGCCGCTTCGCAAAGCTAAGTTCTTCTTAAGCCTTCCGGCTGAAACCCGCGAGGGCGACACCGTTACATTCTATCGGTGGCCAGCCAGTCGCTACCTGTCCCGGATGGCGGCCCTTAAGCCCGATCTTGTTGCTGACATTATGGGTGACTTTCCGGAAACCGGAAATCCCTTTGTTATGGCGGATCTTCTCGTTGCCGCACGAGCCATGCCAGCAGCAGCGGCTGCGAAGCTGGCTGAATCGATAGCCCGTTCAGCCCATATCAACGGCCACGTCGGTATGGACAGCGCGGGCGAGATTGCAGCAAATCTTGCGGACGCGGGAGAAACGAAAGCTGCTCTAACCGTTTTACGCTCGGTTCTTGATGTCATTCCCGACCCTCGCTCCGTGACTACGGGCCCATCAGGGCATGTCTATCGCCACGACGCTCGAACCTCTATCCGTAGCTTCGACTATGCGCGCATTCTCCGTCAAAGTGGCGATCGTCTCGCGCACAGCTTGGGAGTCGACTACCTCTCTCTTCTCTCCAAGAAGCTGGTTTACGCTCTGGCTCAGGAATACCCGCAGTACAAAGAGCTGCCGCGTCCCGTTGAGGATTACTCCTATATTTGGCGCGCGGATCTCGACGGTTGGGACATGCATGAGGGAGCAAAGTATCTTCTCACCTCAGGAGTTTTACAAGCTACCGAAAGCTTGATCGCCGACAGCAGATGGCAGGAAGCGCAACAGGTTCTGGACAGGCAGCCGTTCGTAATCTTCAAACGAGTTCAGCTACTCCTGCTAGCAAAGTACCCTCAGCTGGACATCGAGCTTGCGGCGAAAGAGCTTGCAAATGCAACGCTGTTCCACCATTTCGGACTCCGCCAGGAATACAACCAGCTTGCACGAAGCGTCTTTCCCTATCTGTCCACCGAGCAGCAACACGCAGTCCTTGCATTGATCGATGCCGGTCTCAAGCGCGAACGCATGGGTGAACGCGGACTCTCCGACGCGGAAATCGAGCAGACTATTCGGCAATGGACTCTTGAACGGTATGAACCGATTCGGCAAAGTCTCTCGCGTGACCGTCAGGAACGGGTTGAGGTGCTCGAGAGAGAGTTCGGTGTCGCACGACGCTATGAAAACCCGGTAGTGCATGGGAGAGCTATGCCTCTCGGAGGAAAGAGCCCAGCGAACAGCGCCGACCTCCAGGCGATGTCTGTGGATGAGGTGCTCAACTACCTTCGGACTTGGTCACCAAATCGCAGCGAACCCTTCGGCCCGTCCTATCAGGGGCTGGCACGTGAGTTAACTGCTTCGATCGAGGCTGCCCCTGAGCAATATGTCGAGCGCCTCGAAGACTTCAAGGTTTTGCCCCCCACCTATGTGCGCGCCGCGCTACAAGGATTACGAGACGCCATAAAACGGGATGTCGCTCTTGCCTGGCCTGCGCTGCTCAATCTCGCGGAGTGGATCTGCGCACGTCCAGCCGTCGTCTCGCAACAGTCGAGTGATGATGATTGGCACGGGCATGATGCTGATTGGCTCCCATCTCGCTTCGCAATCGTCGACATGCTTGAAGACGCGCTCAAGAAGGGGGTTCTGCCGGTCGAGCTCGATCCTCTTGCTTGGAAAATAATCGACACCTTGTCCGACGACGAATCTGAGTGTCTGAGCTTCGAAGAATCAGATTCTCTCGAGAAGGATGTGTGGAGCTATTCACTCAACACTCTTCGACCGCGGGCTGTGCGCCTTGCGTTGAGCTATCTTGAGCAGCGCTTTCCGCGGCTCAAGACTGAAGGGAAGACAATCGATGATCTTCCCTTCGTTCTCGAGTACCTGGATAAACACCTGCACTCAACCGTCGAGAAGTGCCTTTCTGTTCGGCTCATCTATGGTGAGAGATTTCCGTACCTACACGCCGTAGCGCCGCAGTGGGCAACGCGTTCCTACGAAGAGATCTTTCCTGAGCAGGCTGAGTTGCAGCCGCTTCGCGACGTCGCTTGGGGAGCTTACCTAGCAGCAAACCCCGCATACTCCGACCTGTTCCCGCTCCTTGAGTCTCTCTATCGGGACGCCATCCGAATCCCAGATTCAGCGCGGCAACAAGGCAAAAGTCATATCACCGATCAACCGAGCACCATGCTTGCGCGCCACCTCATCCAGCTGTTCTGGAGGGGCAAGATCTACCTCAGCGAAGAATCCCCTCTCATCGCTTTCCTGCAGAGCGCTGATACAACAGCTCTGCGCTCGATGATCATTTACGTGGGGCAATCTCTTGCTGAAACCTCCGAGGCCGTGGCTCCAGAGGTAGTGGAGAATCTACAAGCGCTCTGGGACTACATGCTCAAATCCGACCATTCCAATGGCCTATGGGAGGTTTTTGCGTACTTCGGGTGGTGGTTCAATACGGCGTACTTCGAGGATCGCTGGGCGCTGGACCATCTCGAACAGAGTCTTGGACTCGCAAAGGGCAAATTTGAGCCCTTGCTGGATGCGCTGGCGCGTTTAGCTCGACTCGCCGAAACACACCCTGCGCAAGTCGTAAAGTGCACGATGATGATTGCGCTCGCAGCCGACGAGTATGTTGACCTGTGGACGACGGACCTCGACCACATCTTGCGGACTGCGTTCACCTCTGGAGATGCCGTTGTTGTGGCAGCAGCTTCCGAACTCATCAATGAGCTCGGCAGGCGGGGCCACCATTCTTATCGCACTTTGATCCGAGGCAATGAGGCAAACCAGTAATCCAGCCGCTTCATACTTCAACGAGATATGAGAAGCATTCAAGCCAAACCACTACTCGACCTGACAATCGCCATCAACGACTGCCTCGACAAGCAGCAGATGATGCCTTGTCTCATCATGCTTTACAGCGGTCTTGAGATTGTTGCCCGAATGGGGAGCCATCCGGGGGAGGCGACACGACGATACTTCATGCGTTGGGTCGAGACATACATTCTGAAAAAGAATGAGTATGAGGTGACGGCAATCGACTTGTACGCCGCACGATGTGGAGTGTTGCACGCGTTCTCACCCGATTCCGATTTGTTCAAGGAGGGTAAGGCAAGACGGATTGCTTATTCTTGGGGCACAGCGAGTGTCGACAAACTGCGTGACTCAATTAGCACGACCTCCCACGACCTTGCTGCTGTCCATCTGAATAGCTTTGTCCGTGCTTTCATGAGCGGTATCGCCGACTTCATGGACGATCTTGCAGTCGATCCTGTCGCTCAAAAGCGAGCCGGGGAAATACGGGACGAGTGGTTCTCCCAGCTTCCGATCTCGACCGTGAATGCATACCTTGACATTCAGTCGAGTTGAGGGCGAGAGTTCACGCCCTGCTTTCAGCACCGAAACCAGGCTTTTCAGGTTCCCCATACCGTTCAGGGCCACCTATAGCTGCAATCTTCCCACCCAGGCCAGCGCAAGCTGGCCTTTTCCTTTGCGCATTCGCTCACTTACAGGAGACCCATTATGGAAACCTACTTCGACTACCTGCGTGCGATGGCTCCTGAGTTGGGCTCGCGCATCGTGGAGACCTATCCGGCGCTCCAGTCCCCCAAGGACGAGCCCGCGCCTCGCCTGAGCTCTCTGCTTCGTTCCCCCTTGCCCGCACAGTCCCTTGCCATCACGGGGCTCGCGAAGTACCTGAAGACAGCTCGCGCGGCCCGCATCGTCGCGGAGTGTGGGGCAGGGAAGACCTTCATGTCGCTGGGCACCATTCACGTACACGCCGGCGACAAGCCCTACACGGCGCTGGTGATGTGCCCACCGCACATCGTTCACAAGTGGGCGCGTGAGGCACTGCTCACCGTTCCCGGGGCGCGCACTTTCATCATTGAGGATCTTCGCAACGGTGGGGACCCGAAGAACACGCATGGCATCGTGGAGGTCAAGCTCGAGAAGGGAAAGACCGTCGTCCGCGGCCTCACCAACACGCTCCCGAAGTTGCGGAGCATGGGACGCACGGGGTGGCGCGCTCTCTGCCCCGGTCCAGCCTTCTTCATCATGGGCAAGGAGAAGGGCAAACTAGGCTACTTCTGGAAGCACGCCGTCAATGTAGCCCGGAGCGGCCGGGATCTCGGCGGCCTGATCAACCCCGACACAGGCCTGGCGATTCCGTCGAAGGAAGGCGGTTTCCTCACTCGCCTGGACCTGCGAGAGGCCAAGTTCCATGAGACCTACACGGCAGGGAAGACGGGCACCACCCGGTTCTCTCCGCTTTGGCAGGCTGACGGAAGCAAGATCCAGCGCATGGCGCCTCTCGACTTCATAGGCCGCTACATGAAGGGCTGGTGGGATTACGCGATCGCCGATGAGCTGCACCAGCTCGCCGGGGACACGGCGCAGGGAAACGGACTCGGGGTACTCGCCCGTTGTGCTGAAAAGCTGATTGCGCTGACCGGCACCCTTATGGGCGGCTATGCCGATGACCTGTTCAACATCTTCTACCGCATGGAACCGCGGCGGATGGTGGCGGCCGGGTACGAGGCAGGCAGCCAAGGGCGGCGCGACTTTCAGGAGCAGTACGGCGTTCTTGAGACCGTGGAGAAGGTCCGCGAGACCGATAACGCCTGCTCCAAGGCCCAGAAGCGCACTGTCCAGGTGCTCCGAAAGCCCGGCGCGTCACCTCTGCTCTTCGGCAAGTACCTGATGGAGTCGACAGCCTTCATCACACTCGAAGACATCTCCGATCAGCTGCCTTCCTACGAGGAGAGCGTGCTGACCGTCGACATGGACAAGGAGCTTGAGAAGGCCTACGAGGAGATTTCGGAGGACATCACCTCAGCGATGAAGGAGCACCGGGGCAACAAGAGCCTGATGAGCGTCATGCTCAACACGCTGCTGCTGTACCCGGACCACCCCTTCGACCTCGAGGAGATCTGGGGCAAGAAGTACGACCAGAAGGAGGGCGGCATGGTGCCGTTCTTCGTCACCCGTCCCCCGGATTTGTCCAAGGCTGTCACCTATGCCAAGGAGCAGCGCCTCATCGAGAACATCCGCGAGGAACTGCGGCAGGGCCGGCGGTGCCAGGTGTACGCGACCTTCACAGGGAGGCACGATGTGACGGGGCGGCTCGCCGAGGTTCTCCAGCAGGCTGGCTTTCGTGTGGCCGTCCTCCGCTCCACGGTGGCCACAGACAAGCGGGAGGCCTGGTACGACAAACAGCTCAAGGAGGGGGTAGAGGTTGTGATCTGCCATCCGCGGCTGGTTGAGACAGGTCTCGACCTGTTGGCCTTCCCGACGCTGTACTTCTACGAGACGGGCTACTCGCTCCACACGCTCCGGCAGGCAAGCCGGCGATCGTGGCGGATCGGGCAGCAGCACCCCGTCCGGGTAAAGTTCCTGGCGTACAGCGGGACCATGCAGGAAACCTGCATCCGGCACATGGGCAAGAAGATGCTGGTCGCGCTCATGATGGAGGGCAAGTTCTCCGGCGAAGGGCTGCAGTCACTCGACGCCAACGAGGATCTGCTGTCCGCCATGGCTCGTGAGCTGGTCGAGAAGGGCGGAGTCGGCGAAACGGCCGATGCTGTCTGGAGGGACCTAGAGCGCGAACGGTCCAAGCATGCACCTGCGCCCAAGCCGCTGGCCGAGGTCATCACTCTGCCAGTCACTCCCACAGTGGAGGCACTGCCGGAGATCCTTCCGGAGCCGGTCGAACTCCCGGCGCCTGCTGGCCTGCAGCTGGTCCTTCCCACCAACTCACGTCCGAAGCGGAAACCTGCCCCGCTTTGGCCAACTGGTCACGCTCATGGCGAGCAGATGAGGCTGTTCGGCTGATTCGCTCCCGTCAACTGCAGCCCGAGAGGTAAGTCCGTCCTCTCGGGCCAACTCACAAAAGGAAAGCAATGGTGAATTACAATAGGATTCAATCCTACTCGGAGGCGGCACCCATGCGCTCTACCCAGCAGCTCAGTATCACGCTCCCTAACGAAATGGCGGATCTGGTACGTGCCAAGGTGGAAGCCGGCGAGTACGCCACGGAAAGCGAAGTGATCAGGGACGGTCTGCGGACGCTCATCGCTCGTGACCGCGTCGTCGAAGATTGGCTTCATGAGAAGGTGGGGCCGGCCCTCGACGCCTTGAGAAACGACCCGTCACGGGCAGTGTCCGCCAAGCATGTTCGGGAAGCCCTCTCGACAGAACACAACAAAGCCCTTGCGAAGCAACGTTGATGCCCTACACGGTTGTTTTTACGCCTGAAGCAGAGGCGCAGCTGCTTGAGCTGTATGGCTACATTGCGGTCGAAGCAGTTCCGGAAACCGCTGCACGGTTTACGGACGGAATCATCACCTACTGCGAGAGTCTGAGTTCCTTTCCGCTGCGGGGAACTCGTCGCGATGATGTACGGCCAGGGCTGCGCATCACGAGCTATCGCAAACGTGTCGTCATAGCCTTTGCAGTCGTTGCCGATCAGGTCCAGATCATCGGGATCTTTTACGGCGGTCAGAACTATGAGGCGATTCTGCAAGACGAGGATTGACGTCAGCTTCGTACGCTTCTCATTTGCACCTAGCCTGCCCGTCCTCTGGACGGGCTTTCTTGTGTCTAGACCCGGCCTTTGTGCCGGGTCTTTCTGCATATAAGGAGGTTCCATGGCCACTGCCGTCGCCTTATCCGCCCCTGTGCTCCCGTTCGCGGCGCCACAGGAAGAACTCAAACCCGTTCCCGTCGCCACCGCAGAGCACTCCCTTCTGGAGATCGACCGGGAGATGGATGTCCTCTTCGATCACATCCAGGACGAACTCGAGGAAGCCGGCGAGCCCAGTCAGGAGAGCAAGGCTCGATTCGAGCAGCTCTGTGACGTCTTCGGCGACAAGGTCGACCGCATCGGCCGCTTCATCCGCGTCATGGAGGCCCGCGCTGCGTACTGCAAGGGGGAATCTTCCCGGCTTGCGACACGCGGCCGGGTGGCCGAGAACAAGGTCGATCAGACCAAAGCTCTGATCTGTACTTCCTTCAGAGTCGAGATGTCACCAAGATGGAAGGCAAACAGTTCACCCTCCGACGTCAGAAGAACTCGCAGGATTCGGTCCGGATCATTGATCCGTCCTTGATTCCGTTGCGGCTCAAGAGAGTGGAGGCGCGATTTGACGGAGCGCTCTGGGAGCAGATAATCGCAGCCGTGCCGATCGAGACACGAACGCTTCTGCTCGCCGGCATCCAGGAGACCACGCCTGTCAGCGACGCGATCAAGCAAGCGATTGCGCAAAAGGAGGAGGTAGCCGGCGTCACAGTGACACGTGGTTATCACGTTCGCGTGGCGTAGCCGCCCATCCTGAAAGGAGGCCAGTATGGAACGACTTGTCGAGATCGTTGACGCGGCAGAACGGGAAGTACTGGCTCACACCGTGGAGAGCACCCGCGGCCTCCGGGCCTTCTTCTGTGGACACGGTGGAGAAGCAATGCTGGGCTCCCTGCAGATAGAGGCTGTCCGCCGTGGCCTCTACCGCTACATGGGTCAACGGTACGCGGAAGCGGTAGAGGAGCTGCTAGCGCGCACACGCCAATGCATTGCCTTCGGACGTATCAGGACGGAGGACCAGCTGAAGCGCTACCTCGTTGAGCTTGCGGAGTCGCTCGTGCCCTACAGTGACCTCGACCGGGCTGTCAACGATCTCCTCATCCACGCACGACAGACCGGCCTGTATTCGCTTCTCGCGAGCACTGCCGCCAAGAACCTGCCACACCACGGGAGTCCATATGACCGTGACCCTGCTATGCAACACCGGATCCGCAGTGGAACTGAAGCTTGACGCTGAAGCTCTTCACGTTCTGTCCGCTGCGGTTGAGTTCACGTCCCGACTAAATCCTCGCTGCCGCGAGTTGGCTCAGGCCTTCGAGCCCCTGTTTCGCGGTACCGCTGCGCCTCAGACCAAGGCAGGGGAGGGGCGCCTCTCGTCCGGATAGAGCCGCACACAACGTCACATTCAGCCCCCATGGCCAGCGAAAGCTGGCCATTTGCATTGGAGCCGCAACATGCCGAAAGCCTTGTTCTCCGCCGAAGAGTTCACGCCCACACAGTGGTCCACCGCGCAGGACAAAGCGACCTTTGGGAACCACTTCTTCCGCTTCATCGAATCCGGATGGAAGCAGACGCTGTTCACCCGAGGCTTTTACAACCGCCTCTCCAACTGCTTCGGGCACATCGCCCATTATGACCTGCACGGTTTCTATGGGACATGGTTCGCCGAGGACGCGCTTCGCCTAGGCTTTCTCCGGCATACCCTGCGCTTTGGCTGTTACGGCGACCCTGGATACACCTTTTCAGACGTGGAGCGCGCCATCAAGGCCGAGCTCCGCCGTCGTCCTCTGGTCGACCAGTACGAAGCTCGTGTCGCGGCGGCCGTCCGTGCCCGGGAGCTGAATCAGTTGGAGCGCTTGCAGGCCAAGTATGGCACCGCGCCTGCCTCTCCCGCTGTTACCCGGCTTGTTGCGGTTCCTTTCACTCCAGCGCCCCCGCCTGGCCAGCCACAGCTTCCAGCAATGCAAATCAGCCTCTTCTAAG
This sequence comes from Granulicella sp., assembly GCA_965200515.1. Taxonomy (GTDB): domain Bacteria; phylum Acidobacteriota; class Terriglobia; order Terriglobales; family Acidobacteriaceae; genus Granulicella. The sequence goes on along the minus strand of CBDAUT010000012.1, from coordinate 75,658 downwards.
GAGACCCCATGCTGCATGTGTACCGCCCTGTTCTCGAGGTTCTCATGCAGCGTGGCGTCCAGGACCCTCACACCTTCTTGCGCCCCTCTCAGTGGGGCGATCTCCCACACCCATCCACTATCGAAGGCGTCGCTGAGGCTACCCCGTTTCTGCTTGCTGCCATAAGGGACGGAGTGGAGATCACCATCTACGGCGACTACGACTGTGATGGCGCACTTTCCTCTGCAATCCTCGAAGCCACGCTCGTGCGTCTCGGGGCTGCGGTCGACGTCTACCTCCCACATCGGGACGAGGGGTACGGCCTCAGTGAGTCCGCGGTGCACCGTTTCTCTCGCTCCGGCACCAAAGTCCTGATCGCGATCGATAACGGCATCAACGCCGCCGGTCCGGTACACCTCGCACAGCGGCTCGGGTTGACCGTGCTGGTCGTCGACCATCATCAGATCGAGACCAGGGCAGGCACGCAGGCGGTCTGGTCGGATCAGTTCTGCGCTGCTGGCTTGGCGTACATGCTTAGTGCATCGCTGCTCGAGCAATCGAACCTGCCTGGGGAAGCACAGAGAGCGTTTCTGGCCAGCCTGAGCCGGCTGGCTGCGATTGCTTCCATTGCCGACTGTGTTCCGCTGGTTGGCGCGACACGCACGCTTACACGGCTCGGACTGGCAGAGCTGAGCAGAACGACGCACGCTGGCCTGCGAAAGCTTATGGAGCTCGGCGGGATCATGCCCGCAAGGGTCCCCTCGGCCGAGGAGGTCGCCTTCAGGATCGGACCGCGGCTGAACGCCGCCGGCCGGGTCGGATACCCTGTGGAGGTGCTGCGCATGCTCAAGGCCCGTACGCCGGACGAGCAGTCCAGACTCGCGACGGAGCTCGATCGCTTGAACCTGTTGCGGCGCCAGCTGGAGAAGGAGGCTCTCGAGGAACTTACCGGTATGGTGGATGCCCGGGGACAATCCGTCCTGGTCGTCTATGCGGCACACTGGCGCAAGGGTCTGGCTGGCATTCTCGCGAGCCGGGCAAGGGAACGATTCGGCGTGCCCACCTTCGTCCTCGTTCACGATCCTAAGACCGGAATGGCTGTTGGATCCGGGCGAAGCGTCGAGGGTGTCAGCCTGATCGACGCGCTACGCTCCTGTAAGGCTGTTCTTCATCGTTACGGGGGGCACCGGCAAGCAGCTGGCGTCACTGTAGCCGTGGACGCCGTTCCCGCGTTCCGCAACGCGTTGAGCCAATACATGGCGGAGCATCCCGCTCCATTGGAGGCCGCCCACGTGCCGTCTGTTGATCTGGAACTGCGCGAGGCGACACCGTCCTTCTCCCAACAGCTGCGGGCCATGGAGCCCTTTGGTATCGGGAACTCCGTGCCGATCTTTCGGGTACACGATGCTTCGATCCATCCACGGACGGAGAAGTTCGTCACCGTGCGCCAAGGCTCACACGAGTTGAAGGCGCGGGCCGGCGGAATTGGCGCGACCCAGGAGCTGGGAACAGCCTTGGTTGCGCTGAATGGGTCGAGCGCAACACTGGTGCGGTTCGTTCCGAAGGCCTGTAAACATTGATGATTTGACTACAATTCGCAGGCGTGGGATAACGTCCACACGGCAGGCCAGGAGCAGCGTATGGACGCACTAGATCACCAAATAACGCAGTACAGCCAAGCCTTGGAGGACCTGATCCTTCCAGGCACTTTGATCGACTGCTATGAGCAACATCGGAGACGGCTGATGCGACAGGCATCAGCCTGCTTCAATGACAACGAACTGAGTTGGTTTCTCGACATGCTGAACCAGCTTCGCGGTGTAGCGGACCGTCAGGACGACTTCGACCTGCTGTTCGATCCCATGATGTACACCGAGAACTCCTATGCGTGGGATGCCCCTCCCGGACTGACGATCGAGCTCCCTGTTCTGAACTCACAGCTCGTGGTCGCTCCTTTCGTCACGGACAAGTTCCGGACGATGGCAGAGGACGAAATCGCCCAGTTCCGGACTCTTTCCGAGACCTACCCTGACGAGGCCCTCTGTGGACTGGCGCTCCTGGCAGCTGCGGCACTGGTCGATTGTGACCCGGGCATCACGGACAGGCGTTCAGCTATTCGCTATCTGGCGCTTAACGCGAGCGCCAAGCTCGAGGACTACTGGGCCGAAGATGACGCTCTCTGGAAGAGTGCTGGCCCTCGCGTCGTGAAGCTTCCTGACCTGTTCCGGGAACAGAAGGAGAGCCTTCGCCGCGGCGCGCTTGAGTCAGTCCATGGCCCGCTCACGGAAGTGGATCTCACCTGCTACACAAACGAGGAAGTGAAGCACTACGCCTTCAACCCGGACAAGTTCCTCATGTCTGGCAAAACAAGGCATATGCCCGTGTGCGGCTACTGCCAGGAGCGTGTCGCCAAGTGGATAAGCGTTGCCAAGGACGCCGAGGAACGCATAAGGACTCAGTTCGGGGGGAAGCTACCGGTCGCGTGAGAGACGACTCGTGCAGAGTGCTTCCTTACCCCCCACAGGGCGACAGCTACTCCCGCGAGCGGATCGTAGCCTCTAACTGGTTGTCTCTTCCCGCGACGGCCACCTGGTACGGCCAGGGGGCCGCATCGTCGGGCGCGATCCCGTTCCCTTCGGTCTGTTTGCCTTTGGCGCTGATGTAGGCAGCCACGGGCACGACCAGCCTTTATCCATCCCCCAGCTTGGTGGCATTGCGCGACACCAAGCAGCCTCTGGAAAGATCGCAGGCACCCTACGAGCGCAGCTGGACGACTTGGTTTCCGAGCAGAAGAAGCACCTGCGGCTGAGCCAGCCGGCCCCGTCCGAGGGCAAGGTGACCGATGAGGATGTTACCCAGTTCGAGGGCAACCTGCCCATTGCCTGATGGGATTGTAGGGCAGGAGAGAGACGCCTCATAGGCTACCCACGCTTCTCTTCTGCCAAAATTGTTCGAGGGTTTCTCGCGTGGACCTTCGACTCTCTGCGCATCCACCCTCACGGAGGGTGACAATCATGGCTCTCGGTTCGACACGCATTTTCCTCGGCCTCCTCGTCGTAGCCTTAGGTCTGGCATATGCCGTGGCCGTTGCTCCGCACCCTTCCTTTGCTCCACCACAGTCCGCCCAGGGTCTGCTCGATCAGGCAGATGTTCTCGCATGGAACAATCGTTGGCCCGAGGCGAAGCCACTCTACATCCGCTCAGCCGCCATGTTCCGCGCGGAACATCAACTCTCGAAAGCACTCTATGCGGAGGTAAGCGAAGTTCCAGCTGAGCAGCTAGGGAGCATTCCGGCGACCATCGCTGCGCTTACGCGTAAGCTATCGCTTCCTGAAAGTCAGGATGCTCCCCTCACTAAGCTGCGCATCCTGACGGTCCGTGGAATGCTTGAAATCAACTACAACGCAGGACAGGCCCGTGCTACATGGCACGAAGTCGAGAACTTAGCTCTTAGTCAGGGACAGATTAGACTCGCAAGCAGAGCCGAGGGCGAGCAAGGTATTGCAGCGTTCATACTTGGAGATACCAGCACTGCAAAAGCAAAAGTAGTGCACGCATGGGCGCTCTCGCTTGCAGAACGAGACCCGGCGGCGACTGTCCGTTACGCTTCGACGTTTGGAGCTGGATTGGTCCAGTTGCTGCGGTATCAGGAAGCTCTCTCCCCTCTCGAAGAGGCCATCTCGATTGCGAGAAAGAACCCGCAGGTAGGGCCTCCGTTCATCGCACGCTACGCCAAGATCGATGCCTTAGCAGGTCTGCATCGCGAGCACGAGGCTCTTCTTCAGGCTGACGATCTTCTCAAAGATTTGAGAGACACGCCCTATGACACTCACAAAGTTCAAGTGTTCCTCTCGCGCGGTTCGCTTCATCGCACGGAAGGACAGCTGCTTCTAGCGACCGGGGATAACCAAGAAGCACTCAAACTTTCAGAAAAGATCGGGTTTTCTCGGGGCGTCGTATCGTCAGCAACAGCACTGGCTGAAGTGTTGGAAGACGAGGATCGACTGCAAGATGCGAACCGTTCCATTGACGAGGCACTGTATGCCAGTCGCCAGGCCCCCGATGAGGTCTACCTCATGCCTCAGGTCCTTGCCGTAAAGGCCGATATCCTGCGTCGATTGGGGCAGCTATCCGCTGCGGACGGCTTCTATAGAAGGGGCATGGCACTGGTGGATCTCATGCTGCAGCATGCGCAAACGGGTGAGATTCAGCGCCGGCTTCTCTCAGAGATGAGCAATGTCTACTCGGGTTATTTCGTGTCGCTATGCGGCCAGCGACGTTATAACGAAGCCCTAAAGATACTGGACAATATTCGCGGTCGCATTGAAGCGGAGGCACTTGTCCATCGGACGAAGACCCCACCCGACATGGCAACCCGAGAGGCCGAGCTCACTCGGCTTAACCTTTTCCTGCTTAACACCGACGATCCAGCCACGCGCGCCGAAATAAACAGCGCCATCTATAACGCGGAGACCTTTGAGGGCGGCTCACAGATTGACATCGCCAGAGAAAGCATTGTGCATCCCGTTACCCTGCCGGCTCTTCAAAAGAGCCTGAGGCCGAGCACCCTGCTCGTCGAGTATGTGCTTGCTGAACCCTTTTCGTACATGCTCGCCATTACTCGCAATGGGGCGAAGCACTATCAGCTGCCGTCTAAAACCGAGATTGAAGCCGATGCGCTGGCGTATCGCGACAACCTTCGCTTGAAGAAAGAAGATAAGGGTCTCGCCCGCAAGCTCTTCAACGAACTGCTTCAACCGATTCCGGAGTATGGATCGAAAACGGACTTGATCCTCGTTCCTGATGGATCACTCCACCTCCTTCCCTTCTCCGCCCTGATGGATGGCAGCGGTTACCTGCTGCGGACTCACACCGTGGCTATCAGTCCCTCCGCCACCGTCTTCACACTGCTGCAGAATCGCGACAGAACAAGAATCTCCTCGTCCAGTGCGTATCTAGGTGTCGCCGCCTGGACCCAGCCAACCAACACTCGAAACTTTCTCACGCGCGCACTCAGCGCGCCCGTGCAGAGCGATTTCACTGCGTTGCCGGCTAGCAAGCATGAAGTTGAGGGAATTGCCCAGGACTTTCCGAACCCGCGCACACTTCTCGAAGGGGCTGATGCAACAGAAACGCAGTTCAAGCGCCTCCCGTTGGTGTCAACCGATGTGATTCACCTAGCCCTCCACGGCTACGTGGATCTCGACTACCCGGATCGCTCCGCTCTCGTCTTCGCGCCTGATCCGACTCAGAAGGAAGATGGCTTGCTCCAAATACGTGAGATCCGATCGCTGCATCTTCACGCGCGACTCGTGACGCTCTCGGCCTGCAATACAGGTGTCGGGCCGGTTGGAGAACCGGGGGTCGCGAATCTTGTCAATGCGTTCATAGGGGCCGGCGCCCATTCGGTCGTCTCCACCCTATGGGAACTTACAGACCAGCCCACAAGCCGACTCATGACTGATTTCTATGAAGGGCTTTCTACACATGCGCGAAAGGTTGAGGCGCTGCGGGCGGCACAACTACAGCTGCTGGATCGGGGTTTAGTGCCCTACTACTGGGCGGGTGTCCAACTGGTCGGCGACGCGAACGGCACCTTCTGAGAGAATGGCATTCATGAATCACCAGTCCAACACACGTCTGCTTCAAGCGATAGAGACCGCTGTCGCCGAAAGGTATTACGGACCTCCATTCAACGAGACAACGTGGCAGGAGATTGTAGCCCGCCATCGGACTCATATCGTTGATGCAGCTTCCCCACAGTCCTTCGAGGCGGCGGTGGCAGAGATGCTGCGCGAACTGTCGCCCAGACTCATTCGTCTTGTCCCCTTACGCACTCCCGCGGCATTACGTAATTCAGGACCAACTCCGCAAGCTCTTCGAGCCTCTGTGCTCCCAGGCGACACCGCATACCTTCGCGTGAGCCACTTCCCTGGCAAGATAGGAATTGATTTCTCAAACGAGCTGGATCTACTGTTTCGCACCCAGTTCGCCCACGCGAAGCGGCTTATCATTGACCTTCGTGACAATCCAGGTGGTGGCATTGGCGCCCTCACATTGATGAGTTACCTGACGGGGGATCGCCTAGCAGTAGGGTTCAGCAAGAACCGAAAGATAGCGGACCAGAACATCAGTCCAGCCGCACTCCCGGTCTTCGACAGAATTCCTCGCTCCAAGCTTGCGCTTCCATTGCTCGCCCTCAAGTTTCACAATAAAAAGAGCACAGTTTTTCTTCACACCGAAGGGTTGGGCGCTAAAGCCTTTCGTGGTCCTATCGCCATTCTTGTCAACGAGCACACTACCAGCACAGCAGAAATGGTGGCCCAGTTCGCCCAGGAGAACCGGTTGGCTCTCATCGTGGGGACAAAAACACCTGGGCGTCTCACGGTGTGCAGCACGATTAAACTATCGCCAGATTACAAGTTCATATTCCCTGTGGCGACCTTCGTAAGTGCAAAGGGCCAGCTGATAGAAGGTCATGGAGTGACGCCTGATGTCTCAGCGCCGTCTTCGTTAGAAGATGCGGCCCATGACAAGGACACCCAGCTCGCCGCTGCAATGGATGCGCTGGGCCGAACCCACATCTGAAGTGTAGTGGTGGCCACTGACCACGGTCCAGAAAGCCTAGGGCCCGACTTGCACCGCGTAGTAGTACGACGCCTCGTCGGCGCCATACGTCGTCGAGAGATGATAGGGTCCAGCAGGTACCTGGTGTAGATCAAGTTCAACCGGAAGGCGAAGCTGATCCCCTTGACGGACGGTGACGCCTTGAGTAGACGCCAGGACGGTTCCGGAGTTGTGATCTGACAACAACTGAATGCGATAAGTACCCTCTTCGCTCAACACCGGCAGTACAAGAGTGACCTTATCCTGCGCTCTTGGAAGGATGAGCATAGGAGGGTAGACAGTTTTGGGACCTCTGATTGCTGCTTGCCCCCGCAGATCAAGGACCCGAGCAACAACGGCAGGCTGCTGAGCTTCTTTCTTCAGCGGGAAAACCCTATAAAGAGTGAACACGCCAACAAGCAACACGACTGCCGCAGCTAACACCGGCTTGAACGCAGTGACCTTCTGACGAGGAGAGTGCTTCTCCTCACGGAGCTGCATAATGCGACGCAGGCAATACGGACACCGCCCGACATGGGCGATCCGCGGATCCAGCAACGAGGGTTTTGTCCTGGCTGTCGCAATCTGCCTCAGGAACTCCTCGTCTGGTCCGTCCTCGTGCGGATAGTCGGGGAGTGCCGGCGGGACCCTGCGACACAGTTCTTCAAGCCAGTCTTCCGACCGATTCGCGCGACCGAGCTTTTGCCACGGATTCAGTTCCGACCCTCCAGCGTATCCATCGTGTCTTGAAAACTAACCGTCTCTGACTGGATGGGCATACGAGAGGCCGGCAGGTTCTTCAATGCGTCCAGTTTAAAGATCACTTCGGTTCGCGCCTCGAAGCTTCAGCAAAGCGGCGGCGCCCTCCTTTATGAAGGCCCGCCGCAAAGAACTATGGTCAATATTGAATGTCGCGCCAATCTCCCGCCAAGAGTAGCCCATTTGTAACCAGCGTGCTACATCCCGTGCGCGAGGAGTCAGTTCTGCGAGGATCCGCTCCAGGAACATCTGCTCTGCTGGGTGATCCAGACCGGGCTGCAATAGAGAATCGAGATCGACCACAGACCCGATCGATTCTTCCTTGATGCGGTTGGCCCTTTGCTTTACGAGGCGCCTGACTTGGCTGTGGAGTCTCGCCGTAAGCTTCCGCGTTGTTGGCGCTGGCACTGACCGGAGCGCGTAGGCGCTGACTACCTCTAACGCCTCCTCTACGATCTCCGCAGCTTGCGCCTCGTCATGGAGATACGTCCAGGCAGTCATGTGCGCGAACGACCAAGTGGACTCGACTGCGGACAAGAGTTGTTGCCGCAATGCTTCATCCAGGGTGTTTTCGAATTTCCAGAGAACGTCGGGGCCTAGGGTCTTCGTCGCCATTCACTACCGATCGGAGCCGTTCCTGATAGCCGTAGTTGCCGCATTTGGCAATCCCACGTTCAGGTAACCGAAGAGTACCTGCCAAAGTGCACCTTCGTCCACTCTGGAAAACATCTGAAGCAGCCTCGCGCGCGTATTTACGTTCGCATGATTCGTGGAAGAAATATCAGTTTTCCACACCACAAGAAGCAACCCAAAGTGCCTAAGGGAAGTAGAGGCAAACGCAGCAGGATTCAGATCAACCGGAAAATGGTCTATATGACCATTCCCTTTTCGATGTAGTTGTGCATAGTGACAGAGCGGAGGAGTAATCGAGTGTCACGGACCTCTCAAAGAACGCCCTACCCTTGGCCGGCCGAAGCAGAGCGCCTGATGAAGAAGGCAGCACAGAACGAGTCGTCACAGCAGAACGCTGCGCTCTTGCAACAGAAGCTCTTAGCGATGACTGGCTTCAGTGATCACGCCTGCTGGCGCTTCATGGAAAAGTTCGGCATCAAGCGCCCGAATGCCGGAAAGCGGGTGAAGTGGAATCCGAAAGCCGTGGACTTCGTCATGGACCAGGGCTATGACGCTGCAGTTCAGAAGTTCAATACTTCGAAGAAGGCGGTCTATCGCTTCATGCAACGGAATGAACGAGCGATGGGTGCTTGCCGCGGACAATACAGCCTCAACCAGCTTCGTAAGCTGCTTTCGGTTCGCACGGAGACCATCGCTGGCTGGATCAAAGCAGGTCACCTGGAAGCGACACCGTTCCAGTACGGAGGCAAGGAAACGTACATCGTCTCTGATGAGCAGCTTCGCAAGTTCCTGAAACGCTTCGCGGGTGAACTCATGCCGAGGCGCTTGCCTGAAAAACGCCTGGAGTTTCTGTCCAACTTCCTTTTTGAGGGAGGACATGCGGAACTTGGTTTATTGCGAACTCGAGAGAGCAAGAAGGAGGGCGAGGCGTTTCGGAATGGAGAGTACCTTGCAGCCCCACAACCTCAGGTGCAACGTGGAAGCGCATCGCAGATCTAGGGATGCTCTGCACGATGTAAAAAGAGCCTCCTGATTGGAGGCTCTTTCGTTGTCATCTCTTCACTTGTTCTGACTACTCGGTCGCCTTCCCTGCCCGCTTCTTGGCTGGGGCTTTCGTTGCTGTTGTTTTCTTTGCTGCAGGCGTCTTGGTAGCAGACTTCTTCGCTGGGGGAGTTGATACCCCGGCCTTTGCGTCAGCAGCGGCGAGACGGTCCTTCATAGCAGTAAGTTGGGCAATCGTCTTTTCGAGACCGGCGATAGTGCGTGAGTTGTTCATCCGGCAAACGTATCAGGTTCTGTAGCTGGACAGGCCAGCGAATCTCATCTCGGTTCGCATTGCTGACGAGAATGCGACTTGTCAGGGATGTGCGATTGTACGATCGGACGCAGAGAGATATATGCAAACGGAAGATGGCTCAGGTGAAGGGCATCGCCTGAGGCCGGATAATAGATGCAAGATGGCTCTTGCCTTCACGTTCTCTGCAGAAGAGTACAAGCGACGGCAGCTCGCTCACGAGTGCGAGCACGGAAGGCTGGAGACGCAACACGTCCGCCTTGGTTACATACGGTTGCTGCTGGTGTTCTTGATGCTGGCCATGGCCTGGACCTCGCTGTACGACCATCACGGATCGCCATGGCTGCTCGCCATCCCAGCTGTTCTGTTCGCTGCCGCGGTAAAGATACACAGCCGAGTGCTGCGGCAGCAGGCCATTGCGGTTCGTGTAGCCGACGTGTACCGCAAAGGCCTAGCACGCATGGAAGACCGCTGGCCGCGAACGACGGAAAGGGCCACGCCTGCGGAATGGGTTGCGTCAAGCCTCTACGCACGAGACCTTGACATTGTCGGCAAGGGGAGCCTCTTTGAACTTTTGTGTGTAGCCCGAACGAGTATGGGTGAGCGGCGTCTTTTGGAGTGGCTTCTGACACCCGCCTCGCTCGAAACCATCTACGGACGCCAGCAGGCGGTAGCCGAACTGCGTGGCCAACTCGACTTTCGGGAAAGGATGGCCGTTGCGGGCCAGCACGTTCTGCATGGCGCAAGACCTGAAGCGCTTCAGGAGTGGGCAGAGTCGTCCTCCGGTGCCCTGGGGTCGTGGCTGCGATGGCTAGCGTTGGCGCTGGCGCTCCTCGCTGTGGGCGGAACACTCGTCAAGCTTGAGTTTGGCCTATGGACTCCACTGCTTGTGGTGCTAGTCGTTGAGTCAGCCCTGATGCGCTTTCTGAGTCGAAGGATCGAAGCTATCCTCAAGGGGCTTGACCACGCGTTGCACACGCTGCAACTGTTTTCCGCCTTGCTGCGAGAGATCGAAGGGCACACGTTCCAGGCCGACTCGCTCAACCGGATCAAGCGCGATCTCCTGTCTCACAGGACGGCGGCGTCGGATGCGATTGCTGCACTTGGGAACCTAGCCGCGTGGAAGGATGGCAGGAGCAATCTCATCGTCAAGTTTCTAGACCGTCCCCTCATGTACGCCCTGCAGGTGGCTCTTGCCGTGCAGCGTTGGCGCAAAACCTACGGGAGCGCCGTGGGAGTATGGCTTGCTGGCGTGGGCGAGCTCGAAGCACTCCTGTCCCTCGCAGGGTATAGCTACGAGCATCCGGACGATCCGTTCCCAAGCTTTGTCGAGGGGCCTACATGCTTCGAGGCGCACGAGATTGCCCATCCACTGATTCCTGCTCAGGTGTGTGTCAGAAACAGCCTGAGCATGAATTCCAACACAAGAGTTCTGCTGATCAGCGGGTCGAACATGTCCGGCAAGAGCACGTTGATGCGCACTGCGGGCATCAACACCGTGCTTGCGATGTGCGGAGCACCGGTCAGAGCGAAGCAGCTACAGCTCACCCCCTTGCGCGTGGGCGCGAGCCTGCTGGTGAATGACTCTCTCGCACAGGGCACATCGCGCTTCTACGCGGAAATCAAAAAGCTTCAACAGATATGCGAGCTCGCCCGGCAGGACGGCCCGTCGGTGTTCTTCCTGCTGCATGAGGTGCTGCAGGGCACCAACTCCAGCGACCGGCTGATCGGAACACAGGGCACCCTTCGCGAGTTGGTGCGCTCCGGTGCGATTGGGATCCTTACTACGCACGATCTGTCGCTCACCGCCATCGAGAATGACGACGGTGCGATAAGAAACATGCATTTCCAAGACTCCATAGTAGACGGCGCGATGAAGTTCGACTGCAGATTGAGGGAGGGTGTGGTAACTAAAAGCAATGGAGTGGAACTCATGCAGCTTATTGGTCTGAAGGTCTAGGACGGGGCACGAGATCGCTTGTGGCAGTAGTACCGTCTCACCTGAGCCGGAGCGTTACTCCTGAGAAACGCCGTTGCCGGAAGTTTGGAACTGCACACCACAACCAACACTCGGGACCGGCAGAGAAGTCAGACGAGCGACTGGTCGCAGCTGTCTCTCATCCCGCAACCACGGCACCGGCTGTGCTGCCGGTGGCTTCGCTCGACGCTCGCCGCGCCGCGGGCGCTCTTCACCTCGTTAATAACAGCTTCGAGCCATACCATGTTCTCTGGCGTCGGGAAGACTTTGCGGGCCTCCTCCTTGCCGTACAGCACGAGACCATAGGGGACCTCCTCGCCGTAATGCTCGCGGACGAGAGCGATGTAGGCGAGCACCTGAATCAGGTGATTGGGGTACACCCCTCCTCTTGCTGGTGGTCGGGCGGACTTCTTCAGCTCCACCGGGATGATGCCGTCCTCGTTCCGGATCAGGCAGTCAGGTTTCCCCCGAATCCCCAACCGCTCTGAGCTCAAGGCGGGTGGACTTTCCCGCTGACTCTCGTGATCTTGGTACACGACGTCACCGTGCGGGATCCCGAGTGCCCTCTTTCGACTCTGGCTGAGGCTCAGCAGCAGCACACCCACCACCAGCGCGCTCAAAGCTGCCAACAAGAGGGGCATCAGAACACCCTCCAAAGAGCCAGAGCAAGCAACAGAAGAGCAATGATCAGCGCCGCAATGCCGGCACCACTCAGCGCATCAGTCCTAGCGATCTTTGCGCCTTGCGCTTGATGCCAGAGCTCCCCTTCGGCCTGGGCTTCACGGGCGTCCGCGCTCGACGGCTCCTTGCAGACCATCTTCAGCCACCATGCACGTTGGCAGTACACAAACTCTGCCAGCTCGCTCACTCGTACCGGTCGGTCATTCATCACGTCTTGATTCGGCCTCAACCTCCGATTTCCGTCAAATCCCATTCCTTCAGAGGTACTTCTATGTTCCGAGAACTCGCGCCCCTCCTACGACAGCGAGCCGTTCTGCTCACGGTCACCCACCTCGAAGAGGATCAGATTCGCGTCAATGTGCTTCCCAAACAGGTCGGCACGGGCGAAAACACGGCTCTCACAACGCCGTTCAGCGTCACCGGGACGGCCGAGGAGCTGGATGAACAGTTGCCGCAGGCCTTCGTTCAGTTTGTCGGGAAACACCTAGAGCTCAAGAACACGCTTGAAGCGGCGAAGGCCGACATGGACGCAGCAGCCAAGCAGGCCAAGGAAGAAGCAAAGTCGAAGACCAAGGCGACGGTCAAGAAGCCTGAACCCCCACCCGCGAAACCTGAACCACCAAAGCCCGCCCCGTCTCTTGGTCTCTTCGACACCGTACCCGCCGAAGCAGAACCGACGACCACCAGTTCCGATGAAGACGAAATCCTGAAGGAGATCCAAGCTAATGAGCAGCCTGACGACGACACCGAACATGACCTTGAAGACGAGCCTGTTGCCGCGTGAGTTCGTCTACAACGGGGCGAAGATCCCGGATCCCAACCCTGCGATGACTGTCGAGCAGGTCCGAGATCTGCTCACCGCAGCGTACCCGGAGATATCGACAGCGGCAGTGTCTGGGCCAGAGGACGCCGGCAAGAGTCTGCGGTACACCTTTACCCGGGCCATCGGTTCGAAAGGGTGACAGCATGGCCAGTACACCGAAAGAATGGCTTCTGGGGGAGCTCGCCAGCCTCACCCAGAAGCCTCTGACGCAGAGCGAAGAGCGGCTCAGGAGACATCTCGAATGCGACAAGTGCGTCAATCTATGCTCCGCCCTTGCGGAGGCCGTCCAGCAGTACCGAAACCAGTCCAAGCGCGCTCTCGACGCACCCACCGAAATGCTGGCACCCCTGCTGTAGGGCTGCTGGCACCGGCCTTCGGTCAGGCGCTTCCCAGCCTGGCCGGAGTACCGGCCACCTACTCGCACAGCGAGAACACTGACACCCTCGTCGAGCTCTGCCGCGTTCTGGTGGAACACGATCTCGGGGATGAGGCCCTGTGGAACGGCAGCGGCAGACAGCCGCTTCGTTTTGCGGCGTCCGCGGTCAAGAAGGCGCTTGCGGAGCGTTGCGGAGACCTGTTGACCCGCAACGTCAACTACGAGCTCTCCATCCAGGACAGCATCGGCAGCTACGGTGATGAGGGGCTGCGGGCAGGCATGCTGGCCCTTTCCGTCGAGTGCAGCGGCTGCGGCTTTCTCAAAATCGGTCCCGCGCTCAATGCCTTGGAACAGGAGGAAGCAGGCCTGGGAGCCGCTTTCTACCACCTGCTGCGCCTTTCGCTCTATCGCTGGCTCCGTGTGTACGACCACACTGATGCCGAGGTGTACAGCGAAAACCTACGCGAGTGGGCGGAACAGGAAGACGAGGAGGCTCGGGCAGAATACGAGATCGCCGACGTCGACGGGGCGATGCCCTCCTTCCTTCGAGGCGAGGACCGGCTGCAGCTTCAGGACTATCGAGCGATCGTACGGCGCCACCGCCGCGGCCGTTGGAAGTCGTGGATCGAGAGCCTGCTACGGATTGCGGCGCTGACCCGCGTTCCTTGCCGGTCGCCTCGGGAAGTCATCGACGCTTACTGGGATGACAGCCCTCTACCGGCTTTGCTGATCTGCTTCCATGACCAGGACGCGATCGCCGCAGCGTTCGACGCCGAAGCGCAGTCCATGCACGAGGCCACACACGAACCCACCTACCTGCACGTCTTCTCTCCTTCGAGCCCCGCTGAGGCCGAGCAGGCCTACCGAGGCTTCTCGCGCTTCCTGGCAATCAACCTGGAGCTCTTCACGCTGGTGGAGGCCCTCAACCAAGCCTAGGAGGCCTCATCCATGCAGACCCAGATTGCGATCGGCAGCAACCGGAACTTCGCTCTCAACCAAGCGCTGTTGATTTACAAAGGCGACTCGCATGAAGAAGCTTTCGTGACCCTCCACCAGGTTGGGAAGCAGCAGTCTGGTCCACCTACCCTTGGCCCCGCGGAAGCACTCACCCAAGGGTTTCTCGACAGCCTCCTTCACGCGGTGGGCGGCAATGCCGCCGTTGAAGTTTTGCCAGAGAACGTGCTGGCGCGTACGCAACAGATGCTGGCATGGTGGGTGCCGGCGAGGCCGCGACGCATGTTCTTCCAGCATGCGCAGGGTGTACTCGACGACATCAGCGGCAAGGTCTTCCCTCAGCCCGCCCTGGTGCTCCGAGTGGATGCGGCAGGGCTCTCCCTGCGAGCGCTGGAGAAGAACCAACGGCCGCAGGCGGATACCCGCATGATGGTCGCCCCTTACTGGAACACGTACGCAACCGGTTCTGTTTGCCTCGGCTCCATGCGTGCTCCGAAGCAGACCTCCGTGTCGGCTATGGAGCGTTGGGAGACAAGCTTCTACGAGAGCGCCTTCACTCACCCGAACGATGCGCAACGGCTTACGACCTATCCGGGCGGTTCGGAAGGACTCTGGCGCAAGCTCGCCGGCAGCCAGCGAGCGTTCCCTTCCAAATACCTCAACGAAGCCAAGCAATCCTTGGCTCAGTTTCTGAAAGGAACGCCCTCGATGCAGATCGAACATCAGCTGTCCCCTCGCCTCCTGGAACGGCCTGTACGCATCCTGATCGTCGGCTCAGGGGGTAACGGAAGCGCCATGCTGATGGGGCTCCCGTACCTCCATCAGGCAATGAGAGTCTGGGGTCACCCGGGCGGCCTCGAAGTCACTGTGGTCGACGCCGACACCGTCAGTGAAACGAACTGTGTCCGGCAGCCCTTCTCGCGGTCAGACATTGGAATGAACAAGGCCGAGGTCCTGGTGAACAGGGTCAATCTGTTTTGGGGTCTCGACTGGGAAGCTCGCCCAGAGTTTCTCAGCGAAACCACACTGAGGAACCCGGACCGGGCAGCAGATCTCGTGATCGGTTGCGTGGACACACGCGCCGCCCGCCAGACGATAGAGAAGGTGTCACCGCCTCCTCTCCTGTCGCCTACTGGCTCGACCTCGGAAACAATGCCGCGAGTGGTCAGTACGTCCTCGGGCAGCCTCTCAATTCGCTCAATCGCCGGCGGGCCGATCGGCTGCGAACCGTGTCAGAGCTCTATCCGGAGATCGTGGACACAAGCCACGGAGAGGACCCACTTCCAAGCTGTTCGGCGGCCGAGGCTCTGGAACGTCAGGAGCCTTTCGTGAACCAGACACTCGCAGCGAGTGCCTTGGTCATGCTGTCCCGTCTTTTTCGGTATGGTCGCCTGGATCACCATGGAGCCTTCTTCAACGCCGCATCGGGACGGATGAGCGTGTTGCCCGTTGATCCAGATCGTTGGCGTAAGCGAGTGCGCTGCAGTCGATCTGCGATGAACAACGAATGCAGCCGACCTG
The DNA here is from genome assembly GCA_965200515.1 of Granulicella sp. Lineage (GTDB taxonomy): Bacteria > Acidobacteriota > Terriglobia > Terriglobales > Acidobacteriaceae > Granulicella. The sequence goes on along the minus strand of CBDAUT010000012.1, from coordinate 60,054 downwards.
GAAGAGCGGAGTTCCTCCGACTACGACATTCTGCGCGACCTCCGGGTTGAGTACCAGGCTGGTAAGTACCCGGAAAAGGACTACCTTGCTCAGCGCGACGCGCTCGAGCATGAGGCGGCGCGCGAGCCGACCCGTGTGGACTCGATGAAAGATGAAGGCCTCTTTCTCTGCGACAAAGCTCAGGAAAAGCGAGCTGCGCTAGGCCCGAGACTACTGGTTGGCGGGCGTATCCATCTCCCCCCATCAGATGTGTGCGCCTGAGGGCAGGGCACACAGCGTCCAACAACTTCATTCGAGTCTTGTTCTAGAGATGCAGGGCGGCTCATGACCTAGCAAGACATCATGGAACCTAGGCTGCGTGCGTAACGATCGGCAAGATAGACCCGCTGACAGACTTGGAACTATCGCAACGATATCGCTGCGATATCGAGCAGTCCTGTTTAGCTCCGCCTCACGTACGGGATCTTTTGGTGTCAGACGTCTTGGTGACTAGCGAACACTCCACAATCAGGGTCCCCCGCGTATGTACATACGCGGGGGACGTGGGAACTCCCGACACTGTTGAGCAATGGAATGCCGGACAGACTTTCGCCCTTGTTTCGCTTCTGTGCTGCTCCTACACTAAGGAGAAGGGAAGTGCCTTGTGTCTGTGAGAAAACCCCAAGTCGGGCAGCTACAAAGTGCTGCCTCTGTAGCTCCGCCAGAGTTCGTGCTGGTGTCGACGCCCACTGAAGTGCATCACCAGTTCGTTCGTGAGGTTATTGACAGAACACTCACGAAGCGACGGCGTAAGCAGCCCCACCAATCTGTTACGGTCAAGCTGCCTTACCAGGATTACGCTCGAGTGACGCGGGTTCGTGAGGGTTGGGAGCTAAACCAGACGGACCTGATCCGGTTCTTCTTCGAACTCGCTCTGCCCATCCTGGAAGCGCCTCCGGAGGAGCTGAGACCCCTCCTTGAGGCCCATCGTGATGAGATCCGGGCCCAACGCGAAGCCGAGGCTAGGAAACGTGGCAAAGTTGGTCTGCGCCGCACCTGAACATCCTGAAGCAGATGCGCGATCGTCTTGCGCTCTCGGCACTTCTTCATGTGGCCACCACTGCAAACGCGTTCGTTCAAAGCGCTTGTGACTGCGACCGTGAAGAACAGGCTGGAGTTCCATTCTGATCCACCGGATTGCCCACTGAAGCATGTCCGATAACAAAGGTTCTGTACAGTTGTCATGTAAGCGCAAAGCAATAATGTCGTAGCTGTGCAAAGCCAAAATGTCGCGAGCGCGTCCCTGCTGGTTGGGATTGTGAGGCGACGGATTGGGCTGGGTACAGATGAGCAAGAAGGACCTGCAACGGATCGAGGTCTTGACCGAGGTGCTGGCTGGCCGGCGGACGACGGAGTCGGCCGCGGGCGTGCTGAACGTAAGTCTTCGGCAGACGCAGCGTTTGCTGGCCAGGTATGAGGACGGCGGCGGCGCAGCGCTGATCCACAGGGCGCGTGGCCGTCCCGCAACCAACACGTTCAACGTCGGCCTGCGTGACTACGCGCTACAGTTGGTACGGCAGAACTACCGTGACTTCGGGCCGACGCTGGCGTCCGAGGCGCTGTTGGAGCGGCATGGGTTCGAGGTCTCACGCGAGACGCTGCGCAAGTGGATGGTCGAGGCTGGGCTGTGGCTGTCTCGCAAGCAGCGCCGGACCTTCCACCAGCCCCGGCTCCGGCGCGAGAGCTACGGCGAACTGGTACAGATCGATGGCAGCGAACACCGCTGGTTCGAGGGCCGTGGCGAAGCCTGCACGTTGCTCGTGTTCATCGACGATGCCACAAGCAAGCTGATGCAGCTGCGCTTCGTACCGAGCGAGAGCACGTCGTCCTACTTCGAAGCGCTGCAGGGCTATCTGGAAGCGCACGGCTGCCCTGTTGCGTTTTACTCCGATAAGCACTCGGTGTTCCGCATCAATCGCGACGCCGCCGGCGGTCAAGGCATGACGCAGTTCGGACGTGCGCTGGCAGAGCTGAACATCGAGATCCTGTGCGCGAACTCCAGCCAGGCCAAGGGCCGCGTGGAGCGTGCGAACCGCACGCTGCAGGACCGGCTGGTCAAGGAGCTAAGGCTCGCAGAGATCAGCAGCGTGGAAGCCGGCAACGCCTTCCTCCCTGCATTCATGGAGCGCTTCAACGGACGCTTCGCCGTGGTGCCGGCCAAGCCAGACGACCTGCATCGCAAGGTCCACTTGCCCAAGTCGCGGTTGACCGACATCCTGTGCCATCGGGAGCAGCGCTACCTCAGTGCGCAGCTCAGCTTCCACTATGACCGCAGGCAGATCATCCTGGAACGCAACGAGACCTCGGAGGAGCTTGCGGGCAAGTATGTCGATCTCTACGACTACACGGACGGGCGGTTGGAGGTGCGCTGGAAAGGCATCACTCTTCCCTATCGTGTCTTCGCCAAGGACCAGCGCATCACGCAAACTGCGATCGTCGAGAACAAGCGACTGAGCCACGCGCTCTCGCTCGTGAAGGCACAGCAGGAACTCAAGCGCGAGACGAAGGTGCTGACCAACAGTGAAAAGGACGGGTACAAGAAACGTCCTCGCCAGGTCTATGGGCCGAACTTCATCGAAAAACCGCCCGCGCCGAAAACGGTGGAAATGACGGTCTGAGGAAAGCATGGAAGACGGACGATAAAGCTATCCGTCTCCCACCCTTCCCACAGCCCTTGGAAATCACTTCGTGATTTCACACATTCCCACCGCAAGACGACGATGAGGTATAAACGACAGATTCGCTTTGCACACTCAGCGACGTTTTAGCTTTGCACCAACATGTCAGCGAGAGTCGTCGACAGGCTCACTCTTATCGATGATCGCCCTACCTTTGTGCGTTCAGGGTACGAGATGCTTGAATAGCCCTATTGCATCGTCTCATCTCCATTCTGCTGTTGGGCGTACTCGGCCTGCCGTTTCTGCTTCCCATGCTGGCCATGGGACAGGACGCTGAGGCTGGACTGCCGGCGTGTTGCCGTCGTAGCGGCAAGCACCACTGCATGATGAGCATGGACGAGCGTGGCAAGCTCGTTGTCAGTCACGATCCGCAGTTCAAAGCTCCTGCTGAGAAGTGCCCTTACAGTCCCAGCTCTGTCGCACCCGCTCAGCCCAACCCACTTTCGGCTCCCACGGCAGCCGCTGTAATCTTCGGCGATCTAGTCAGTCATCCGACCGGGTTTGCGCAGACCGAAGCCAAGCGTCGCATCTCACGCGATCGTTCGAACCAAAAACGCGGACCTCCCACGCAGACAATCCTCTGATTCTTCCGCAGGCGCTTCTGCGCCCTGCCCAAGTCAGCTCGGCGACAGCCATAAAAGGCCATTTTCATCTGGTCGGATGGCTTGCGCCCACGTCTATTGCGAGGACTAAGTGCGTCATTACAGACTCAGGCATGCCATGCTTTGCGCGGCAGCGCCACTCTCCCTATGCGCCTTCGGGCAAACTGTCCTCTCCGGCACGTTGACCGGCCAGATCGTCGACACCGCGCATGCCGCTATCGTTGGGGCGCAGGTCGAACTCCGAAGTCAGAGCCGCTCTGCGTCCTTCAAGCTGGTTACAGACCAGAGCGGCCACTTCGCCTTTACCGCTCTTCCTCCAGGCACCTACGACCTCCGTGTGCAGCATGACGGCTTTCGTGAGCAAACCCGCGTCGTGCAGCTCACCGCGGACGGTGGTGCTGCGGTTACGATGTCCCTCCCCGTCTCCACACTGACGCAAACGGTCACGGTGGAGGCTCAGTCTTCCCTCATCACGGAGACACCAACCGGCCAAACACAGCAGACAGTGAGCCGTGAGGATTTCAAGAACACTCCTGCGACCACTGTGGCCCAGGTGCTCGACCTTGTGCCGGGCGTCACGTTCGTTCAGGGCAATGGACCACGCGATATCTCCATCTCCGTTCGCGGCTCCAACGAGCGGCAGACCTACGGGGTGCGCAACGTGCAGGTATTTGAAGACGGCTTCCCCGTGACCCAGCCAGACGGGCTTGCCCGGACCGACCTCACCGATCCTCATTCTTACAGCAGCATCGATGTGGTGCAGGGACCGTCGTCCACCCTCTACGGGAACTACGCCACCGGTGGAGCGATCAACTTTCACACCCGCAGTGGGAGCGAAATCCAGGGGCTTGAAACAGGAGCCGACTTCGGCAGCTTCGGCTATTTCAACGACTACGCCACCTACGGCGTCGGCAACGAGCGGTATCAGGTGTCCGCATTTCTCAGCAACCTCCGCGCGGACCAGGCCACAGCAAACAATCAGTTCAACACCATTACCGGCAACATTCTCGCGACCTTTGCGGCAACGCCACACGACCGCTTCACGTTCAAGTTCCTCGACAACGATCTCGACACAAACCTTTCCATCCGACTCTCCCTCGCTCAGTACCGACTCAATCCATATCAATCAGGGTGCGAGACCTACAGTGCAGCCGCAGCGGCAAACGGTTGCGCGAGCGTCAGTCTTTTCACCAATGGATACAACGGAATGCGTCAATCACTCACGGCTGCGCAGGCAGGTTTGGGACGCCACGACCGACGCACCATCGTCGGAGCGCGCTGGGAACACGACCTGACGGACAACACGACCTGGCGAACGCAGTTCGTTTTTGACGATCGCGATATCAATCAGCCGACCGCTTCCACCAGCTATCGCGGACCGTATCCATCGTTCAATGTCGTGAGCGATGTGCTGCGACGCGGCAAGCTGGGCACGAAGCCAGCCACGACCTACGCTGGGGGTTTCTTTAACTACGAGAACATCAGCTCGCTTGTCTACAACGTCGTTCCAGGCGGAAACGCAACGCTTGGCGGTCAGGTCCAGACCGTCTTCGGCAAGCACCTCAACGCGGGCGGCCGGGCGAGACAGGAAGTCACGCTAGGAGAGCGCTGGATCCTCGTGGCCGGGCTCGGTATGGAGTTCACGGGACTGCAGGCGCTGGCAAATAACTTCTCCTACCCGGTAGCAGGCACGCCGGCATCTCCCGTTGCGGCGGATCGTACTTTCTTCAACGTGGCTCCCGAGGTTTCGGTGCAGTACCATCCGCAGGAGGCGCTTCGGCTTCACGCGCGGCTTGGCACCGGCTACGGCACGCCCCAGGCTACACAACTTTTCACCAACGCCCAGGGCGCGTTCGGCAACAACACCACGCTGCAGACCCAACGGAACGTCGGCATCGACGCAGGAGCGGAGTGGTCGCCGAACGCTTATCTGCAGGCTTCTCTCACCGGTTTCTATGAGTGGTTCCACAACGAGCAGGTGACGCAATCCGCAGGCGTGAACCTGCAAAGCTTCACCTTCAATGCCCCGGCCTCCGCACGTCGTGGCGTCGAAGCGGGGCTCGATATCCACCCTCTCCCGCAGGCGCTTGCTGGACTTCGCCTGCGAACGTCGTATCTCTACGACAACCAGGTTTACAAAAACTACACAGAGCAGCTCACCACAGGAACGGTGACGGCCAGCTTTGTTCGTAACAGCAACCGAATTCCAGGAGTCCAGCCGAACTACCTCAACGGTCGCGTGATCTACGACCAACCGACCGGCGCACTGCGTGGATTTGGGGGCTTCGTCGAGGTGAACTGGCGCGACAATTACCTGCTCGACAATGCGAACCTGCTGAGCGCACCAGGCTATACCCTGCTCAACCTCAGCATGCACTACGATCCGCCTGCAGGTCATGGTGCTCTTTCACGACTCCGCTTCTACTACGACATCCAGAACCTCGCGAACAAAACCTATGTCGCGTCGGCCAGCAACATCACCGACAGCATCACCAGCGCCGGACAGCAGAACGGAGCTGCCGTGCTGACCACTTCCACAGGTTCCGTCTACGCTGGCACACCCCGCGCCTCTTACGGCGGTGTGCGTGTGAGGTTCTAATGACGAAATTTGAACATGATTCAAAGGCTGCCGCTCCAGATGAGCGGCAGCCCTGGCTCAACTACCGCACCGTGTGGCGTTGGCATTTCTACGCTGGTCTGTTCTGCATTCCGTTCGTGATCTGGCTCTCCGTCACAGGGTCTATCTACCTGTTCAAGCCGCAAATCGAACGCTGGCTGGATCGACCGTATGACCATCTGCGCATCGACGGGACAAGAGCGACGCCCGAGGCTCAGGCGATGGCTGCGCTTTCAGCCGTCCCCGGGTCAACTCTCCACTATTATGAGATTCCAACGACACCTACTTCCGCGACACGCGTGATCGTCGGCAGAGGCACACAGGAGTTTCGGGTCTACATCCATCCGCGAACACTGCAGGTGCTAAAGACAATCAGCGAAGACAAGCGTCCGATGCGCGTCGTCTTCCGTTTACACGGAGAACTGATGGCGGGAGACTGGGGCTCGCGCATCGTGGAGTTGGCCGCGTCATGGGCCATCGTGATGATCGTGACTGGTCTCTACCTCTGGTGGCCACGGCAGACGGCGAAGCTCGCCGGTGTTCTTTACTTCCGTCTGAATGCTGGCAAGCGGATCTTCTGGCGAGACCTTCATGCCGTCACAGGCGTTTGGGTGTCTGCCTTCGCGCTGTTCCTCCTCTTTACTGGCCTGCCTTGGGCGAAGAGTTGGGGCGGCTATCTCAAAGCGTTGCGTTCCATGAGCGGGAGCAGCATCGTTCGGCAGGATTGGACGACGGGACGCTCCTCCGAGATCGACAACCGTGTGGCCATGAATGCAGACAGCATGGCCGGTATGTCGATGGAGCACTCCGGCCACACGAGCCATGCCATGAGCGGCCCAGTCCAGCTTCACGCCTACGCCCCACTTGACCGCCTTGTTCCCGCGGTCGCGGCGCTACATCTGGCCTACCCCGTGCTCATCATGCCGCCGATGTCCCCCAGCAAGCTATGGTCTGCAAAGTCCGATGCGCAGAACCGGCCGCTCCGAGCAGTCGTTGCCCTAGACCCCAGCACAGGAGGCGTAAGGAGTCGTGAGAACTTCGAACAGCGTCCCTGGGTGGACCGGCTGGTCGGCATCGGAGTAGCCGCCCACGAAGGGCAGCTCTTCGGTCTCTTCAATCAACTGCTCGGCTTGTTTACAGCGCTGGGGCTAGTCCTGCTCAGCGTGAGCGCGGTTGTGCTTTGGTGGCGCAGGAGAATTGTCGGTCTGCTAGGGGCTCCCCTTCCCCCTAGGAGGGCGAGCTTCTCATGGGCGCTGGCAATGCTGCTTGTCGCATTCGGCTTGTATCTGCCAATGCTCGGCGCGTCGCTCGTCATCGTCCTGGCACTCGAACGTTTCGTCTTCCGTCGAATCCCGCCCATTCAGCACTGGTTGGGCCTGCAATCGCTGACGTAACCTATTCACTTGTGCAGCGTGTCGGACAAACACCGAGAGTCGCCGGGTAAAAACGCGCGGATGTTGCAGGATAATCTGCTTGCTCACTTCTATGTTGCTCTTTCTTAGGTCTGTACCTGTTCTGATCCTTGCCGGAGCGTCGGTGCTTTCCGCGCAGCATGTGTCCTCCACTGTGTTCGCTACTTTCTTACAGGAGCCGACCCACTCGTCAAGCGTACTGACAGGGACCGTGGTAGATGCGTCCGGCGCGGTGATCGCCGGGGCGACGGTGCTGGTGAGGAGCACAAATGGTTCGGTGCAGAAGACCACGCAAACCGATAAGAGCGGCGGCTTTGCCATGTCCAAGATCCCGGGTGGCAGCTACCGCGTGTTCGTCTCGGTGCTCGGCTTCCAGGCTAAGGAACTGCCGGTGCAAATCGCAGACTACGAACCTCCCTTGCACATCGTTCTTTCTGTTGGGGGTGTCCGCACATCAATCGACGTGCAGGGCCGGGAGGATGACCTTACCGGCATTGCAAACTCCGCGACGCAGGGCACGGTGGGTGCGGAGCAGCTGCAGGAGCGGCCCATCCTCCGCTCTGGTGAAGTGCTAGAGACCGTACCGGGCCTCATCATCACCCAGCATGCCGGTGGAGGGAAGGCTAATCAGTACTTCCTACGCGGCTTCAATCTCGACCACGGCACGGACTTTGCGATCTTCATCGACGACATGCCGTTGAACCTGCCCTCGCACGCGCACGGCGAAGGCTATGCGGACATGAACACCGTGATCCCGGAATTCGTGAACCGGCTCAACTTCGAGAAAGGCCCTTACTATGCCGACGTGGGCAACTATGGTTCGGCCGGATCGGCTCACCTTGAGTTCTTCAAAGTCCTGCCGCAGAACTTCTTCCAGGTTGAGGGAGGGATGTACGGCTATGGGCGAGCCGTCTTCGGCGTGTCGGAGAAGCTCAGCCGCGGCAATCTCCTTTTCGGTGGCGAGGTTTTCCACGACGATGGACCATGGACACATCCTGACAACTACTACAAACTGAACGGGATTGTGACCTACAGCCAGGGCGGGATCGCCAACGGCTTCAGCGTTACGGGACGTTCGTACGCCGGAAGCTGGAACTCCAGCGACCAGATCGCAGAAAACGCTGTGCCTCTCGTCGGGTACTACGGAACGCTGAATCCAACTGACGGCGGCCACTCACAACGTCACAGCTTGCAGGGTGAGTGGCACCATCAGGGCGCCAGTTCCCTCACCAGGATCAGTGCTTATGGCTTCTTTTACGACCTCAATCTCTTTTCCGACTTCACCTACTTCCTTAGCGATCCGAAGCGCGGTGACCAGTTCAACCAGCGCGACCGGAGATGGGTCGCCGGCCTGGACGCGCACCACACCCAATTCGGCGAGGTGTTTGGCCGCAAGATGGAGAACACCGTGGGGCTACAAGTGCGGAACGACTGGATCCACAATGGTCTCTTCCAGTCGCAAGACCGCGTCCGGGTCGACAAGACCGACTCTTCCAGTGGCAGCACGCTGCCTGCGACCACGCGGGCGGACCGGTTCACCGACACGCAGGTCGGCTTCTATGCGGAGAACCGGATCCAGTGGGCCGAAAAGCTTCGCTCCATCATCGGTGTCCGTGGAGACGCGCAACTCTTTCACGTGACCAGCCTCGCTACGGCTGCGAACTCCGGCTCGGCTTCCAAGGTGCTCCCCAGCCCGAAGGCGAGCCTGGTGTTCGGCCCTTGGTACAGGACGGAGTTCTACACGCAGGCGGGCTTCAGCTTTCACAGCAACGACGGGCGCGGGACCACGCAAACACTTGAGCCCATATCGGGCGAGAACCCCTATCCGAACACCCCTTCCACGCCGATCCCACCACTGATTCCGACAAAAGGCGGTGAGTTTGGCGTCCGAACAACGGCAGTGCCCCATTTGCAAAGCACCGTATCCGTCTGGTTTCTGCACAGCACTTCCGAGCTGCAGCAATCGGGAGACACCGGTGGTACTACGGCATCGAATCAGCCCAGCGAGCGCTATGGTGTCGAATGGGCAAACTTTTACACGCCCCTGGAGCATGTAACGGTCGACCTCGACTTTGCGAACTCAAAAGCTCTTTTCACAGAGACGGACGGAGACGATGCAGCCCCGGACAGTCCGGGCGGGAAGCGTGTTCCCGAGGCAGTTGGTGCCGTGATCTCCTCCGGTGTCACGCTGCACAATCTCCAAGGTCTCTCCTCCAGCCTGCGGCTGCGCTACTTCGGTCCCCGCGACCTGACCTCCGATGGGCTCTACCGTTCGCGTGCTACGGCGCTCGTCAACGCAGAACTTGGCTATCGCTTTCACGAGAAGTGGCGGCTGTCAGCCGAACTCCTCAACCTGCTTGACCGTCACGATCACGATATTGATTACGCCTACACTTCGCAGATCACGCCCGCAGCGGTGCCAGCGTTCACCAACGTGTTCCATCCAGTGGAGCCATTCCAGGTCAGGTTCGCACTGGCGAAAAGCTTTTGAGGCTAACTCGCCAGCGTTAGTGGCGAGTTGCGCCTTGGCCAGCTAGGACCGATCACAGAGATTATGTATGGTTGCTCTGTAGGCGCTCTTTAGAAGTGTCATGTTCCCGCTCATTAGAACTGTCAGGCTCTAAGGATGGCGTGGACAAGGATGAGCGAACGTGAGTTGAAGCGTATGGAAGTGTTGAGTGACGTGCGGGCCGGGCGTCGCACGGTGGCTGCGGCGGCAGCCGTGTTGGCCGTGAGTGAGCGCCAGGCGTTTGCCGCCAACTCGGCCTCGATTTCAACCTGGTAGCGAACAGATTGTCCTTCCCTGACGAAAAGCACGTTGATGGGGATCTAACCCTCGGACCACCAATTGACAAAACGTTCGCTACCGAACCTAATAAGTTAGGTAGCGAACGAGTATCTTTTAGATGGCAGACTTTGACCACAAACCGGAACCTGACTCGGTAGGAGCCTGGGCGAAGAGATGCTACTTCGCAGGCCGAGCATTGATGGATGCTCTGCTTCGGCCGTACGACCTTGGTTCTACGCAGTGGTATGTGCTTCACCGGTTGGCGAACGCCGGACCGACGTTGCAGCGGGACTTGGGAAAGCTGCTCCAGATTGAGAAAGCCACCTTAAGCGGCGTCGTATCAACGCTGGTACGAAAAGGTTTGATTGAGCAGGTTCCTGATGTGAAGGACCAGCGTCAACGATCTCTCCGCCTCACCGCTTCAGGAAAGAAGCTGTGGGAAGAGCTCCCCGATCCAGCAACGCTCATTCTGTCCACCGCGTTCGATGGCTTCGGTAAGTCGGAGTTGGAAACCGCTCGCAGAGTGCTTCAAGGTGCTACGGAGCGCCTCAATGAACACGTACTGGAAAGGAATAAGGCATGAAAGTATTAGTCACTGGCGGAACCGGTCTCGTTGGATCGCGTCTTCTGCGGCGTTTCGTGGAGGATGGAGTCGAATGTTGCGCCCTGGTACGCATGGGGAAGGAAGTTCCTGCGGGAGTTGCACGCGCAGAGGGCGATCTTCTCGTGCCCGAGTCGCTCCAATCTGCTCTGGAGGGCATCACGGCTGTCGTGCATCTTGCAGCTGTGTTCCGCACTGCCGACGAAGCTGAGATCTGGCGAGCCAATCTCGACGGCACACGTCATCTCATCGCTGCCGTGAAGGAGCACGCACCGCAAGCGCGCTTCATCATGGCGAGCACCTCCCTTGTCTACAGTAACGAAAGCATGCGCCCAGGCTTGGAGGACGACCCGGTAGAGCCGAAGCAGGCGTACCCCGCAAGCAAGGTTGCGGCTGAAAAGGAGCTTGGCGACAGTGGTCTCAACTGGAGCGTTCTGCGGCTTGGTTTTGTGTATGGCGACGGTGACGAACACCTGGCCTCGATCCCAAAGCTAGCTCCAGCGCACAAGATGCATCCGGCGCAGACCTTCAGTATGATTCATCAGCGTGATGTCGCAGGAGCGGTGAAACTAGCCCTGACAGGGGCCATGGATGGACAGATCGTGAACGTGACGGACGACGCACCGACATCTATTTATGAGATGGCTCGGGTCGTTGGAGCCACGATCAGTCCCTCTAACGATCCTTTGCTTAACCCGTGGATGGGCCGCATGGACGGGTCCAAGCTCCGCAACCTTGGGTACAGGCCGACGATCCGAACCGTCTATCAAGCTGCGGAAGCAGGAATTCTTTGATCAGTACCCAGAATCGCATGCTCATCAGTTTGCGTACTCTCTGAAACGGACATTTCAGAGAGTACAAGGGCCTAACAAAGAAAGCCTCTAAATAGAAGCCCTTAGACCACTATAAAAACAAGTTCACTGGAACACGATTGATCGCGACTTCATTTTTCATGTAGAAGGATCGCGCTGTAATGAGACGCAAACGCGGTCGGCAGAACCGCGAAGCATATTCTTCACCTTCTACCCCCTCCCCCAGATACAAGGAGGAACATCATGAAGCCTCATGTGGCGATGCTGTCTGCTCTCGTACAAAGTCGTCGTTGAGCAAAAACACTCCCTGTAAAAACAGAAGCTAAAGAAGGAAAATGACGGTTTGCCCGCCACAGGCGCAAGGGGGCGAAGCCGGTACCGCAACCACGCCTACAACGTCAGGCTCCGCGCGCCTGCAGCTTTGCGATTCTACGTTGCTGCTCTTCCACTTCGAGCTCACTAGGGCTTGCCTTGGTTGAATAAGTTCATGTGGTCGTGGCCCCAGGCACCCAGCGACTTCAGCACCGCTTCAAGACCCCAGCCAAGATCGGTAAGCTGATACTCCACTTTGGGAGGCACTTCCGGGTAGATCGTCCTTTTGACTAATCCGTCCGTCTCCAACTCCCTGAGTTGGGCCGTCAACACGCGTTGCGTTGCGGCGGGAATCAGCCTGCGTAAGTGATTGAACCGAAGTGTTCCATCGAGCAGGTGGTAGAGGATGACACACTTCCACTTGCCGTGGATCAGGGTAATAGTGGCTTCGACCGCACAGCCAGGGCTGCAATCGTAACTGGAGTGGCGGGGTTTTGGCATGGCGGTATCCTTTTGGTTCCTATGTCAACAAACAGTGCGTACTTACAATTCTACTGCGTAGTTGCTAGCCTGAACCAGGAAGCCGGTTGAAGGTTATGAGTGAGCAGCCGTACCCGGTTGGTTATTGGAAGAAGGAGCAGCAACATGAAGGCATACGTCTTAACACAGGTTGGAGAAGATGTAGAACTCTGGCAGCAGCGAGAACTTCGTGATCCCGAGGTTGGCCCTGGCGAAGTCGTCATTAAGGTGAAAGCCACCTCACTCAATTACCGCGATCTGATGATTGCCAAAGGCCGTTATAGCGCACCCACCGTTGGGGAGCTAATCCCCCTTTCAGACGGTGCTGGTGAGATTGTGGCGATGGGCGCGGGGGTTACAAATTGGGCTGGGGGCGACCGGGTCGTGGGTTCTTTCTTCACCCATTGGAAGTCCGGACAGTTCCGGGCGGAGTATCCCAATGCTGCCCTGGGGGGAACGGCGAGCGGCATGCTTGCCGAGTATGTGGTGCTTCCCGCTGATGGCATTGTTCGTATCCCCAGCCACCTGAGCTTTGAAGAGGCCGCCACGCTGCCTTGCGCTGGGTTGACTGCCTGGAATGCGTTGATGGAGACCGGCCCAAAGTTAGAGCCCGGCTCTACGATCCTCACGCTTGGAACTGGCGGCGTATCAATCTTCGCTTTGCAGTTCGCAAAGGCCGCTGGTTTTGAAGTGCTTTCGACGACATCGAGCGAAGCCAAGGGTGAGAGGCTTCACGCGCTTGGCGCTCACGAAGTGATCAATTACCGCACACATCCTGAATGGGAAAAGGAAATCGCGAAGTTGACCGGTGGTTTGGGCGTCGATCACGTAATCGAGGTAGGTGGCGCGGGCACACTCGCAAAGTCCATGATGGCTGTCCGTTATGGCGGCGCCATCAGCCTTATTGGCGTGCTGACCGGTGCGGACGGTCAGGTAAACCCCTTTCCGGTGCTTGGTAAAAATATCCGGCTCCAAGGCATCTATGTCGGTTCCACCGCGATGTTCGACTCGATGAACGCAGCGATCGAGTCACTGAAGATTCAACCGGTCATTGAGAAGGTGTACGAGTTCAATGACGCACCGGCTGCGTTGAAGGACCTCGAATCGGCGCAGCACGTTGGCAAGCTCGTCGTCCGTGTGAACTAAGCACCCTTGAAAGTATCTACTGAAGAAAGAGAAAACCGTGAGCATTGAAATTGCAACGAAATCGACCCAAGCCCGGACCATCACCATCGAAGCAGCGAATGAGCTGATCGAGATCGCCCGCGCAACCTCTCAGCAGATCGGATTTGAAGTGGCGATCGCGGTCACGGATGCGGCGGGAAATCTCAAAACCTTTGAGCGCACCGATGCCTGCCCGTTCCTGGCGGCGGACGTTGCAATCGACAAAGCGTGGACTGCCGCAGCCTTTGGACTGTCTACCCACACATGGGCGTCGATTCTTACGAACCCACTTGTCTCGCAGCTTGCGCATCGCCCGCGACTTGTAGCGGTCGGCGGTGGTTATCCCGTGATCGAAAACAGTAGGGTCATCGGTGCGATCGGCGTCTCCGGTGGCACCGCCGAGCAGGACCAGCAGGCAGCCGAAGCGGCGCTTAGCAGCCTCGGCTTTACGATCCCCGCTTAATTTCGTGGCGGGAAGCCGGCTTAGCCGCTTCCCGCACGAAAGCAACCTCGAAAGGCATGAGTGAAGCTCCGTCCAATCTGGAAGGCTCTCTTGCTTTTGCCTACCGCAATCGTCTGCCGCGCACAAAAGGCGGATACCCGGCGTCACCTCAAAAAGCGGAAATTTATGTACGCTAACGCACTTCTGTCGTGATCTGTTGAACGAGGCGCATCGACTCAACGTGAGCGTTCCTCGTCTCCAAGCGGCCTCTCCGTACTTCAGTGTCGATCTTTTGTGACTTGTGTGCTGTGATGCGGCAAGCGCAAGGAGATCAGGTTTCTTCAGGTTCCGGGTATCGCCTCAATCGAGGATCGAAACTTATCGGCGTCCGCCGATGTCGCTGGGCTGTAGACCAGCATACTGAGATCCGCCCGGCCATCGACTCCGAAGGTGGACAGTTCAAAGCTGATGGAGCCGAGAACGGGATGGCGTATGTGCTTTACGGCGTCGCCGTAGGTGCAGACCTCGTTATCCCGCCACATGGTCTTAAACTCCGGGCTAAGCAGAGAAAGTTCGTTGACTAATGCACTCACTTCAGCCATCGCCCCTGCGCGAGCCGCATCTGCCCGGAACGCGGCCACGACAGACCGCGCAACGCTTTCCCAGTCATATTGCGCGGCCCGGGAGAGAGGATTGAGAAAGACATGGCGCAGCATGTTGCGCTGCTGAGGCGGAAGAGCTCCGTAATCGGGCAGGATGATCGTGGCCGCTCGGTTCCAGGCAACAACGTCCCATGTCGCAGACTTGATGAGGGCAGGGGTTCCGAGTAGAGCATCGAGGACGCGTTGCAACCTTGGCGTAATACCTTCACTGCATCGATAACGGACCTCGGGCAATCGACCAAGTCCGAGGAGAAAAAGGTGTTCGCGCTCTGTGTCTGTCAGCATGAGCGCCTGCGCAAGTCGATCGAGAACATCCGCAGAGGGTGCACCGCCACGACCCTGCTCCAGCCACGAATACCAGGTCGTGCTGATGCCGGCACGTTGCGCTACTTCCTCGCGGCGCAGGCCGGACGTGCGGCGGCGCGTTTGCGGAAACCCAAAGGCGGACGGGTCAAGCTTTGTTCGACGGCCTTTCAGATAAGTACCCAGCATGGGTTCAGTTGCGTTGCGCTCGCTCATCCTGTTAACCTTTATACCATGATAATCGCACTACTTTACAGGCATAACTTAACGGTGGATAGTTGAAGCAGACTGACGGGAGCTCTGATGGAAAACAAATACGAGATCGCTGTGGCTGAGAGCGAAACGATTGCTGGAAACACTCCTCCAGGTGCATTGACCAACGGCTTACTGGTTTGCGGTATCGCCATCGCTCCTCTGTTCTTCGCCGTGGTGTTTGGTCAGGCCTTCACTCGCGCCGGCTTCGATCTTCGGCGGGCTCCGCTCAGCCTGTTGAGCCTGGGCGATCTGGGGTGGATTCAGATTGCCAACTTCATCGTCACAGGGCTGCTCGGGCTGGCATGCGCCATGGGTATGCGACGAGTTTTAAAAGGCAGCAAGGGTGGAACCTGGGGACCGCTGCTCATTGCAACCTTTGGCTTGGGCCTGATTCTGGCTGGCCTGTTCCATCCGGACCCGGGATATAGCTTTCCGCCGAGCAGTGGCGCTCCCGCGGGTATGTTGCCGACGATGAGCCACCATGCGGCGATCCACAGCGTTGGGTTCCTGATTGTCGTTCTTTCGCTCATTGTTGCCTGCTTTGTCTTTGCCAGTAGATTCCGCGCCCAAGGACACAAAGGGTGGAGCAGCTACAGCATCGCCACGGGGCTTGCCGCTCCTGTTCTAATCGCCCTGGGAGTGGGCACGAATAACACCCCGCTGCTTACCCTGATGGCGGTTCTCACCTATGGCTGGTTGTCCGCGGTCGCAGCGCGACTGCAAGCAGAACGGAGAGAGGTGACTCGATGACAATGCTCTCCACCGAACAGCGCTTTGCCGGGAAGACCGTGATCGTCACCGGTGCAAGCTCAGGAATCGGCGAAGGCTGTGCTCGCCGCTTCGCCGCCGAGGGCGCCAATGTCGTGCTCGCCGCCCGTCGCAAAGATAAACTTGATCGCATCGCCACTGAACTCGGAGCTTCGTGCACGCTTGTCACTGTTGCGGATGTCTCCAAACGCGCCGAGGTCGAGAACATGGTGCAGGCCGCCATCACCCGCTTTGGACAACTGGACGTGCTGGTGTCGAACGCCGGTTACGCCGTTCTGAAAGCTTTTGAAAGTACGACTCTGGCAGATTGGCGCTCCATCATGGAAACCGACGTCGATAGCTGCTTCCACTGCGCCCAGGCGGCGCTGCCGCACCTTAAGAAAACGAAGGGCAGCATCATCCACACTGCGTCCGCTTCAGGTCTCGGAGGCGATTGGAATTTCAGCGCTTATAACACCGCGAAGGGCGCCGTCGTGAACTTCACCCGTGCGCTCGCATTCGACCTCGGCAAATTCGGCATTCGGGTCAATGCCGTGGCTCCCTCGCTCACCCTGAGCGAAATGAGCGAGGCGGCGATTGCCGACAAGGAATTCGTTGCAAAGTTCAACCAGCGCATGGCGCTCACAGGCTACGCTACGCCGGCCGACATCGCCGGTGCCGTCGCCTTTCTCGCTTCGGAGGACGCCCGCTTCATCACCGGAGTCATCCTGCCGGTCGATGGCGGAGTGACAGCGGGGAGCGGACAACCTTTTCTCGGCTAGTCGACTGTGATCAGCCGCAACTTTCAAGCTTGCAATGCCCTGGAGGATGACTCATGCGTGTGTTGTAACTGGAGCCACTGGCTAGATCGGCTCGGCTATCGTGAATGACCTGCTTGCTGCGGGGCACCAGGTGCTCGGTCTCCGTCGCTCAGAGGTTGGGTGCGAGTCCCTTGTGGCAGCAGGCGCTGAGGCCCACCGTGGCACGCTCGAAGATCTGGACAGCCTGCGTAGCGCCGTCGCACTCTCAGATGGCGTCATCCACACGGCATTCAACAGTGGTTCGAGAACCGAGGTGAGCCCTGTACGCTGCAATGTAAACGCTCCGGAGTTGACCAATCTCGAGTCGGTCTGCATTTTAGTGACGAGTGGCTCGTCATTCAGGCAGCGTATACCGAGCTTCAATGATGGATTTGATCAACCTGCGCGATTCTCTCGCATCGTGAGGAAATTGGAGTTCGGTTCGGGCCACCTGTTCCGCCATATACGGGTCTTTAACCGCGTCTTTCAGCCAGTTGGAATAGTCATGCCGCCGGAGGTGGAAGAGCCACGTCTCTTGATCGATACCTTCAGCTATTTGCGAAAAGATGGCTAGGTTGTGAGCCTTGATGTTGTGACGGTTATCGGGACCTCGGAAGTAAAAGCTGTGGTATTGCATATTGCCTTCAGCGTATTTCCGACGGTGCCTGATGCGGAGGCCTTTTGGTGCCATGATCCGAACGGAAGATGGGAGCGATCTAGTCGAAGGGAACCAGAGGACTGCATTCCCGTTTAGATGATCGAGACCCGCGGGCCATTCGAGGTGGAGACCCATAGCCGTGCAAAAGTTCATAATGGTGTTTTTGGGTGAAGGCCCCACGGCAACGACAACGTCGATCATCTTCAGGATGGCGTGGGGCAGGTGATCCGGCTGTACCGTGACGAAAACTGTTTCGCCCAGCCTCTGAGGTAGGATTTCTGGCAAGTGACCCCAGTCCAAAGGAACGAGATGATGCGCCTCGTCAAAGATCAACCAGTGTGGCCTGCCTGTTCTCGTTCGCAGAGTGCGAAGGCTTGGCAGCAGCTGGCCAAAGAATCCTGGACGGTCTGCGAGCTCGATGCCGAGTAGGTTGAGGCTTACGTTCACCTTCGGATCTTCGAGGATGCTCAGAACTTCGCGAATGCTAATGGCGCGACTTCTGTCTCCAAGCGCCACTACATCGTTTGAGCTCCCGTAATCTCCTTCTGGATCGACGATGCAGACTTGGTAGGTCTGCTCGATGAGTCGCTCTACCAAGCCCGTCGTAATCGTCGACTTGCCGCTTCCCGACGGTCCAGCGATAAGGATGTTGGCACCGTAAGCTGAGATCGTCAACGGCTCGCCGTTTCCAAGCAACCCCAGCGGAATGCGATTACGCTTCGATTTGTCCTCCATCCGTTGAAGATCATTCGCAATTAGTTCATCGACCAGTTCTGCTACGCCTTTGCCTGCGGCTCCCTTGGTCGTAACATCTGCGAGCTCGAGGATGGAAGACGCAGAATTGGAAACTGCAACGGAACACTCGCATCGTTCAAGAAAGGACTGATCGTTTTCGCCGTCGCCTACTCCCACGACTTCATGAAAGGAGAGTCCGAGTCTTCTCAGGGCAATACTTAACCCACTGGCTTTGTTGACGCCTGTACGCAGCACCATCACTGCGTTTTTATTGAACACAATCAGCAGTTCCAGGCCACTCTCATGGATGGCCTGGAGTACTGCGTTCTGGTGTGGGATGGTCGTCGCGACAATCGCCTGGCCGACCTCAATATGCGGAACGCCTAGCGCTCGGAGCCGATCCACGAAGGAAGACGGCAACGGCGGGCTAAGCAGTATCTCCTCCTTGGTCTGCGGGAGGTACAGCACCGCACCGTTCTCGGCGACGACACAGTCGAAAAGTTCCATTTGGGGCAGGACACTGCGAAGGTCCGCCAAGCGTCGGCCAGTCGCCAGAATTACGCGGCGCCCCGAAGCCCGAAGTCGCCTGAGCGCCTCCATAGCTTCTGGGTTAATCTTTCCATCGGTTGCAAGAGTTCCATCGTAATCGGTCGCCAAAGCTAAATACCGCAAGAGGATCCTTTCGCGTTTCGACTCTCAACCCGTTTAATTGACGGCTTGCCTGGTCGATGCTCCAGCCTGAGCCCAGGGCTCCAGCGAGATCGCTTCTGAGGTGTACTGCCTTCCTTCACCGCTCGGGAAAGTACATCGCTCAGAACCCAATCAATTCTTTCGCCGGCATCCCGCACAAGCGCGTTCAGCTCCGGGTCGTCTCGAAGAGCAGTCGAAAGGACGATTGCAGTAAGGGCGTTCCTCACATGATGATTCACGTCTTCGATGATCTGCATACGCGCGTGTAGCTGCCGACGCCTCACTTGCAATCGAAACAACGCGCCGCCGCTGAACACAGACGCAGCGCAGCCTGTGAGAACGTCTGAAAAGTAGATAGGGCGTGCAATGCCGTGAGCCAACCAATCCACGAGAAGGCTGGAACCGAACGTGGCGATCCCGATCGTGATTGCGAGAACAATCACGGTCCAGTAGGAATACGGCCATGGGGAAGAGTGCGTGTCTGTTTGCAAGCCGTTATTGGCCTCCGCCGTCCCCATCAAGTTTATGCCAACGACCCGGAGAAAGGATGATGCAGAGCGTGCCAGCATGATTGCTGAGTCGAAGAAGTTCTTCGCTCGTCTGAGAACACCTCTTGCACTCACAACGCCATGCTGATGCCTGTGAGTTCCTCACTCACATCTACGTTCAAAGAACGTCTAAACCCTTAGAAGGTCGTTGGAAACAATGACTTTTAGCTGCTCTCCGGCGAGACACTGGCCGGGGGAGGAGGGTAAGATGCTCAGTATTTCACAGGAACAGCGAAAGATCGTTTTCATAAACGCCGATGGTTTCGTTGACAGGCAAGACATAGCGGCAGTTCAGGATCGTTTGGAAGCCTGGCTCTTGGCTCAGAAGCGGGTTGTGGCGCTTCTGAATTGGTCTGATCAAGCCGAGATGGACTGGAAGGCCATTGTGGAGCACCTGCGGTTTCTCATCCATAGATTGAGTGATGATGGGCTGCTGCTGCGACTAGGCGTGTTGACCGAATCAGCACACGTTAGGCGCATCATCGAACTAGAGGACTTTCTTCTCCCATCACTCTTGGTGAAGGTATTCTCACCCTCCGAATACGAGGCTGCCCGAGACTGGCTCTTGAGGACCGATGGGGAGTAGGAAAGTGAGCGTCTCACCAGATGCATAGGAGCAGGCGCTTCGGGTTATAGCAGGTCGCACAGGGGCCATTTGTAAGGAATCGATCTTCTGTTGCCCGCAAATAAAGCGCCTCATACGTGCCTTCCTGGCGCACCACGCTAGCTGGTTGATTAGGAGATACAGCGGCGGCGAACGGCTCTGAAACAGGTACGGGAAGCAAGCCGCAAGGCTCTTCAGAAACGGACCGAACGTGACATTCGAGAAGGACGCTTGCCTTTTGAAACGAATGCCCGCGCACTGGCATCGATGACCATGGCGACGATGCAAGGCATGTCCACCCTTGCACGGGATGGAGCGAGCAGGACCATGCTGCAAGAGGTCGCAAAGGCGTCGATAGCTGGCTGGCCTTCTGATAGTCCTGGTAAACGCGCCTCACACCACCAGCAGCCGGAACCCTAACCGCTCGATTCCTTCCCGTCTCTGAAGAGTGGAACCGGTTTCGCCGCAGGCCTCATCGAGCTGAAGTCGAGCTGCTAAGCGCCTCGCCAGTACCTACGAGCAGGGAAGACGGATCGGCGCATGGACCAAGCTGCGCGTCGAGCTTGCGCAGGAACTCGTCATCGGCGGCTATATGCCAGGGACTCACGGCTTCGATGCCGTCCTGGTCGGCTTCTACCGAGGCGACTAGCTCTACTTTTGCGCCACCGTTCGCGCCGGGTTCGTCCTGGCCAGTCGTGGCGCCGTTCATACGCAGCTCGCATTTCTAAAGGCCGAGGCTTGCCCGTTCGTCAATCTGCCGAAAGCTAGCGCTGAACGAATGGGGACAGGGGCTGACGGCTGCGAAGATGAAGAACTGCATATGGCTCCGTCCCTAGGCCGTCGCGCAGTTCCGGTTTCTGTCAGGTCCCCGCCCATCGACCAGGGCAAGTTCAAGAGATGGGTATCCATCCAGGACGTGCAAGAGGTAAGCAGATCCAACGTTCGGCGCCGATCAGGGATAGCTACCTGAAACTCCTAAAGACAAGATGCCTGCCGGTGCAGCGGTAACTCGCGCCCGCTTCTTCTTTACACGTGGAGGGAACCTGCAGTGAGTTGGCACGACGGCTCGGGTCAAGCTCGGGCGGCATACTGACGTGGGCGCGGACCCCCTCCGGTAGGTCGATCGTCAGCAGTGGCTCCTGTGGTGACCAGGCAATCGTCACGGCACCATGCGGCGTGAGAGTGGTGCCTTCCACATGCTTCATGCCGGCAGCGTTGGGCGCTATCGCCAGAGTGTCGCCCCCCGGGGTCGCAATCGTCACGCCAAGCAGCCTACGATGCAGCCACACCAGTCCGACCGCACTCCACCCATGTGAGCCGGTCGCATCGATTGGCTGCGTCGAGGCGGACACGCCCGGAGCGAGACCGAGATCTGCCCGGCTCACCCAGTACTCCGGAAGCGGACCGCCAAACGGCCCTTGCAGCAGCTTCGGCGTTTCGTTCTTCGGATCTCCTGGCAGGTACGGACTGAAGCGTTCGAACAGGTGGTGCGCGGCCCTTTCAGACAGACCCACGGAGGACAGAGCATCGAGTGAGCGAAAGAGATACGTCGGGTTGTTCCAGCGATCGACTCCTGTTGGCGGAGATCCATCCGGCGCGCCGAACGCATACTCCAGATCCGCCTTGGCCTGCGCCCCAGGCAACAGGCCCGCACTGATTGCCATGGCCTGCGCCGCCTGGCTGTACCCACGGTGTATCTGAGCCTTACCCGGCTCCGCCACGTCATCGACATGCTGCGGAACGGAGCCCGCTTGCGGGACGACGTGATCCCGCGTGAACGACTGCAGCAGGCGATCATGAATAGACTGCCATTGCGCTGCATCCGCCGTGTTCCCCAACGCTTTCGCCATCACGATCGAGAGCTGCAGGCGATCAATAAGCTGCGCCGTCACGATCCCGCTCGATTGCCCGTGCTCGGGGTGCACACCGATCCGGATGTCAGCGAAAACCTTGTCCTCGACCCACAGGCCGGTGGGCGAGACAGCAGCCAGCACATGTTGCCAGAACGCCTCCACGTGTGGCCAGTACGCTTTGATCCGTGTGGTCTCACCCGTCCACAGATAGTCGTCGTAGAGAGCGCCGACCCATTCCATGGCCCAATCTGCATTCGAGACGATGGGATAGTTGCTGGGGGGAAAAGGATGAAAGGTTCCACTCGATAGCTGACTTTCCGCCACCAGCCGGAGGAAGAGCTGCCGCAGTCTCACATCCCCGAACCACTCCGCCGCCAACTCCGCCCGCAACCGTGCATCTTCGAGCCACTGCCCATCTTCTCGTCCCGGTGTGTCCACGTAGGTGTCACTCATTGAGATTCTCGCGTGCTCGAGACTCAAGCGCACCACCTGCTCCATTCTCGGGTCACTCGCCGCAAAGCTTCCCTTGACCGTCACAGGATATTGCGAACTCACAAATCCAAGGTCCTCAATCCGGTATCGCCCCTTCTCCGGGAAGTACAGGTGCAGCGTCCACCATCGCGCTGTTCGTTCGTCGGCGAGCTCGAGATGCTGTCGCTTCGCAGTCGCGCTATAGCGATCCACATAGCCCTGCCCAACGATGGCCTCGGGATTCAGCCACCCCGATTCGTTCAGCAGCGGCTCGCCTGTCAGCGGCGATCGCGCCAGCTCTCCATAGGCAAAATCGATGACCGGCGCCGCGCCGGTCGCGCTCCCAGTGAGAAACGGATACCCATGAACCGGTCTGCCAAAATCAACCGTTACGTACCGGGTCTCGCCCTTCTCTCCCACAACTTGCATTGCTTGCGGCATCGGGATGGCCTGTGGTCCTGCAGGCGACAGTCTGGCCTTCAGGATCGCTTGTTCAATGGCCACAGGATGCACTCCACTTACGTGCTCTTCCGCGGCGCGTCCTTGCGCGAGCAACAGCGTGGGTCGCACCTCATGCTCGTCCTGCCCCGGTGTCCCCGTCGGCAAAGGATGCACCGGCCATGGCCCATCCTCGACTACCTTCACAGACTGCCATCCCGCATCGTTGTAGCGCGCTCCGAACATGGCCGGCCCGGGCAATTGCTCTCCGTCCACAAACTGCGCGAAGCGGATGCGATGCGCGCCCTTGCCCGGCGGCAGGCCGGTAATCTGCTCCAGGTTGGGCGCAAACTCCACCGCGCGCCGAGCCTTCCAGCTTGCGTCGGACACCACCCAGCTCGACGACAGATACACGCCGGCATGCAGACATCCCTTGCGCTGAAAGGTGACGATTGGACCCCAGCTGTGATGCAGCACCACGACTGTGTTCGCACCCACATGCAGCCACGGCCTCGCGTCTATGGTTTCCGTTGCGATCGTCGGCTCGAAGAATCGCGTCACCTTGCGCCGCACGATGTGTCCGTTGATCCACAGCCGCGCGTTGCTGTCCGCCGCCATCTGCAGGGTCTTGTCCCCGCGCAGATCCGTGAGCTGCACCACCTTCCGCAGGTAGGTCAAGGTATTCACGGGGCATTCCGCGTCGCTTGGCGGCGCGATCCATCGTGCCTCGGGCTGAGCGGCTCTCAGCGAAACCGCAGACCCGAGCAGGACTACGCCCAGCCTCACCCATTGCTTCCTCAACAAGCCGCCTCCCGCCACGTTCCTCCGATGCCTTCACTCACGTCAGTGCCTGCTGAACAGCAGCGAGTCATCCTTCCCGACCATGATCAGCTTGTCGTTCGGGTACACCTCATCCACATTGAACGGGGTAATCAGCTGGTGCTTCACGAAAGTCGCTGAAGGAATCTCCCGTCCGCGCACGCGGTCGAGCGCCAGGGCAATCACCGCCTCGCCGTACTGCTCGGGAAAGAAGCCCACTGAGCCGACCAGCCTGGATCCAGGTCGCCGCATCTCCTGCCGCGCTTCAATACTTGCGTTCTGCCCTACCGCCAGGCAAAACTCCGATCGGCCTGCTTCTTCAAATGCCTGCAGCGCGCCCAGGCAGCTCGGATCGTTCAACGCCCCGACCAGCACCCGCTTGGTTCGGTTGCGCCCAAGGTACCGTCGCACCACATCGAGACTTTTCTCGAAACGGCCCTGCCCATCAATGAAGCGAACCTTGCCATCCGGCACCTTGCTAAGCATCTGACGAACTCCAGCCAGCATACCGGTAAGCCGCGATCTTGGCAGCGGCCCCGCCATGGACAACTCAAGCAGAACGACCTCATCCACCTCGCCCTTCCAGTGCTGCAGGCACGCGTCTCCCAGCGCCCGCCCGCCAATCACTCCCGCACGGTAGTTGTTGGCTCCGTAGTAGTCCGCGCCTGGATGCGGAATATCGATCGCAATGATTGGAATACCCGCTTCGATCAGCTTCGACGCGATGATCGAGGCGCTCTGCTGATTGGTCTGGAACTCGATCACCAAATCCACCCCCTCGCGCACGAACTGCTCCGCGTTCCGAATCGCCACCTTCGGGCTGTAGCGATTGCTCAGCACCAGCAGATCCACACCTGCATCGTACGCACTGCTGCGAATGCTCTCTGACACCAGTCGCGAAAATGAAAACTCTTCGCTCTGCGAGGCATACCCGATGCGAAACTTGCGGCTCGTGCCCTGCCTCTCCGGCGCACGATAGCTGTTCTTCGCTGGCCGCTCCAGCATCCCGCAGGTCACCAGCGTAGAAAGAATCCGGTACGCCGTCGGCCGCGGTAGCTCTGTTCGCCCAGCAATCTCGTCAAGACAGAGACAGCCCGGCGCCTCCTGGCAACAGCGCAGCACGCGGCACGCCCGCACAACAGACTGGATCGTGTTCTCCGGAACCGCCTCACCGCCTGTGCTGGTCGGTGCAGCGCCCGGATCCTTCGTCGAAGAGTCCGTTTTTCTCCTCGCGGCTCCGACCCTCTGTCCTGCGCGTTTCACCATGCGAAATCCTCCAGCGCAACGTGTACCGCGGCGACAACTCAAAACGTCACGGACATCCTAGCCGAAAACCGATTTCCCAGGTTTCCTCCCGCGCAGCAAGTTCGCCCTGCGAAATTGCGGACTCCGCCCTAAATTCCTGTAGCTCCGCTCGCGCCCGCTCTCTACAGTCCTCCTCGTTCTCGAGATCCGGGCAACGATCTCACCGTGATTCACGCCAGGAGCCACCATGATCCACTCGTTCCGTCGTCGTCTGCAGCCCGTGTCATCCGCTGAGCATCAGGGCACGCAATCCCCTCTCGCTCGCTTCATCACCCGTTCGGTTCTGCTGCTGACGCTCTTCTCCCTCGGCTCGCTGCTGGCCCAATCCATCACCGGCGATGTCGTCGTCACCGTCACCGATCCCGCCGGCGCCGTCATTCCCAAAGCCCAGCTCTCGCTCACCCAGGTCGACACCTCGCAGACCACGAACCTGCAGTCGGACGGCAACGGCATCGCCGTCTTCCCGCAGCTCAAACCCGGCACCTACAAGCTCGATGCAGCCATGCCAGGCTTCCAAAAGACGCAGCTGGATAACATCACCGTTGTGATCGGCCAGCGCGCCAGTCTGAACGTGCAGATGAAGGCAGGTTCCGTCGATACCACCGTTACGGTGTCCGCCGCCGGCTCCAGCCTGCTCAATGGAGAGAGCGCTGCCGTGGGGCAGGCCATCACCAAGCGAACCATCGAAGACCTCCCTCTCAACGGCCGCAACTTCGTCCAGCTCACCCAGCTCACCACCGGTGCCGCTCCCGTCAGCGGCGCCAACTCGCCCGCAACCCTGTGGACCGGCCGCTCGGACACCACTGTTTCCTTTGCCGGTCTCCGCGAGAGTGACACCAGCTATCTGGTCAACGGCATCGAGACCCGCAACTCGCGTTTCGGCAACACAGGCCTTCGTCCGTCCGTCGACGCCATCCAGGAGTTTCGCGTGCAGCGCACCACGTTCGGCGCAGAGTTCGGTCACAGCGCCTCCATCGTCAACACCGATCTGCTCGCCGGCAGCAACCCCTTTCATCTGGTCGTCTTCGCGCTCAATCGAAATCGCGCCTACGCCGCCAACGATTATTTCTCGAAGCAGAGCGGCGTCTCGCAACCGGCGCTGAACCAGAACAACTTCGGTACGACCTTCAGCGGCCCCGTGGTCATCCCGAAGCTCTATAACGGCCGCAGCAAGAGCTTCTTCATGTTCAATTACGAAGGCTTCCGCCTCCGCGAAGGCCTGCCACTTGCCGGCATCTATCCCTCGGCCGCCCAACTCACCGGAGACCTCTCCGACGACAGCGCCGGCACCGGCGTCTTCCCCACTGCCTCGGCCTTCTGCGCGGCGAATCCTGGTTCGGCAAAATGCGTCGACATCATCAATCCTTTGACCAACACGCCGTTTCCCAACAACATCATTCCCACCAGCCAGCTCGACGCAACCGCCCTCAAAGCAATCGCCTACATCCCCACACCCAACGTCGCGGTGCCAGGCAGCGCCAGCTTCCCCAGCTACAACACCCTGCTCACACCCAAGCTGACGCAAGGCATCGATCAGTACAACGCCCGCTTCGATCAAAGGATCTCCGCGCGCGATAACTTCTACGTCACCTGGTCCAATAGCAACGACAATCTCTACACCCCCGCCATCAACCCGCTCGGTGGCAACGTCGCGCCGCTCAACGATCACCTGTGGACCGTCACCTATTCGCATCTGTTCGGCGCTCAGCTGTTCAACGAGTTTCGCTTCGGCGTGAACGACTCGGCAACCTTCCGCCAGGCCGAGTCCGCCTACGGTCCCGACTATGCCCTCTCTCTCTTCGGCCTCAACTACGGCAACACCGGAGACCCTCTCACCTACGGCATTCCCAGCTTCGGAATCTCCGGATTCGGGAGCGTCGGATCAGTCGCAGAGGCCATCGGCGCTGACGACAAGAACTACCAATATTCCGATAACCTCACCACCACTCGTGGCAAATTAACCCTGATGGCCGGAGCCCAGATCATCCACGAGAAATTCGACCAGGTCACAGACTTCGGCTCGAACCCAAGCCTCTCCTACAGCCGCGGCTACTCGGCGATTCTGCCAAACGGCAAGCAGGATGGCAGCTTCGGCCTCTCTGACTTCCTGCTGGGCCAGCCCTATCAGATCACCGGCGCCTCAGGCGATTCCACGCAGCACCTGAGCACCAACTACTACGGCATTTACTCGCAAAATAACTGGAAGATTCGGCAGGATCTTACCTTGAATCTCGGCCTTCGCTACGAGTACTCCGGCCCACCCGTCGAAGCCCAGAACCGCAGTCAGTATTTCGATGTCCCAACCAACCAGTTCCTCTACGCCGGCAAAGGCATCAGCCGCGGCATCGTCGATCCGGATCGCAACAACTTCGCGCCGCGGGTTGGCTTCGCCTGGCGACCGAAATGGCTGAGCAGCACCGTTTTACGCGGCGGCGCCGGCACCTATTACGCCACCGACAACTTCAACGAGCTGCAATTCCTCAACCAGGGCAGCCCTTTCTACAGCTCCCGCAGCAACACCCCCAGCAGCACCACACCCATCTCCATCTTCAATCCCTTCGACAACACCTCCACCGCCTTTCCTCCAGCCAGCGCGAACATCTTTACCATCGACCGGAAGAACCGCACGTCCTACATCAACCAGTGGGGTCTCTCGCTCCAGCAGGAGTTCGCCGAAAACTTCCTCGTCGAAATTGAATACGCCGGCGGCAGCGGGCAGAAGCTCGATCAACGCTACAACGCGAACATCGGCTCCATCGATCCCACCGGCACCATCCCGCTCTCTGGCCGCATCCTCTATCCGCAGTACGGCTTCATCCTCGTGACGGCAAACTACGGCCGCTCCAACTACAACGCCCTCACCGCCAAGCTGGAAAAGCGCTTGCGGAATGGCGTCTCCTTTCTCGCGGCCTACACCTGGTCAAAAGCCATAGACATCGGACAGCCCGATGATTTCTCCGCGCTTTCGCGTGACTTCTTCACCTACGATCGCGGCGTTTCGGACTACAACATCCCCAACCGTCTTGTGCTGAGCTATAACCTGCAACTGCCCTTTGGTCGCGGCCATAGGTTCCTCAACACCATCCCTACCGCCGTCGACTACGCAATCGGTGGCTGGCAGCTTAACGGCATTACCACCTTGAGCTCAGGCCAGTACGCCACCCCCACGCTGAGTGGCGACAACCTGAACATCGGCGCCTTCGGCCAGTCGCGACCGGACGTCGTCGGAAACCCCAAGGCTGGTCGCACCGCGACGCAGTGGTTCAATCCGGCCGCATTCGCCATCCCGGCGACTTTCGTTCCAGGCAACGCCGGCCGCAACTCCATCGAGCAGCCTGGCTACCAGAACTGGGACACCAGCCTCTTCAAGACGCTTCCCATCCACGAACGTGCTAACTTCCAGCTGCGCTTCGAAGCCTTCAACGTCTTCAATCACACCGAGTTTGGCAACGCCAACACAACCCTTGGACCAGGTTTTGGCAGCATCTCCTCTGTCCGCGGCGGATCGGCTCGAATCGTTCAACTTGGTGGTCGCTTCACCTTCTAATAACTCGTTAGGCCACTCTCGCCCGGAGTGACCTGACCGCACCGCCCATGGAGACATGTATGCCCCACACTCTGCGAAACACACTACTCACGGCAGCCTGCTATCTTGCATCCGGCTATGCGGCCCTTGCGCAGGAAAAGCCCGCCAGCATCACCGTCGATTGGTCCAAGGTCGTCACCACCTCGAAATCGACGCCCACCCTCCAGGTCGTCGTCAACCCCATGCTGCTGCGCGGCGCCAAGCTCCATGACTCTTCCTTCGCGGCGCTCCATGCCCTCGGAGCCGACTACGTCCGCTACGTGCCGTGGCTTCCCTACCCCCGCCAGGCCGTC
This sequence comes from Granulicella sp., assembly GCA_965200515.1. Taxonomy (GTDB): domain Bacteria; phylum Acidobacteriota; class Terriglobia; order Terriglobales; family Acidobacteriaceae; genus Granulicella. Next base: position 31,301 of record CBDAUT010000012.1, on the reverse strand, counting down.
GCCGAACTCAGCCCGCCAGCCGACGGCAAAACCTCGTGGGACTTTACTCACATTGACCCCACCCTTGAGGACTTCATGAAGGCCACCGAGGGTCACTCCGTCATCCTCAACTTCAGCACCATCCCGCAGTGGATGTACAAGACCGATAAGCCGGTCACCTTCCCTGACGATCCCAACCAGGTCTTCTGGAAGTACACCCAAGGCACCGAGATGCGCGACCCCACCATGAAGGAGGCAGCGGACTACTATGCCCGCCTGCTGAGCTGGTACACCAAGGGCGGCTTCACTGACGAGTTCGGCAAATTCCATCAGTCCAACCACCACTACAAGATCGCCTACTGGGAGCTCCTGAACGAGATCGACGCCGAGCACAACTGGACGCCCCAGCAGTACACCAAGTTCTACGACATCGTCACCGCAGCCATGCGAAAGGTGGATCCCGACATCAAGTTCGTCGGCGCCGCCCTGGCCTCTCCCGGCACAAACCCGGGCATGTTCGAGTATTTTCTGAACCCCGCCAACCACCGTGCCGGCGCGCCGCTGGACTTTATCTCGTACCACTTCTACGCCTCGCCCACGGACGATCAAAGCATCGATGACTGGCAGTACACCTTCTTCGATCAGGCCGCGGGCTTCCTCAACACGGTTCGCTTTGTCGAAACCATCCGCCAGCACTACTCGCCCACCACCCGCACCGACCTCGACGAAGTCGGTGTCATCCTTCCGGAAGATGGCAAAGAGATCAACACCCCCGGCTACACCGCAAAGGATGAGCCCGCCGGCTATTACAACCTCGCTGGCGCCCTGTACGCCCATCTCTACGTCGAGCTCGCCAGGATGGGCATCGACGTCATCGGCGAATCGCAACTCGTCGGCTACAAGTCCCAGTACCCCAGCGTCAGCATGATGGACTACAAGACCGGCGAGCCGAATCCCCGCTACTGGATCCTCAAGCTCCTCAAAGATCACCTCGGTCCCGGCGACAAGCTCGTCACCACCTCGGCTCCCGACGAGGCCGTGACCGCGCAGGCCTTCGACACCGCAAAGGGCAAACAGCTTCTCGTCATCAACAAGCGCAATCGGCCAAAAGATCTCGACCTGCCAGCCGATGCCACCGGCGCCACCCTGACCTTCGTCGCTCCATCGGGCAAGGATCAGGCTCCCGTCGAAAAACCACTGCAAGGCGCACAACTTCACCTGGAGCCATTTGAGGTGGCCATCATCCATTGGAAGTAGCCCGTAATTTTTGGGGGACCTCTTGCAGCGCATCGCCTTCTTGTTACAAATCAAGGCCGACCGGATGGAGGAGTACGACGAAGCCCATCGTCATGTCTGGCCGGAGCTGATTCGTGCGTTGGAGAGCTTCGGAGTGACCGAGTACTCCATCTTCCGTCGCGGCCAGCAACTCTTCCTCTTCCTGCGTGTCCGCGACTTCGAACACCTCAAGCAACAACTCGCCGCGAGTGAGATTAATCAGCGATGGCAGCAACACATGGCACCCCTCATTGAAGCAGTTCCGGGCGAGCTCTCCGATGGCTTCGCCCTGCTCGATGAGGTCTTCTATATGCCCGGCGTAACCAACCGATCTGAGAGCCTGAACCTGGAGGTACCTGCGTGAAAGACCAATATAGGCATCTGCGTGTCGGTCTCGTCGGGCTGGGTCTCTCTGCCTATTGGGAGCAATTTGCAGGCCTCGAAACACGACTTCTCTCCTATCTATCGCAGGTCAAGCAGAAGCTTTCGAGTCCGACCCGCGTCATCGTCAATCTTGGGCTCGTCGACACCCCGGAGAAGGGTCTCGAGGCGGGCCACGCCTGCCGCCGCAATGACATCGACCTCCTGCTCGTCTACGTCACCACCTATGCGCTCTCCTCCACCATCCTTCCGGTGATCCTGCGAGCCAAGGTTCCTGTCATCTTGCTCAATCTGCAGCCAGCAGACGCGATTGACTACTCCGCCTTCAATCGCATGTCCAGCCGCACCGCCATGACTGGCGAATGGCTCGCCTGGTGCAGCTCCTGTCCTATCCCTGAAATTGCCAACGTCCTCAAGCGCCTCAACATTCCGTTCCATCAGGTCACCGGAATGCTCGAGAACGATCCCGTTTGTTGGCAGGAGGTCGAGCATTGGCTTGAGGCCGCCGCCATCGCCCACGCGCTCGCCCACTGTCGCCTAGGCCTGATGGGCCACTACTACAGCGGCATGCTCGACATTGCAACAGATCTCACACAAGTCAGCGGCCGCTTCGGGCTACATCTCGAGATCCTCGAAGTCGACGAGCTCACCGCACTGCGGCGTCACGTATCCTCGGACGCTCTCCAGCAGAAGCTCACCGACTTCCAGGCCTTCTTCGAGGTCGACGAAGAGTGCTCCGCGGCCGAGCTTGCGAGAGCCGCACGAACGTCCGTGGCTCTCGATCAACTCGTCCTTCAGAAGAACCTCGATCTGCTCGCCTACTACTATCGTGGCAGCGGTGTTCCGGAAAACGAAGACACCATGAGCTCCATCATTCTCGGCACCTCCATGCTCACCGGCAGCGGCATGCCCGTAGCTGGCGAGTACGAGGTTAAGAATGCCATCGCCATGAAGATCCTCGATCTGCTCGGGGCTGGCGGCTCGTTCACTGAGTACTACGCCATCGATTTTGCTGAGGACCTCGTCCTCATGGGGCACGACGGCCCAGGGCACATACGCATCGCGCAGGACCGCATCCGCGTTCGCCCCCTTCATGTCTACCACGGCAAGGTCGGTCAGGGTCTCTCGGTCGAGATGTCCGTCAAGCACGGTCCGATCACGCTGCTGTCCATCGTGGAGCACCCGCAGCTCGGCTTTTCCTTGCTAGTTGCGGAAGGAGCCTGCATCGCCGGCGAAATCCTTGAGATCGGCAATACGAACAGCCGCTACCGCTTTCCTCTTGGCTCACGGAAATTCATAGAAGCATGGAACAGCTACGGCCCGGCGCACCACTGTGCGGTAGGTACCGGACACCTCGCCGAGCAGATCTGCAAGCTAAGTCGGCTTCTCGAGCTTGGCTTCCAACAGGTCTGCTAGAGCATCCTCCCGGTCATCCAGATCAATGCATTCACGGATCTAAGGTCAAATCCCCTGAGTGCCGCTTGAGCTCTCTCATGCAGTCTTCAGCTTGACTCGAGCGTGCTTCCAAGAACGGGTATGAACCAAGACATTCGCGCCCTCTCCTTGGCAGGGACTCTACGAGGTACACGTACGTAGGCCGATAAACAAAGCAGGGCAGGCACATGAAAGAGCGGCCTCTGCCGAGGAGATGTGATGGGTCGGCGCTGAACAAGGACGACTTGGGAGTGAGAAGGACGCTGCTGGCGGTCTCAGCTCTCAGCTTCCGATAAGCCGACCTTATGAGAGTTTGGGCCGAGCGGTTGCTTGATCGGCAGGGAATATTTTCTCCAACCAAACCAAGCTCTTGTCGCATAGAGAGTGTATGCGGTCCTATCACTTTTGGATAGTTCAGGAGGATGTTTGTTTGAGGGTTGAGGTTTAGCCGTTTGTAAAAGGCCGGATTTCTGCCGCAGTTGATATATCGTCGCGGTGCCATCCTTTGGGATGGGATTGACTGGATGTCCAAAGAGCGCCAGATGATCTTCAAGCACCTCTAACTGGGCAAACACCGCCCCGCCTGGGAGGGCCGCATCTAGGAAGGGGCTGAGGTCGGAGTTTCCAACATGAAAAACACCTGCATCCAGAACAGTCGAGCCGTGTCCCCAGCCTCCTACAGACGGCCGGGTTACGCCCCATCCGGGCCGCACGTTGTGCCTTTACCAGCTTGCACAGTCTCGGTACCGTGAACTCGCCGTTCTTCCGGATCTGGGCCGTCGCGATCTCGATCAGCAGGTGCAAAGTAGACATGTCACCTCTCTGCCAAGTTGAATGTCTGAAAGCCATGGGCTCGACATGCGCGCAACTCATCCTGGCCAAGAGAACTAGTCGGATTCAAAGGCCGAATACATTTGCGCAGACTGGTCTTCTCGGCCAAACTACCCCTTGCAGTCCCGCGGCGGACTATACATTGATGGGACCGATCAGCAAGTCCATCGATGAAGGCGTTCGTTCGCGCAGGACTAACGCTCTCGTTCGACTTGAACACGGAGCGATCGGTGTTGAACATCCGTGTGATGTGGGCTGAAGGAACAGCGGCCTCTAACGCCCCAGCATGTTCCTCACTGAAGACTGCGCCACCGCCAGTTGCTTTCCGCTCCTAATTGTTTCTAACGGTTCCTTGTTTGGCACCAAGTGGCGGAACGCGAAGATCGCTAGCACGGTACGGTCATGGCTCCTAAACTTCTGCTCTCCTCCAACATCGCTGACATCTGTGGCGGGATTGGTGGGCATTTAGATACATTAGAGAAGGGTGCTTGATCTTTCGTCTCTTTCAATTACGCCTGTAACTCCTTGGACAGTTGCGGTAGGCGGCTCAGCAGGTTCTTCGGTAAGTCTCGTGAATCGAGCGGAATTAGGACCAGCCGTGCTGCCCTGATCCTTCCACTCTAAGTCATGCGCGTTACGGGCTACGCTGCTCACTATCTAGGTGTGTTCCAGGGGGGAACGACTGCCTGTAAGAAGCTCCTTCCTCCCGCCCGGAAGTTTAGAGCCGTGCACCGGCGAGCATATCGTCGACGGGACCGCTGGTCATCCGCAAAGCAAAGCCGGGTGCAACGCGGCTTAAGAGATGGAGGATGTTGCTGCTACCTGGCCGGATCTCAAGTCGATCGCGTTTAAGTCCCTCAACTGCCTTCTTCACGAGGGTCTTCACGTCCATGTTGGAACTAGCCTTCACGTCACTCGCACTGAATGCATTCTGCAATGCAGTTTGGGTAGAGGGCGGAGCGAGCTCGAATACTCGAATCCGAGTGTTCTTGAGCTGAACCCGGAGTGTTTTGGTAAACGCGTGCACGCCAGCTTTGGTTGCGCTGTAAACCGGCGAGATGGGGAATGGAACGAATGCAAGTCCTGAGGACACGTTAATAATCGCGGCGTCGGGCTTGCTCTTCAAATGGGTGAGGAATTGCTTCACCATGCGAATCGGCCCGTTCAGATTGACGTCCACCTCACGAGTGATGTCTTCCAGATCGACGCCCGAATCCTGCAGATTGATCTTGCGCATGATGCCGGCATTGTTGACCAGAACGTTCAGATCGGGGTAATCCTTGGTGACTTTATCGTAAAGTTTGCCGATTGCCGCCGGTTCTGACACGTCGCTTTTGATCGTCACGAGATCAGGGTGTTCTGTCGCGAGAGCATCGATTTTGTCCTGCTCGCGACCGGTGACGATCACCCGATTGTTCAGCTTCAGGAGTTGCAACGCGAGCTCAAGTCCGATGCCCGACGTACCGCCCGTAATCAGCACTGTGTTTCCTGTTATTTTCATATGATCTCTCCTGTTATGTGGCACTTGGACTCGGCCTATACTCAATGTGTCCCCTGGGCACAATGTTGTCAATGGGCACATCGCATGAGAGGTGTAGTTCGAGGGAAGAGTTGCATGGGAACAGAGATCAAAGCCAAGAACCCAGCAGAACGCGCTTATCATCATGGCAATCTCAGGACGGCTGTGTTGCAGGTGGCTGAGAAAGCTTTAGAACGCGGAGGCATCGCGAGCGTTTCACTGCGTGAGATCAGCCGCGAATTGGAAGTAAGTCACACCGCTCCGAGGCGACATTTCGAAACCAAACAGGCGTTACTCGATGCGCTCGCCATCCACGGGTACGAGCAGCTTGGCCATCTGTTGGCCCGTGCTCTAGAGCTCCCGGGCTCAACTTTCGAGGTCAGACTCCAACGTGCAACTGCAGTTCTTGTTCGCTTCGCTTTGAAGCACCCGGCGCTGCTGGGTCACATGTTCGCGGCGAAACATCAGCCTGACGCTTCGGGGGAGTTGTTAGAAGCTAGCGTGGTCTCCCTCTCCTCCGGTGTCAGCCTCATCGCCGATGGTCAGAAAGCTGGCGATGTGGTGTCCGGGGACCCAGAGTTACTTGCGCTTGTTCCGTTCGCGACCGTACAAGGCCTCATCGTCGTGTCCAGCAATGGATCGTTCAAAGGGATGTCGCTGGAGAAACTGGTCGAGTACGCGACACGTCAGATTCTCGTGGGTCTGCGTCCACGTAGTTAGGCAGGTGGGCGGCTCTACGCACTGCATTGGAGCGTGAATCGATCTGTGCGAAGAGACTCGCAGTTCTGTGAACAGCGAAAGTTACATTTCCACTACACGCGTTTCAGGGCCGAGGTTAGACCGACGGGATCATCTTGAAGCAACCGCGCAACCGTCAAAGCAAACTCTTGCTTCCTTGATGGAGTTTCAATTGCTTTCAAACCACTGAACTAAGTTCCTCATCGGCTCTAAGAGGCTGAGCCCGAGATCGGTCAGCTCGTACTCCACTCGTGGCGGAACCGGTGCTTGGTGGAATAGACCAGCTTTGAGAGCAGTGGCCTCGCGTCGGCTGAGTATGCACAGTAGCGCGACGGCTCAGAAGACCGGCTGGGGACAACTGGTCACTTCGTCTCCATGGCACGAACGATCCTTTCGTAGTCCTGTTGGCTGATCTTGAAGGTTCCCCTGCGAAATGCCATACCCCAGTTGCTCCGACCCTCCGTAAACGATAGTTCTTCCAACAAGGGATGGATCGATGCCTCCTTTGTGGCTTCGTAATGCACCTTGCGACGGAACGGATGGAAGGCGTTCCCTTGTTTAACTTGGAAGGGAGCGTCATCGAGTATCTGTCCCGCAGCAGTGAAAGCCTGCACCGTCTCTCCTCCGTCCAGTCGCGCGCGTGGCGAGTAGAAGATGAGCCGATCACCCCTCTTGAGTCGCCGCACCGGAGCCTCTTTACCATGTCCGAGTTGGCAGAAGCCTCCTTCGACCGCAGCTTGCACGTGGTCCCGGCTAGCGACGCCCACCCAGTAGGTCTCCATGCTAGCCGGCAAGGACGACGTCACGAAGCTTGTAGTCGACTGGATCGTAGGATTTAGCCAGAGCGGCCGCCTTCTTCATGTGTTTCTGAAGCTCGGGCTTCTCGCTCATTGCCTTATAATCCTCCTTCGCTCTCCATTGGGCGTAGTTGATCACCCTCCGCCGGTCCAGGCTCATATGCAGGCTCACCGAGATAAAGCCTGGCTTATGGCAAATCTCGTGGGTTGCGGTTGCGAGCACTTCCAAGAGCTCTTCCGCGTTCTCCGGCTCCACCATGAACGTGTTGATAAAGGTCAGGCAATCGTCCTGCGGATCAAGCGTGACCTTTGCAGAGGATGGTGGCGACGTGCGAGATGATGTTGTCATGGACCCTATAAGAACATGTAAGGCCCCTTATATGTCAAGTTAGAGAGCATGAAGCAAAGCAAACTCACGGAGCACCCGCAAGCGCACCGCCTCGGCTACGTACTCAAGATTGCGCAGCATGCCCTGCGCTTGATGATGGACAAACAGCTGGAATCAGTGGAACTGACCACCCCCCAATACAACGTACTCGCAGCAGTGCAGTCAGAGCCCGGCATCTCCAATGCCGCGCTGGCCCGTGCCGCTTTCGTCACAGCACAAAGCATGGTGGGCATCGTGGCGAACCTGGAGCGCGAAGGTTTGCTCCAGCGTGAAGCTCATCCGACGCATGGACGGATCCGCCGAAGCGAGCTGACTCAGAGAGGCAACGAGATCGTGGAGAGAGCCCATATCCTGCTCAGCGAGGTGGAAACAGTAATGACTGCCGGTTTTGGAGAGCGCGAGATTAAAACGCTCAAGCTCCTGTTGCACCGCAGCACAGAGAACCTGCGTGCATCCAGATAACCTGCCGCTGCGCGCACCTCGACAAGGCGAGCAGCGGAAGCAACAAAGTCGAGAGGTGCTCACGGTTTCCATGACTAGAGGCCTGGCCGTCGTGCCCAAATTCTTGGCCGTATCCAGCGCAGTTGACAACGAATAAAGGCTTGCGCCACGTCAGTGTGGACGTGCGAAATTCACAGCCCGGTCCGTTGTCCGGGTGACTTGTCTCCTATGTGGTTTGCGGTTTTTGTGCTCTTTGCGGTCGGACTAGCCCTTTTTGGCAGACGAACCGCTCAGAGGAAGAGCCTTCCAAAGCTAATGTTGGAGAACAGCACTACCGACAAATGTCGTTGGCGGAAGTTGAAGCCTCGGGGCAGCTTCGACGATACCATTCTGAGGGTTGTTTCAACCGTGCGACATTCCGGGACTACTAGATCCCGGATGGCTTGGGAAGACGAAGCGTGCGCGTCGTCCTCATGGAATGCTCCCAACTCCTTTTGAGGTCTGGCAAGGTGGAGCCATGCGCCTCATCGAGGAAGTCGGCGTTAAGAATCCTGTCTGTTCGGAAGTGCCGGAAGCCATTGCGTAGCTCACACCAGGCAGCAAGGAGTCGTACAGTGTCTGCGTAGCCGATGATGACCGGCCACACAACCCGCTCGGTCTCCTGCCCGGCTTCGTCCCGGTAATGAAGGCGGAGCTTCCGTCCGGCGCGAATCCAGGCGCGGGCCTTTGCCAGATCGAGCCCGTCCCTGACGGGTAGGTTATTTTCCGGTGTGCCTAGGGTAGGCTCGGTGATGAACGTGCGCAAAAATTGTGGGACCGCGGCGGTGATCTTCGCAAGTAAGTCCCGCGCTGCATTGGCCAGTGCAGCATCGCCTCGCTGGGCGACCCATTGCGCCCCGAGAACCGCTGCCTCCAACTCTTCCGGAGTCAGCATGAGCGGCGGCATATCGTAACGACGATCGAGTGTGTAGCCGACACCTGCTTCGCCACGAATTGGGACACCTTGGCTGCTCAAATCAGCCATGTCACGGTAGACGGAGCGGACCGAAATACTCAGCTCTGCTGCGATCGCCTCTGCAGTAACGGGTCGGCGAGAACGGCGAAGAATTTGAATTACCCGAAAGAGTCGGTCGGCTCGGCGCATACAGGACAATGCTGACATAACGCTGTCAGGAGCGCTCAGTTAGTGTCGTTCAGGTGCTGGGGACTTCAGCATCGGAGGACACAATGAACCTGGTTTCGATACGCATCATCACAAACGATGTAGAACGGCTGGTCAGCTTCTACGAGAAGATCGGCGGCGGTTCCGCCACCCGGTATACACCGGATTTTGCCGAGCTTACAACGCCGAGAGGCACCCTTGCCATCGGCAGCACACGAACCGTAAGTGCCTTTGGCGCAGAGACTGAGTTACAGCCGGAGACGAACCGAAGCGTCATCATCGAGTTCCTGGTGGACGATGTCGATAAGGCATTCCTGCAGTTGAAAGGGCAAGTGCCCGCCTTCCTTCAAGAGCCGACGACGATGCCTTGGGGGAACCGCTCCTTGCTCTTTCGAGACCCCGACGGCAACCTAGTCAACTTTTTCACCCCAGTCACTCCAGAAGCGATCAGGAAGTTCGCGCAGTAAGGCAGCAGAGATCGTTGAGAACCGTAGGTGACGACAAACGCCATTAGGACGTAGCGGTTTTCACGCTAAGCTCTTAGCGATCTCACTTCCTCGCTTTAAGACACCTGCCGAACGACAGCGAGCTGAAGGTACCGATTCGTAAAAGCGGAGCGTCGTGACCGGCTAGCACCAACGCCTACCCTGACTAAGCACTCCATAACGAGTGCCGCCATCAGCTGCATTAGAACGGTAAATGGTGGAGCAAAGTGGTAATCCGTTTGCTGTCATGAGCCTGGAGGGGTGACGTGGAAGCACCCTGTAAATGGTGTACGTAGCAACGTTGAAGCCGCTGCTGCCTGAACCAGCACCCTCAGTTACCTGGGAGAACAATATGGAGTTTTAAGAGGAAATCGCTGGGTTTTTTGCCACGTATGTAGATGCGTTCGCCCGCAACGACGCCGACGCGCTCAGCGGGCTGTGGGATGAAGTTGGTCTGTTTCCCTCGCCAACCGGCAACTTTGCCATGGAGCGGGAGGCGTTTCGCGATCACTGTGTAACGCTGATGGCTTTCTATCATCAGCAGGGCGTGGTCCGGCCTGAGGGAGAGTTACTCTCCGCGACGGAACTCTTCCAAACGTTGCGCAAGCTCGCATGGCGTACAGGATGCGCGGCGAGGGCCAGGAACTCGTTGCCAAGTGGGAACATGTCTACATCCTTCGTCGTAGCGACTGCTGGCGGGTGTCGCTGACGATCGCCGATGGTGAAATGGCGGCATGGGCTGCCAAAGGCGCGCAACTCTAACCGCGAACTCGCACAGCATACTGGGAGGCCACATCCCGACCAAGGCTTCCCAGTTCACAATCGAGGAACAGAAGGTCACCAGGGGATCGGACGTTCTCCCAGCGGGTGAAGGTGCCGCCCGAAGAGTCCGGATCGTGGCGCCGAAGGCGAATTTCAAGCGACAAAGATCCTTTCACAGTATTCCTTCAGCAACTCGGGCCTGCCTGCCGGACCTCGAAATGCGATGTGTCCATCCGGGCGAATGAGCACCAGCGCTGGAGTCCCCTCAAGCCCGTACGCGGCGTGGGCGACACCGTCGAGATCCGATAGGCTGTCCTTCGCACCCGCTTCGCTGCTCATCGTGCCTGGCGAAGCAATGATAAGCGTAGACCTCACGGAAGACCAACGTGCGGCTGTTGTTGCTGCTGCTCGCAAGAGTGTCTCAGCCTTTGGGTCACGGCCGTCGAATGCAAACAGGTTCCATCCCCAACTCTGGCCATCCGCGTTGTAGATGATCGGGAACAGTGTTGCGGTATGCCCGTCCGAAGCAATTACTTCCGCATCAGGCGCTCGATCACCCGCCTGAGGAACACCTCGTTTCAGCAGCTGTTTAAGCTTGAGGTGGTCTTCGCTGAGCGGGCTGTCCGGGTAAGCAACAGACAGCTGCTGCAGATCGTCGCTTCCGAACATTTTGGACCCGAGATTGGGAATGAGCTTTCCCGCCGCATCCAGCGCCAAATCCTCGACCTTGTTGCGATATACAAGCCGCTTGAAACCCGTGAGCTGACGCTCATCAAGATCTGCATGCTGCTTCTGTCGCTCTACATCGTACGATTCGAGCACCGCCGGGCCGGCTTTTCCGGCAAGCTCCATTGCGAGCCGCCAAGCGATGCACGTTGCATCGTGCATACCGGCATTCATTCCTTGACCGCCGATTGGCAAGGTGTAATGGCCCGCGTCACCCGCCAGAAACACTCGTCCCTTGGCATAGCTGTGGGCGACTCCATGCTGAAATCTGCTATGACTCAGCCAAACAGGGTCCGAGAAGGTCAGTGTCTGATCTCCAGTTACCTCTCGCGCTCGCGCCTGTAACTCCTCAAGCGTGGGGTCGCGATCAGGCATGCCGTTCTCGTCTTCCAAGAAGAACATACGATGATAGCCACCCCACACCGGGAGTACGCCTGCAAAGCCATTGTGGTACACGAAGAACCAGAGTTGATTGGCATCCGTGGAGCGTTGCCACTTCAGTTTGGCGTCTATCTGGCGATTGGCCCGGCCGGGCAGCTTTGTCGGTTCCAGTTCGAGACCCAGGGCTTTGCGCACGAAGCCTTTGTCCCCATCTGCGCCGACAAGGTATCGGCAGCGCAACGTCTCGTTATGACCAGTCGGTTCGCCTTCTTCATCTACGGCTTCGACCACGACTGTGACCCCGTGTTCATCTTGGCTAAGGCCGGTGACTTTGCGTCCACGCTCAACAGGCGCGCCTTTTAAACTCGCTTGCTCTTCTAAAGTCTTCTCAATGACGTCCTGACCACTGTAAAGAACTTTGGGAAAGGGACTCTTGACCTCATCGAGAGGAACTTGGTCCAACGGCGCTCCGTCAAGAAAAGCTGTTTGCTTCTCGACTTCATACGCCTGCTTGGCAAGCGCGTCACGCACGCCGAGCCCATGGAGAAGTTCCTGCACTCGCGCCCAAACATTGTTGGCACGGGAGTTTGGCTTTGGCTTTGATCGCTCCTCGAAGACTCGAGTTCTGACTCCATGGTGCCCGAGCGCGCATGCAGTCGTGAGCCCTATAGGTCCAGCTCCGATGACGATCACGTCTGTGTCGTAGCTGATGTTGTTTGTTGGATCAGACATGTTGCTTCCGTTTCCGCCTGTTGTGCAACTCCGAGTGAAGGGTAAGGTTCAACCGCTAGGTTGTGCTGCGCCTGCGGGAGCGTCGAAGAAGTGCCACTAATGTATGCTCTCGGTGTCTTGAGATAACCAATGGTCAATTATTGATGGTTGGTTGTCAACTCGTCACAGCCTGGAAGCAGCTGAAGTCAACCGAACGCCCGCATTAGCAGCTCAGTCTCAACGCGTGTCGAGTCGTACGCAAGAAGCTCACGTGTCCCGTTCAGTGTTGCTGGAATGTTTACCCATCAACCAGCTGTGGTGGGTTTCCTGCGTGGGCGTGCATAAGTAGACGGTTCAGAGGCGATGCCGGCCCACATCCATCGCAGGGCTTGATCGATGGTGTAATCGGGCGGAACCGCACTCAGGTAGCCGTTTGGGAGATTCCCTTGGACGCTAAGCACGATGGCTAGACCGAATACTGAGTGCCCCCAGGTAACGGCTGTATCGTTGAGTCGTTTCAGCTTGAAACCGGAACTCTTCACAGCCTCTTGGAAGACCTTCAGGAATTTCCCGAACAGGGGCCTGCCGGTGTCCGCGATCTGTTTCCCTACCTTCGCACCAAGCATGTCTTCCGGTCCGAGAAAGGCCGCCCGCATGTGTTCCGGATGGGAAATGCAGAAGCGGATCAAACCCCGGGAAGTCGCAAACAAACGGTCCACAGGCTCTAGAGGAGCCGAGGCGAGCTCGTCGAACTCCTTCTCCAGCGAGTGGAACGCACCTTCGAAGACTGCATAGAAGATCTCAGACTTGTCGGCAAAATGCTGATAGATCGTTGCATGCGAGTACCCAATCTCTTCAGCGATCTTTCTCAGTGTGACGTTCTCATACCCGTGCTGCGCGAAAAGCACGTTGGCCACACGCAGAATCTCGCCCCGAAGGTGCTGCTTCCGTTCATCGCGACGACTCGGAGACTTTCTGGCCATCCGTTGAGAATAACGGACCAGTCATGCAGGAGAGGAGAATCTCTTTGTAGGAGATGAGCAACGCCTGTGCCCTGCCCCGGTTACGCGGTCAAAGCCCATTACGCTTCCACGACAAGCGGAACCGCCTCTGCTCCACCAAAGCTACGGAACATGGTCACAATGCGGTCGGCAGCATCCGGTGCGTAGAAGATCTCTGTATTCTCCATCGTTCCGCTCGCGCAGAGGCCCAACCCTAAGAAAGGTGTGAGAACAGAATTTATCGATATCAATCCACTCGGGATTCCGGAGGAATTGAGCATCATTGAAGCGCTTACTTCGATTGCATCATCAAGACACTGCCCGCAGGTTGTCGGTGCATCGCTGCAGCAAAGAATGAAGGCTTTTGATTTCCTTGTCATCAAGTCCAGAGGTCATCTTCTCTTCGACCCCGTTTAGCAACACATGCGCCCTCGTTAGAACATTGTTCCCCTCGACGGTGAGCTCGCTTACCCGGATTCGACCATGCGTTCGGTGAGCCTTACGACAGACCAATCGCAGCCGCTCAAGATTGACGACGATTCCCAGCATGCTCTGCGCCGTGACAAATGCGGAACGGGCTAGCGCGGCATTGGAGATGCCGGGCTGCAGCTCCAGAGCCGCTAAGACGTTGTACTGTGGCGTGGTGAGCCCGAGAGGTTCCAACAGCCCGTCCATCCTCAGCCTCAGAGCATGTTGAGCACCTTTGAGTAGATAGCCTAATCGATGCGCTTGGGGATGGTCTAATACTCGCGTTTTTTTCATTTTGCTCCGGGATCATGCCAGGACCCTTATATGATAAGTTGTAAGGACCATGACAACATCCTCTCACGCCAGCCAACGCAATACCGCGACCGTCATCCTGAACCCTGATGGTGGCTATCTCACGTTCATCAACACCTTCAAAGTCAATCCTGACAATGCAGAAAAGCTGCTCGAAGCCCTGAACAGCGCCACAGAAAAAATCTTCCGCCATATGCCGGGCTTTATCTCAGTAAGCCTCCACATCAGCACCGATCGAAGCCGGGTCGTCAATTACGCCCAGTGGCGTTCGAAGGAAGATTACCGGGCGATGAGCGAGAACCCTGAGGTGCAGGCGCATATGAAGGGGGCCGCAGCGTTGGCACTGTCCTTCGATCCAGTCGATTACGAGCTTAAGCACGTCGTCCTTCCCGGGTGAATTGATGGTCAGGGTATGGGTAGGAGTGGCCAGCAGGGAGCATGTCTACGCCGCTGTGCGCGGTGGGTTTTGTCAGTTGAACCACGGCAAAGAGGCTCCTCTCAGACGAATGAACCGCGACGACAAACTTATCTACTATTCGCCGCGGACGCGCATGCAGGGTGGTGAAGCCCTGCATGCCTTCACCGCTGTTGGGACGATTACCGATGATGAGCCTTTTCAGGTAAGGCAAGCAGAAGGCTTTCATCCCTTCCGTAGGAATACCTGCTATCTCAAGACGAAGGAAGCGCCCATTCAGGTCATGTTGGGGGACCTTACCTTCACAAAGGGCCGAAGCGGCTGGGGCATGGCTATCCGTCGAGGAGTGTTTGAGATCAGCCATGAGGATTACAACAAGATCGCAAAAGCGATGAGCCTTTCTGAAATGGGTTTTGGTCATAGCTGAGTTTGCTGAAGGGCATAAGCAATGTTCAATCGAACATTCGGACAGACAACTTTAGGGGGAACTATGAAGATAGTCGTATTCGGAGCTTCGGGCGGAACAGGAATTGAGGTGGTGAAACAGGCACTCGCCGCAGACCATGAGGTCACGGCGATTGTGCGAAAACCCGAGTCTTTCAAGTTTGAGGCCCCAAGCTTGCGTGTGGTGGCTGGAGACGCACTCGAGCTGCAATCCTTTGCGCCTACTCTTGCAGGGCAGGATGCAGTCATATCCGCTGTCGGTGTAAGCAGCTTGATCGAGTCGCTAAAGCCGATGACGTTTCATCGCGACACGGTGGCGAACATTGTCGCAGGCATGAAAGCCAGTCACGTTCAGCGCCTCTTGTGCATCACCAGTGTGGGAGTCCACGACAATGCAAAGGCCCCCCTCTATTACAAAGCCATCGTCCATCCACTCTTGTCGCACAAGTACGAAGACATGCAACACATGGAAAACATCGTTCGTGAAAGCGGGCTTGACTGGACCATTGTTCGTCCTGCATCGCTGAACCACGGGGAATGGACGGGGCAATACACGATGGCGGTCGACACCGATCTGGAAAAGACCGGCGCCGTATCGCGTGCTGACATCGCAGACTTCCTTGTCAAAGCATTAGAAAACACAGAATATGTGCGCCACGCTGTGGCTATCAGCTACTAACCGCATCCACCCTCTGCCGCAACGTGGAGAGTACCTGCGAAGCGTAAGCATCGAGAATCGCTCGATAAGTCGCATTGTCGGAAGTGATGCAGCCTGGGAGCGTCAGCCGTGAGTGGAGGCGGGCAGCCATCTATATAAGGTGGGCACGGAAACGCCTAGGTTGCCGGCCACATCTCGGGCCGGAACACCGCTCGCGAGCAGCTTCTTTGCGGCTTTAATCTTGCTGTCTGTCATCTGCCGCTTACGTCCGCCTGTTCGACCGAGTTGGCGCGCAACTTCTAGGCCAGCCCGGGTGCGCTCGACGATCAGTTCCCTTTCCATCTCAGCCAGACTCGCCATGACATGGAAGAAGAACCGGCCGGAGGGCGTTCCAGTGTCAATGGAATCTGTCAAGCTCTTGAACTGAACTCCCTCCTTCTGAAGATCGCCGACGAGATCGACGAGTTGCTTGACGCTTCGTCCCAGCCGATCCAGTTTCCAAACTACCAGGGTGTCCCCGGCGCGAAGGCTCTCCCGAGCTTGAGCAAGACCGATGCGTTCCACTCGGCTTCCGCTCGCCCGTTCTTCAAAGATCTTCTTACAGCCGGCCTTTTGAAGCGCCTCCGTCTGCAGCTCCAAGTTCTGATCCTGAGTTGAAACACGCGCGTAGCCGATCAACAAACCGCCAGCCTTCGAGGCAGCTTTGGACGCCGACTTCTTGGCGGGCGTTTTCTTCTCGGAACTCGTCTTTGTGGCCACAAAACGAGCATAGCATTTGAGAGTGGGTTTCGAGAACACAGATTGCCAACGATCCTACAAATCACATTCTCGATTCACATGGCTCTCTTATTCCTTCGTTTGCGAGAGCCTTCACTCTATCGAGAACAACGACCGACCACACCACAAGTTCAGACACGAATTTGGGAATGCGAGCTTTTTGACACTCGGAGTCATCCAAGACACGGAGGCTTTCATGATCAAAGGCAAAGTCATAGCAATCACCGGTGCGAGCAGCGGGATAGGGAAGGCGACGGCGCTTCACTTGGCAAAGCAGGGCGCAAAGGTCGTTCTAGGTGCCAGAAGCGAAGAAAGCCTTGCCGCCCTGGCCGAACAGATTACCGGAGAGGGAGGCCTTGCCGTTTACAAGAGCACGGACGTTCGCAAGCGGGACAGCCTGGAGGCACTCGTTAAGAAGGCCCGGGAGCAGTATGGTCGCCTCGATGTCTTGTTCAGCAACGCGGGGGCGATGCCCATCGGTCCCATGGACGATCTTGCCGTGGATGATTGGGAACAGATGGTCGATGTGAACCTCAAGGGCGTTTTGTTCGGCATTGCGGCGGCACTTCCCGTATTTCGGCAGCAGGGTTCCGGGCAGTTCATCCATACCGCTTCTACCGCGGCGCGCAAGACCACTCCCAACCAGGTCGTCTACTCTGCAACGAAGGCTGCGGTCCTTGCCCTCTCGGACGGTCTTCGCCAAGAGCTTGCCGGGAAGCTGCGCGTCAGCGTCATTTCCCCTGGATTCACCGACACAGCCTTCAGCGAACACGTCAACAATCCAGAGCTGAAAAAGCAGATGCAGGCAGCGGCGGAGAAGTTCGCAATGACCCCGGACGCTGTAGCGCGGGCCGTTGCCTACGCCATCGACCAGCCTGACGACATCAACGTCGGCGAGATCATTCTTCGATCAACCAACCAGCCTTAGACAGCCGTTCTCGCATATGCCCCGTTTGTGAGAACACGAAGCTCCTCTGCAAACAGGCGATATTCTCAGCAATATAGGGGTGTTACGTCCCAATAGCGTATACCCGATTGAGACATCAAAGTAGCACTTCCACGTGTTTGGCTACTTCACCTCTAGTGATAATGCCCACAGGCAGCGTTCCAATCTCCACCTGCGTTAGCAAGCCTTAAATGGGGTGGTCGGGACGCGGTCCCTGAGGTGTCGCCAGACGAGATCGGTCGGAGCTCTGATTCCGAGCGGAAGGTGGTCAATTTGCTTCCTGACTGAGACAATAAGGTGATACCGTTACCCCACCAGATCCAGCGGGTATAGGGAACCTGATGATTACCGCTCGCCAGATGGTCGCTCTCCTCCAAAGCCTAAACGATGGCAATGATGAGCAGTTCTATGCCATCGCTCTTCAAGTCGCTGCCTCCGAGGCAAAGCGAGGGCGCATCGAGGTAGCAACAGAGTTACAGTCGCAAGTTGATTTTGCCCGTGCAAGGAAGAGCGCACAGCCGCGGCTAGAGTCAAAGCGGGTGGGAAGAGTTGTAGCCTTTGCCAAGCCTAAGGGTGAGTTGCAATCACTCCTGAGCACTTCACTTCCCAGGACAGCTCTATCTGAACTGGTACTCGATGAGAGCTTGGCCTCTCAGCTACGCAACATCGTCCATCAACAACGGCAGAGGGACAGGCTAAGAGAACACGCGAGATCACCGAAGTCCAAACTCCTACTGATTGGCCCTCCAGGATGTGGCAAGACATTCACCGCTGCCGCGATTGCGGGTGAGCTTCATCTCCCGTTGCATTCCATCCGCCTTGACGCGATCATCAGCCGTTTCATGGGTGAGACTGCGTCCAAGCTGAGGCTGATCTTTGATCAGATATCGTCTGAGCGAGCGGTTTATCTGTTTGATGAATTTGACGCCATCGGGGGAAAGCGAACCAGCGATAACGATGTCGGTGAAATGCGCAGAGTATTGAATTCCTTCTTGCAGTTCTTGGAGGAACGCAATAGCACTGACAGTCTCATCATTGCGGCCACAAACCATCCGGAGCTCCTTGATCCCGCTCTATTGCGTCGTTTCGACGATGTGCTCATTTATCCCCTACCATCCGCAGAAATGATTCCCGCGTTGCTCAGCGATCGTCTCTCTCACTTCAAAACCAAACTCACAGATTGGAAGCACGTGGCTGCCGCTGCTGTGGGTCTCAGTCAAGCTGAGATTGTTAAAGCTGCAGACGACGTCGTGAGAAATGCGATTCTAGCTCGAGAGGCTGGCATAAACGAGGTGCAGCTTTTGGACGCTCTTGAACATCGCCGACAGTTATCGGATCTTCTGCAAACAAGCAAGTAATGTAGACTGGCAGCTTCCAAGGTTCAAGTACTTAGGAGCACGACCGCTACATGGCACCTCCGAAAACGCCGCCGCCTCACAACTTGCCACACTTTCGAATCGAACCATTTCAGAGAGCGGATCGCTACAAAGCGCCACCTACCGGTCGAGATCCCGCGGGAGCTAGCAGAGACCGGAAAGTAGAAGGGGCGCGCCTCACCCGAGAGTTCTCGGCCGCTTATGATATCGCGCGGCAACGGGTAGGTGCTCAGCTCGTCAATGATCGACGGAAGAGAAGTGGAGTTTATGTAGAAGTTCAAAGCGTGCCGGGTCAGCCCATTCCTGAACTTGTGTGGATGTCGAAGGGGGTGCGTCTGGGAGCGGTGCGGCCGGCTGAAAACCATACACAGATTGCAACCGTTTTTGTACCTGACGAAGCCCGGGACTTTATCGAGAAGGGGCTTAAATCCTACACATCCTCGGAGACTCCCGAGGGGAATATCCCATTGAGGGACAAGTTCGAAGCTCTCGGGGAGATCAGAGCTGCTTCTGTGAGTTCACTGTGGACGGATAGACGGCCTTTGCCGTTGGACACCCGGACTGTCTGGTGGGAATGCTGGACATGGAAGGATCAGCTTCTTGAATTACGATCAATTGCTGAGCAGATTGGCTTTACAGTAAGCAACCGCAATCTGTCGTTCCCAGATGTTGTGATTGTTCCCGTCAATGGAACGATTGCTCAACTGGAGACATTGATTGGAAACACCTCGGCCGTAGAGCAGTTGAGGTATGCGTCTGACTCTCCCACCTTTTTCACGACTACAGTCAAGCGTGAACAGAAGGATTGGGTGGATGACCTAGTTGGGCGCCTTGAGCTACACGACTCCGACAGCCCAGCAGTTTGTCTGTTGGACACGGGTGTTGCTCGCGCTCACCCTCTTCTAGAGGGCTCGCTTGCGGAAGGCGACTGTCTGACCGTTGTAGAGAGCTGGGGTACTGATGACACAGACGGACATGGAACAAACATGTCAGGCGCTATACTTTTTTCCGATCTCACAGTCCTTCTGAGCGGAACAGAGCAGGTTGAAGTCCCCTTCATCTTGGAATCAGTGAAGCTCATTCCGCCTATGGGCTTCCCTGCTACAGAACCGCAGAGCTATGGCTCAATAACTCAGTCCAGCGTTTCGGTGGCAGAAATCAATGCTCCGAATCGACATCGAGCCTTCTGTATGGCCATCACAAACTTTGATGTGTCCGGTGAGCTGCCTTCCAGCTGGAGTGCAGCCCTCGACCAGATCTGTGCGGGAGCGATGACGGGCGAGGAGCCGTCTGAGGATCAAAAGAGGTTGTTTTTTGTTTCCACGGGGAACATTCAAGATACTGTCGGACCTGAGGAAATGGAGGCTTTAGGAGAATTCCCCGTGGAAGATCCAGCCCAGAGTTGGAACGCAGTCTCAGTTGGTGGGTTCACCAACAAGTCAGAAATTCATCCTGACGAGTCAGACTACGTTGACTGGACCGCTTTCGCTGGTCCGGGAGAACTGAGTCCGTACAGTCGGATCTCTACAGACTGGGAGCACTCTAGATCCCCAATGAAACCTGAGATCGTTTTCGAGGCAGGTAATCGTGCTCTCAGCCCAGACAAGACCGAACTCCTGGCGGGCCTGAATTCGCTTTCTCTTCTCACCACGTCGAAGGACTTCCTCACAGAGCCGCTCACGACGTTCTGGGCGACAAGTCCCGCAACAGCACAGGCAGCGGGCATGGCTGGCAGGCTAATGTCCCATGACCATAACTGGTGGCCAGAGACAATTCGCGCGCTCATGATTCACAATGCGTCGTGGACGCCCTGGATGAAAACGCAGATGGACGAGGTGCCTACAAAGAAAGCGAAATCGCAACTTGCGCGACACTTTGGATATGGGGTGCCTTCTTTAGAGCGCTCGCTCGCATCTGCTGAGAATGATCTCTGCATGATCAGCCAAGCGGAGATCACGCCATTTTTTCGCGAAGTGAAACTTAAGGACGGCAAGGTCCAGACATCGGCTCCAAAACTCTACGAGATGCATGTGTACGATTTGCCCTGGCCGACCAGCGCCCTAGAGGATTTGGGCCAAGAAAGCGTCTCCCTTAGAGTAACTCTCTCCTATTTCGTTGAACCAAATTTGGGCGAGAAGACGCCTGTGTTGCCACAACGCTACCGTTCCTGCGGATTACGTTTTCAGATGCAGCGTGTGGGTGAATCCGAAGCAGATTTACTTATGCGCTTAAATGACCTTGCTCGCGACGAAGATGCAAATGTACTGCCCGCGTTAGCGGACCCTGACTGGCACTTCGGAAATCAAATGATCAATGCTGGATCTCTTCATAGCGATGTGTGGACCGGCAGTGCGAGCGACTTGAGTCTTCGTGGTCGGATTGCGGTCATCCCTGTGGGGGGGTGGTGGAAGGAGCGTGTGAAAGAAAAGAGGTTTACCTCTTCTATTAGGTATTCACTCATCCTTTCCATATCGTCAAATGATAACGAGGCATTGCTGTATTCAGAAATAAAGCAACTTGTTGAGACTCCAATCAGCATCGACGTTTAACGAGTCATGTGATGTTCATCCTCGCTCGCTTCCAGCGACGGGCCGATTGGCCTCCCTCGTGGATGGACTCAGCTAGCGCCCCGCCCGACGTAGGCGGCCGGCCGACGGGTCGTAAACGAATTCGGTAATCGACTCATCCTGTATGCGCTCCATGATCTCGTTGATAACGGGAAGCGAGACCACAAACCATTCTCTTGGCTCTACGGCTAGGCCAAATCGGTCAGGCACATGAAGCTGAAGCTGGGCCGACGCCAAAATGCGGTGGATCGTCTGTTCGAATTTGAACTGCCGGATGTTGGCGAGTTTCCAAGTGGCAGCTATCTCTACTGGCGCCAACAAATACGTCGGGTCTCGCTCGGCATTGCTGATCCTGTCCTCGACACGACCCCCCGTGACGCCGATCTTGAAGAGCACATCCCGCATCGCAGCGATATTTGGCTGGTTCGAGAGACTTCGCAGCGCGTAGATCGTTCCAGTGGGAACGTCTTTGTCCTCCAGGGTGTCTCCAAAGAGAGGCCCAGAATCGGGAGTCGTGACCCGCCTGCCGTTACGGTGCTTCTCATACAGCGCGCGCTGCAGCGACCTCAACAGGATGTTGCTCTCGGTGCCATTCGAGTAGATCGCCCGCAGCCGGCCCTGGGTGTCCGCGTTCACGGTTCGAAAGGTCTCCCCCACCGCGGCGACGTAGACCATCTGTCCGTCCAGCAGGAAGAAATCCCCTTGCTCGATCCTGGCATCCCTCTCAAACGGTTTCGTGATGCGACGGCCCGCTGCGAGATCCGCCTCGACAGCGTTGAAGAGCGGTTTGTACAGATCGAAGTCCGCGCACTTGACCCGCTCCGCAATGTACTCGGAGGATTCGGCTTCGCGCTTGGACTCAAGCGACTGGACGTGCACCAGCGTGCCGATGTCTCCGGGAGTGTCTTCCGCAAGCGCCGCCAGCAACTCGTCGTCGCTTAGCGCATCGGTTGGCTTCCCCACCTCCGGTTCTGCTAGCAGGCCAAAACGGTCCAGAGGACGCAGCAGCGTCAGATCCCCTTCGGACAGCTTTCGAAGCTGATCCAACCGCACTGCGTAAGTGCGTTCGAAGATGTCCAGATGCTGCCCATGCTGCGGAGCATGTCCGCTGCTCTCACGGAAGCGCACCACATCCTCAAAACCAGCCAGGATGCGTTCCTGCTTCGGCGTATAGCCGCTCGTCTCCGGCTCCTCAACTTCAACGCCAAGCGCGTCAAGGAGGTCGACGCCCTCAAGCTCCTGAGTTTTACTCATGCGGTCGCTCCTACCGCCTTGGCCTTTTTACGCGCGACGTGTTGCTGATAGGCGGCTACACCTTCAGCAAGCGTGCGTTCCCACGCGTCGGCGGAGGTAATTTGTGGAGCTCGGCCACGTTCTTTCTTCCAGTCCAGGGCTCTCCTTGTCAATGCAAGGGCTTCCTCTTCTGGGATGGAAACGCGCTTGGCCGCGATCTTCTCCTGCATCTGCCGTAGGGTATCCGCGTTCAATGTCCGAGCCAGTACCGCGTAGGCTTCGCCAAATGGATTGATGGAATCGATCAGGTCCACACTCAACTCACGAACGTGAAGAACGAAGCGGCGAACACCTTCCAACAAGCCGAGATTAGCATTCACCTTCTCTTCAGTCTTTACGGCCGTTTGTACCAGCGTAAGAGCAGCCACGGCTCTCTGACGAACGGCTTCCACATCCTCGTCCGTCAACTCTGGATATCGGTCTCGAATGATCTTTGGGATGCGAAGCTGGGTCGTCTCCTGAGGAACGGTGTTCTCACCATCGAAAAGACCCAGGCTTAGAGTCTCCTTGTCCTGCACCACGGCGGCGATGACGTCGTTCAGGTCCTCGCGGCAGATACGCGCGGCCTCTGGACTCATCTCCTTGAGGCCTTTGATCTCAATCGAGATAGTGCCGGTCTCTTCGTTGACGCCGACGTTGGTCTCACCATCTTTGTAGCCGTTTGCACCATAGTCAAAGCCAAACTTAGCGCCGCTGTCCTTGGGAGTGAAATCGAAGCGCGGTGCGATCACCTGCTCCATCAGCAGGCTGGCCGCGATAGCCTTCAGCGTATCGTTCACCGCCTCCACCACGTCGCTCTGCGCTGCCATGGGTTCGGCGACTAGGTTGGTGAACTTCGCACGAGGTTTGCCCGGCGCATCACGCGTCACGCGGCCGATAATTTGCACGATCTCCGTCAGGCTGTTGCGGTAGCCGACCGTTAGGGCGTGCTCGCACCAGATCCAATCGAAGCCTTCTTTCGCCATGCCCAGCGCGATAATTACGTCCACATGATCGCGATCGTTTCTGTTGGCTGGATCGCGCAACGCAGCAAGCACCTTGCTGCGGCGGTTAGTGTCGGAATCGTCCACCAGGTCGGCCACCTTCAGGACGTGGCCTGTATCCTTCTGCCGGCTCTGTTGCATTAACTGTCTGGAGGACGGATGAGGCACTACGATGACTCATGTTCAAGCGCCGTCGCTTCCCGGTTGAGATCATCCTGCTATGCGTTCGCTGGTACTGCAAGTATGGGATCAGCTACCGGGACTTGACGGAGATGATGCAGGAGCGCGGCGTGGAGGTGGACCCGTCCACGATCATGCGCTGGGTTCACCGCTACGCGCCTGAGCTGGAGAAACGAGTACGGGCCTACCAGGGCTACGGCTCCACATCTTGGCGGGTCGACGAGACATACGTCAAAGTTGGCGGCCGCTGGAAATATCTGTTCCGGGCAGTCGACAAACACGGCCGGTTAATCGACTTCATGCTGTTGGAGCGACGCAATATCCGCGCTGCGAACCGTTTCCTGAGCAAAGCTACAGCCACGATGCGGGACTGGCCTCCGACCTCGATCACGACAGATAAGCTTCCCTCCTATCCTGAAGCAATCGACCAGCTGAAACGTGAAGGCAAGCTGGCCTTAGACACAAGACACCGCACGTCGAAGTACCTGAACAACATCATTGAAGCAGATCATGGTGCACTCAAGAAGGTCATCCGACCTACACGCGGGTTCCAGACGATGAAGACAGCGGCCGCTACGATCAAAGGCTTCGAAATCATGCGCATGATCCGACGAGGTCACTGTCTCACCTGCAAGCCAGGCGTCCACAATGAGATCCGCTTTGTGAATCGTCTCTTCCAGGTTGCCGCATGACTGCCACGCCAAGAGCGGGAAGCTGCGTCTCAGCAAGTTAATGCAACAGAGCCAGCCACACCATTCCTCAGACGTTCTAAGGGCCAGCCGATGAAGAATACCCTTGTACGGTACGAAACACCGCCAGCCCCCAGGAGCTTTTCCATGCGCCGTCTCGCCATCGCAGCAACCCTCAGCATCGCCGCTCTCTCCCTCGCAGGATGCAAGAGCCAGCAGCAGGTTCAGAAGGAGAACGCCGTCGATTTAGAGGCTCAGTGGAAGGCTTTAGACGCTCAGTACAGCAAGGAATGCTACGACCGCTTATCCGCCATTCCGACAGGCCAAAGCACTAAGAAAGCACTCTCCGGCGAGTGGTCGAAGGCTGATTCAGAGGCCTTTGATAAGGCGCAGTCTGAGACACAGGCAAGGATTGCAAGCGCTCCATGCCAGTCGCTTGCCGCGAAGCGAAAGGACGTAAGCGAGCGCATGTTTGCTGCTCGGAGAGATGCCGCCAAATAGCGGTCAACAAGTTCCCTAATTGCCCCTGACCCTCACCCCCCAACGGCGGTTCACAGACCGCACAGGAGATCTACGCCTATGAAACGAATTGCCTTATCCGCAGCTCTTGCCGTGGCAGCTAGTGTCCCGGCACACGCTCAATTCGGCTGGAGTGTGACCTTCGATCCGACGCAAGCGACTCACGCGCTTTCGCAGATCGCCCAGGCCGAGAAGACCTACACCACGACGGTCCAGACCACCGAGAACGTCATCAACGCTTATAACCTCGCCAAGCACATGGCTTCGTCCCCCAGCTCGCTTTACACAAGCTACGGGTCCGGCCTGCCGTCGTGGGTGCCGGTGCTTCCCAGCCAGGACACCTACGGCAACACCGGGGGGTACATCAACTCAGTCAACAGGTACACCGGGCAGGCATCGTCGGCCATCCAAAACGCGAGTGTGGCCCGCGTCGCGCAACTGACCGGTTACGAGAAGCAGACGGCGAACAGCCAAAAGGCGATTGCGGCGCAAGCGGCGACGCTCGATCTGGGGGATTCCGTCGCAGCGACGAACCTTCAGGCGGTCGGCACCATCCGCAGCAACCAGACAGCGCGGCAGACCGAAATAGCCAACTTGGAAGCGGCCAGCCATTCGCTCGACCCCAACCAACAAACCGAAATGGCGGCGTTGCAGCGCATCAATCAAGCGCTTCTCTTGTTGCTCCGTACCCAGCAGGACCAAAGCCAGTTGTCGCAAGGACAGACCTTGCAAGGAATGGTCCAGCAGAAGCAGCAGCAAGACGAGATGAAGATGCTGTTCCAGGCTTCGCAGGGATATGAGGCCAACTTCAACAGCAAATACTCGACTTCCGCCGCTTCCGTCGCAACGGCAATGCACTTCTAGGGGCTTCGAGAAACGGGGAGGCAGGGGCAATTATGGGATCAGGAACAGAAGTTCTCGGCTTTGTAAATCGCGGGTGCCAATCTCTTTTGTCGGGAACTTCGCCGACCATTGACGTAATCGGCATACGCATGTTGCTGGGATTAGCCACCATCATGATGGTCTGGTTTGGAATCCAGGAGGCATTAGCTTCAGCGCACGGTGGTCCAGGGTTCCACATGGGGAAGTTTCTCAACTTCGTCATGCTCCTGAGCTTTGCATACGCCTTTGTCTATTACTACAACACTGAAATTCCCGGCGTGGGCTACTCGCTTACCGGTTTCGTTCGGCAGGGGACATCCGCGCTCGCAGATTCCATCGGGACAGATCAGGCAAACACGATGTTGCAGGCGATCAAGACCACCATGGCGCAGTCTGGGCCGGGAATGATCTCGATGACGGAACCATACCTGCTGGTCGTCTACGCAATTACACAGTTCATGCTGGCAGTCCTCTCGGCGCTCATCTCAGCAATCATCGCGTACGGCGCAATTGCGGCAACGATCCTGGCGCTCGTTGGCCCGATCTTCATTCCCTTCATGGTGTTCGAAAAGACCGAGTTTCTTTTCTGGGGATGGCTCAAGGCATACATCAGCTTTTCCTTTTACAAGGTCGTCGCAGCGGCGGCGATGAGCGTTCTCGGCCAGATGTTCTTTGGGTATTACCAGGGCGTCGCATCCATCAGCAGCGATCAGAGCCAAGCGGCCCAGAACTTCCCCATTCTGCTGCTCCTCATCATCGTCAACGTCTTCATCCTCACCCAAATTCCTGCCCTCACTGCGTCCATCTTTTCCGGTCACACAGGCGGTCACAGCGGCGGTGTGGGTCTAATCAAGGGCTTGTTCTAAGGAGATTCCATGCCAGTCACCCAGATGCACAATCCAGCGACCACCAGGGCCGCAGAGCGCTATTTAGAGCAGTATGGCGAGCCCATGGTGATGAACACGTACCTGAAGATCACCATTCTCGTCCTTGCGGTCGTCTGCCTCATGCTGGGAGCCCTCACGTTCAAGTCGCAGCGAGCGCTTGCCGGCATGAAGCCCATGGTGATCCGGATCAATGAGGTTGGACGGGCCGAGGCGATCGACTACCGCAATTACGAATACAAACCTCAGGAGGCCGAGAACAAGTATTACCTCGCTCGCTGGGTGACGCTTTACTTCCAGCGCAACCGGTACAGCATCGAGGCCGACCAGACCGCGTCCCTCTATTTCCTGAGTAGTGACGTGCAGCGTGCGGTGATTCAACAGGAGCAAACCGAAAAGACCATCACCACCTTCCAGCACGATCAGGCTCTCCCGTACGTCGATATCGCGGTCAAGAGCATTGTTCTGGACGGTTTGCAGAAGTCGCCCTATTCCGCGCAGATCGAATTCGAGAAGGTCTTCACCAATCCCGGAGACCATTCCGTTTTGAAGCGCGAGCGCTGGATTGCGAGCGTCACGTACGTGTTCGCGGACAAGGTTGCGAACGAGGCCCTGTCGGTCAATCCCCTGGGGCTCACCATCATCCGCTACCGCGCCGATCAGGCGTTCAATTAGGAGCCGAGATGAACCGCGACCTTGAATTGCTCATCGCGTTCCTGGCACCAATCCAGGCTCTGCTGCTGGACAACTCCGTGACCGAGATCATGGGGAATCCGGATGGGAGCTGGTGGTACGGGCGGGCAGGCAGGATGCACCGCGCCGAGGGTGTGACCTTCGATTCCAAGAGCCTCAATACGAGTCTGGAGGTAATTGCTAATCAATTAGGCAAGAAGCTCGACAGCAGCCACCCTCTCCTGAATGCGCAGTTGCCGGACGGCAGCCGTCTCGCGGCGGTCCTGCCTCCAGTCGTGAAGCCGTTCCCTTCGATCACCATTCGCAAGTTCGCTACGGTCCGGTACACCGTGGCGGACCTGGTCCAGAGAGGTGCGATGCCGGCCGCTATAGCTGAGTTCCTGCGCGATCAGATTGAGGCCGGACGCACGTTGCTTATCAGCGGCGGGACGGACAGCGGGAAGACCACCGTCCTCAACGCTCTAACCGATTTCATTCCCGAGGACGAGCGCATCGTCGTGATCGAAGACACGCGGGAGTTGCGCATTGCAAAGCCGAATGTTTTAGCCGCCGAATGTCAGACTGACGCGCACAACGGCACGGTCGATTTCGACGATTTGCTCAAGGCGTCTCTGCGGTGGCGTCCCGACCGGATCATCCTGGGCGAGATCCGGCGCGAGGGAGCACGGACGTTGCTCGACTCCTTCAATACCGGACACGCCGGCAGCATGGCAACGATTCATGCCAGCAGCGCACGGCAGGCGTTGCGCCGCTTCGGGGAATTGGCCATGCGTTCCCATCAGCAGGCGACCAGGGATGACATTGCCGAGGAGATCGGGGAGTCGGTGCAGCTGGTCGTTCAGACCCAACGCTTCAAGAGCACCCGCCGCATCAGCGAAATCATTCTGGTGCGCGGGTACGACCGAACTCTCAAAGCCTTTGAACTTGATTCCGTTTACGACGTAGTGCACGAGACAGCGAGCGCACCGTTCGACAACTCCCACGCAGCCTAAACCTTGCAATTCCAAATTGAGGAGAGAATTTCCATGCCATTGCTCGAAGTCACCCAGATCAAGAAGCTCATAGCCACCGTGTCACTTGAAGAGTCAACCGCGAAGCAGGTAGACCAATATGCTGCGTTCATCAAAGCGCCGGCAGATGAAGTAGTGAACAGCGCTCTCGAATACGTGTTTGGCAAAGACCGAGACTTCCAGGTATTCCGTACCGAGAACCCCAGTCCCAAGACACCTGGAGCATTGCGGGTGCGAAAGCCAATCGACGCTTCGACTGGAAAAAAGCGGGGCCGCAAACCCTCTCATTCCTCGGTCACTGCAATTGCCTAAAGCCTTCCTCTGGGGCTGGGCGCTCCGGGGGAAAGGTGACGCAATCGGCAGCAACAGCCCGCAGCACGAGCCTTTATCGGTTGAATTCGGAAGTGGGTGGCGAAATCGCGAAACGTGCTGCGCACGTGGAAAGGATGACACTCCATCCCTTGCAGGGGTCGTGTTTTGACAAAACAGTAGACCATGGTCAACCGCCACATTCATAGGGATTTAGAAGCTGCCGGTAGACAAGAGTAGACCGAGGTAGACGGTTGTCTACCGGCCAATAGGAGGGCAAATGGACGGCGAGACCACCACGAATGCAATTGATCTAGCGAGTCGCTTGCGGCGTACGCGTGGCCGTACAAGCAGGACGGTTGTAGCGAGTACGAAGGTGACGCGCGCAGAGCAGAGTGAGCTTGAGATGGCGGCTGGTACAGAAGGAAAGGCTCTCAGTGAATGGGCACGGGAGGTGCTTTTACGAGAAGCAAGAAGCCCTAAGCATGACGCTGTTTTCACCGAATTGGTTTCGATGCGCATGCTGCTCAACAACGTCCTGAAAGTGGTCGCGACCGGCCAGAAGATGACGGTCGAGAACTTCCAGGAGATCCAGACAGGCATCCGGGGCGACAAAAGGAAAGTCGCTGCGGATCTGATGCGGCAATACACACAACCGGACGAGAAGGGGCAGTAGCGATGGCCACACAGTGGGGTAGGAAAGAGACGGTTGTCTGGCCGCCGCACGCGCCGGTGTACACCTACGGTGCGGTCATGCTGGCGTTTCTGTGTACGGGTGCGTTTCTCTGGGCGGCGTTCGCGGCAGAGACCCCGCTTCAGCAGTTCTACACACCGGCGTATGCCAAAAGCGCAGTCGCAGGGCAATTCAAAAAGCAGGATAAATACCGCCTTCTGTACCTCGGCGATAGCCACAACCAAAGCCGGATTGCGACCGCCGCCGACGTTGCCGAGGGCTCGACACCGACGCCGGACGGCAAAGTGCTGCCGCTCGCACTGTCCGCAAAGGCTACGGAGCAAGGCTTCCGTTCTCTCTTTCGAGGACCGGAAGCGAGCTACCAGAATGGGCCTCTACACAACTATTTCAAGAGTGCCATCTTCGAGGGTCATGGATTCGCGGACATTTACGGCAATGAGCTTTGGTACGGGGTCCTGGCGCTCTGCGCCATGCTCCCGTACTCCATCTTTCGCGACGTGAAACGTCGCAAGGAGATGAAGTATGGGCGGAGGCTGAAAGGTCCGCAGATGTGCAGCCCGAAGGAATTCAACAAGGAAGTAAAAGGGGACGGGATCGGGATCCAGACTGCCGACAGCAAGACTATGGTGCGTATCCCAAGGCGGTCCGAGGCGCAGCATATTGAGATCATCGGAGACACCGGTTCAGGGAAATCGACCCTCCTGATGGGGATCATGCGGCAGATTGCAGACCGGAAGGAAACCGCTATTGTTTACGATCCGGCGTGTGAATTTGTCCAAAGGTTCTATGACGAGTCGCGGGGCGACATCATCCTCAATCCGCTGGACAACCGCTGCCCCTACTGGGGACCAGCCGAGGAGCTGCGGAGCAAGGCCGAGGCGAAGGCGATTGCCGCGTCTCTCTACCAGCCGACCAGCGACAAGAAAGGCGAGTTCTTTACCGAAACGCCGCAAAAGATATTCGCGCATCTGCTCACCAAAGGACCGTCCCCGCAGGACTTGGTGCAGTGGATGTCGGACCCGTCCGAGGTAGACCGGCGTGTGGAAGGAACCGAGTACGCGCAGATGATCGCGAAGGGCGCACAGCAGCAGCGGAGTGGTGTTCTAGCCTCTCTCGGTTTGATTGCGGATAGCCTGCGGATGCTCCCCACCAAAAAGCAGGCCAAGACGAGTTGGAGCGCAACCGAGTGGGCCGAGACGCGGAAGGGATGGATCTTCATTACGTCCAAAGCGACCGAGCGCGAAGCGCTTCGGCCTCTTCATTCGCTGTGGATTGATTTGCTGGTGTTGCGGCTCATGACTGCACCCACCGAAAAGCAGAACAAGGTGTGGTTTGTGCTGGACGAACTGGCGAGTCTGCAACGGCTGCCGCAGCTGCATACCGCCATCACCGAGTCTCGAAAGAGCAACAACCCCATCGTTTTGGGATTGCAAGGAAAAGCTCAGTTGGAGGACATCTACCGTCCTCTGTTGGCTCAGGTGATGTTGAGCCAGCCAGCAACCAAGATGTTTCTAAAGACCACGGAACCGAGTGCAGCAGAGTGGATCTCGAATGCCATTGGAAAGGTCGAGATCGAGCGCGTCAAAGAGACGCACTCGCAGGGCACCCGGTCGGGCAAGAGCTTCACCGTAGATCGTCAGATCGAGCCGCTGGTGATGGATTCCGAGATCTCCGGCCTGGAAGACAAGCACGCTTTCTTGAAGCTCGGGAATCACGTGGTGCGATTCAATTTCAATTACGTTGAGTATCCAAAAAGCATTCCAGCTTTCGTCCCGCGCCAAGTCGAGGAAGACGAGCTGGAGTTCGACCCGAAGACCCTACAACCCAAGCCCCGAAAGGCCCATGCGGCCACCGAGAAGGCGTCCAGCAAAGCGAAGGCGAAGAAGCCCGCAACAGCGAAGGACGCGAGCGACGAGGCCGCGACAAAAGCACCAAAACGTACGCGAAAGCAGGGTGGAGCAAGAGCCGCGAAACAGCAACAGCCGGAAGCGATGGAACCACCGGACCTCGACCCGGATATGCCGCCGTTTGCTGACAGCAATGGGCATGGAAACCACGGCTACGCGCCGGACGGGTATTAGCGCATGGTCACCATCTCAAAGCCTCTCAGCGCTGCGCAGGCGCAGGCGTACCACCGGCTTGAATTCACCTCTGAGACCGCCAGCTACTACAAACAAGGCGACGCGGTACA
>CBDAUT010000011.1:0-19574 GCA_965200515.1 Granulicella sp. | reverse complement strand
TATACCTGTTTTATACGCTTTTGTCAGCGTTTGTCAGATATTTTAATCTTCCTCACTCAATCTCCGTGCCGGGCACGATGTCTTCTAAGAGAGCGAGGACATCCTGCTTTTCCACCAGCACGGTCTGACCGCCCTTCAGGCGCTTGGCGGGGAGGTCGCCGGATTTGATGCGGTTGCGGATGACTTTTCATATAAATAATCACTGCTCCGGGGGCAGAGGCGGCGTTAGCCGCCCCCGCCCGGCGGGGGCTAGTCTGGCTGAGGCCCAGCCAGAAGCTGCTTGCCAGAGGTTTTTGTTGATCTCGTTGGTCTGGTAGTCGTCCAGTAT
Organism: Granulicella sp.; assembly: GCA_965200515.1. Lineage (GTDB taxonomy): Bacteria > Acidobacteriota > Terriglobia > Terriglobales > Acidobacteriaceae > Granulicella. Next base: position 19,246 of record CBDAUT010000011.1, on the reverse strand, counting down.
CTCCGCGAAGCTGGGCGCGGGCGAACTCACCGGGACGGCTTCATACCCCTCCGCCGTCAGGCCGGGCAGGAACTCGGCCAGATCAAGGGCCATATCCCGCATTTCGGAAAGCAGGGTGCGGGCTTGCAGGAGGTCCCGGCAGTCATGCCGGGAAACCGGTATCTTTTTGCCGGTGGCCGGGTTGGTCACAGAAACAACAACGTAATAGCGCATGGTCTTTTCCCTTCCTGGAAAGGACGGGGGGCAGAAGCCCCCCGCCCGGCCTAAAATTCGCGGAGCGTGAACCCTTCGCCGGGGTAGCAATGCTCGGCAGGGACGCCGCCGATCCATGCCTGCTGGCCCTGCCACAGATGCGCCACCGCGAGGAACAGGCGCATATGCTTACAGCACCGCTCCTCTCCGATAATCTGGTCACGGGCCGCCCCGCGCCGCTTCTGGAAGTCCGGGCAGGAGCATTCCCGCGCCCATCCTGTGCCGGTCAGGCAGCCATCGTCATAGCCGGTGACAAAGCCGGTCAGGACATATTCGATGCCACGCGGGGAATGGTAGACGAACTCCAGGTTAAGCGCGAAGCCATTTTCGATGCGCCGTGCGCCCAGCAGGGAGCGGAAGACGAGGCGGCGCGGCTCGGCGACGGGGATGCGCTGGCCCAGCGCGGCAAACTTGGCCTGCCGATGGGCCAGATAGCCCGCCACGCGGGCATTGTGGGCAGGAACGCGCAGGGGGCGCGAGGGGACGGGGGCAAGGCCGCTCCACTGGGGGCGGATGCCGGTGGCAAGGGAGCGCAGGGAAGCAGCGGCTTCCACGGCGGCGGGGTGTGCGGACAATTCCGCGCTGACTTGGGGTACACTATTCATAGCTGCAAGGCTCCTTGCCGGGGGCGGGTAAATTGGCTTGGCGAATGCTACTAACATCCACCTTGCTTCCGCCTCCGACATGGTTATTGTACCCTCTTTTGCCGCCTTTTGTACCCTTTTGGGCATTTATTTTTTTTACGCCTGCCTGCCGCGCCGCGCTGCGTGGATCGCTTCTTTTTGGGTGCTGGCCCGGCCTTTGGGCGCTGCCCCGATCACTGGGCGCGGCTGCGCCGTCTTTGGGGGCGGCTCCGCCGCCCGGCTTTCGCCACTGGCTCCGGCCCGGCCCGCCGCGCCTGCCCCGCTTTGACGCCAGCTATTTTCCCCCCACCCCCCAATGATTGCGCCGCTCTGGTAGGCATGGAGCAAAAAGCAAATTCAGCTTCCTAGCCGACTTGCTTTTTGTCGGAATGCCGACACACACTAGGGCTATGGGGGGTGGAGGGGAAAAACCAACCTGCAAGGCTCTTTAGCATGGGCGCTGTCCTCAGCGACCGGCGGGTCAACTCTGGATAATCCACCGGCACGGCTCTTGAGCATGGGCGGCTTGGGCACGGCGAAATGGAAGCTGCACTGAGCTGGAACGCCGGGGCCAAGCCGACCGGCGGATCAATTCGGGAGGCTCTTTGACTGCTTTTGTGTTCTTCTCAATTCGGGAGCATCCACCGCATAGAAAAGGAGCATACGGAGGTACACTCACGACACGGTAAAATCGTGTGTTTAGTTCGTCTTTTGACCGAAGAGCGAAGTTTGCTATTGAGGAATGGAGCAGCCATGTCAGACGATCATCTGGGCGACAAGCAGGCAATTCTGGGTTACTGGAAACTGGTGGCGTGCGTACAGGACGATAGGCAGTTGAAGTTTTGCGACATCGGCAAAATCTACGAGTTTACGTCGACGCATTTTCGGATGGTTAGTAGTGGGAGATCAGGCCCCGAATATGATTTGTATCCTGATCGAACCCCTAAAGCCATCGACCAGTTCATAAGCAGGCCCGACAACATGGTGGTACGAGGTATCTACGAACTCGACGCTGACGAACTGCGCCTGCTCTTCCACCCGTCTAGCTCAGGCGACGAACAGTCTCGCCCCACGTCTATGACAGGGCTTCGGGGACATAGCTCTCTGGCTGTAAGCGTCTACAAACGCTCTCATTGGCGGCCCCCGCGCAACCGCCAGCCGAAACAGCCCAAGCCAATTACTGAACCAGGCAGCCTAATCCCCACAGCCTTTCTCAAGAAAAACAAGTAGTTTGCTTTTCCCACAAAGAGCGAACCAGGGTGAAAGGCCGAGGCAGCGATACGAATGGGTGGATCAACCCACGCGCGGAGACCCTCATGCGAAACACACTGACCAAATCTGTGATGAAAGTGTCCGTTCTTATCCTGGCCCCTCTTATTCTGCTGGGTCTTTGGTTATGGGATGTCCAGCGGTCATGGGCGTTCGTTCAAGCGGCAGGGAGCGGCAACGTCCGCGCGGTCCGTGCAGGGTTAGACAGTGGTATTGACCCGAACAGGGCCAAAATGCAGGGGGCCACGGCAATGATGTTTGCGGCAAGCTGCCGTCGCCCTGGGCAGGAGGAAATTGTTCGCCTGCTGCTGGATCGAGGAGCCGACCCGAACGACGGAATGTATCAAGCTGCGGGATCGGGGAAAGTGGACGTGATGCGATTGCTCCTGGATCGAGGAGCCGATCCGAACCGTGGGCTGTCTTCAGCCGTCAATTCGGGGCAAGTAGACGTGGCACGGCTGCTGATCGCCAGGGGTGCCAACGTCAATCCGAGAGGATGCTGCGATGGCGTCTCTCTGCTGCAGTACGCCGCGCAATCATGGGACAAAAAGAAGAGCAACCAACTTGTCCGTCTCCTCAAGGCGGCGGGGGCAAAAAAATAGTGCGAGGGGTGGGAAACGTCCTCTGCTGCTCACTCTCTTTGACCCAAGGTGCAGTTCTGCCATGTTCGCTCAGTGAAAGCGTCCGCGTGCTCGGTTTTACTCGGAGTTCTGGGCGGGGACTGGGGGGGAAGAACGCGGCCGCTGCCGGGGCATGAGCGCCGCTCTGGGTGCTGATGTCACGGCCCCCCGCCGGAGCGTCAAGGCTCAGCGCGTCTCCGCAGGGGACGGGAGACGGGGCGGCTTGGCGGCCCGGCGGACGGGACCGAGGACTGAGCGCGGGACGACGGGTAAGCCTGGTCTGGGTCTGGAAACCTGGTGTCCTGGGCCGTTCCTGTCCATCGGGGAACGCGCCGCGAAGCCCACTGCAACAGACTCCTTCAGGCAGGAAGTGATTAGCCCGCTGCCCCGTTTGTTCGGCTGGCCCTCTTCTCCTTGCCGTCTTCGGCTTAACCCAAAATGTTCTGAATGTCTTTCTGAGACCTACCTTCCTTGCTCTCTCGTTCCTCGTTCGCAGGGTCCTCCCTAAAGGGAGGATTAGGAAAGTTGGCGGGGGGGCGGGCCAAAAGTGAGGTTGCGATTTGGGCGACGGCGTGATACAATGCATTCAACTTCTCTCTGCCGTTAGTGAAGCCCCTTGAAAGCAAATTATGAGCATAACTGTGTATGATGCACTTGCCCCGTTGTGGCAGGAATTCCAGAGTGTGCTGACTTTAACCCAAGAGCAGGGGCAGTCCATGAGGCGTCTGCCTCGGGTGTGTTTTGTCGGACGCTTCAAGACGGGCAAAAGCCGCCTGATTAACGCGCTTGTTGGGGCGGATATTCTTCCCTATGACACAGATGAATGCACAGGCCAACTGATCGAGTTGGTGCATTGGAAGAGCAAACAAGCGTACCGCCTCCTTGATCCCAATTTGGCTACCACCTATCGCCTCCTCGGATTCGATTTAGATAGCGCTCAGGAAAAGCCACTGACGCCGAAAGAGTTCCACGACGCCGTTGATCTAACGCAGATGTCAGACAAAGAAAAGCTGGAAGCCGCGAATACTGCGTTTCGGTGTTATGTTTCGAGTCCACTGCTGTATTCGGTCCGATTGGTTGACACTCCCGGCTTTGATGGGCCGAACCCGGAGACGCGGCGGCGAGCCGAGCAGGCGCGAGAGCAGGCCGTTCGGCAATCATCTTTGTGCGTGCTGGTGATCACTAAGAATGTGGGGCAGGATGAGATTAAATTTGCCCGCTTCATCCAGCAGTATAAAATTCCTCTAGTGTAGGACTTACGCAGTTGTCTTAGTTGGTTGATATTCTGTTATTTTTGAGTTATTTTTCGGTTGCTTTCCTGTGTTTGAGCGTTCATACTGCGTGTGATGAACCCGCCCAAAGTTTCCGATGTTGACTACATTCAGTTTTTGATCGCCGCCCAGCGGGTTTACACCTGTACCGAAGCGGCCCGCTGCAACGAGATCGCTTCGCATGATGCGTATACTCGTCTTCTCACAAGACTGCCGCCAGACACAGCGGCGTTGTGGCAGGAAGTAGAGCCGTTGATCGACAAACGGCGGGGCCTGCTGGTCGTGGATGACACCACGCTGGACAAGCCTTATGCACAGAAAATGGCTCTGGTCACGCGCCATTGGAGCGGCAAGCATCACGCCGTAGTGGCAGGCATCAACCTAACAACCCTGCTTTGGACAGATGGCCTGACCAGCCTGCCCTGTGACTGCCGCCTCTACGAGAAGAATGATCGTGAACGTGCCGAAGAAGGCAAAGAGCAGGTCACCAAACAAGTCACCAAACAAGTCACTAAGCAAGTCACTAAAAACGATCATTTTCTTGCCATGCTTCAGACCGCGAAGGAGCGTGAGTTTCGCCCCAGGTATGTCTGTTTTGACGGCTGGTATAGCAGTCTGGCAAACCTCAAAGCCGTGCGCGGGCATGGCTGGCACTTCTTGACACGACTGAAATGCAATCGTCAGGTGAACCCTGATGATACAGAAAATGTAGCCGTGGAAGACATTGACATTCCTGCTCACGGACGCGAAGTGCATCTGAAAGGCTTCGGCATGATCCAGGTGTTTCGGACAGTGGCCTCAAACGGCGACGCGGAGCATTGGGCTACCGATGACCTCAAGATGCAAAACGGCGAACGCAGCGAATTTGTGCGCCAGGTGTTTGCCATCGAGAACTACCACCGTCAGTTGAAGCAATGCTGCGGTGTTGAGCGGGCGCAGGTGCGGAGTGCGAAGGCGCAGAAGTGCCACATTTTGTTGTCTTTGCGGGCGTTCGTGCGTCTGGAAGCGCACCGCCTGCGGACAGGTGTGAGCGGCTACGCCGCCAAAACCGACCTCATTCGTGAGGCTGTTCGCCTGTATCTCAAGCAGCCCACCATTACGCTAGAAGCAACTGCGTAAGTCCTATAGTGGTTATCCTCAACCGTTCGGACGAACATGACGTGGAAGAAATCCAGGAGATACAGGAGCAGACCCTCTCAGATTTGAAAGAGAGAGCGGGTGTGACACCGCTCTTTTTTGCTTGCTCCGCTCTTTGGCAAAACGGCTCAGCGGAGGATCGGGAGGCAATTGAGTATCAGCGGCGCTATTACGAAGACGCAGACGAGGCGGCATGGCACCAGTGGAAGTCTCTTGTGGGCACTCTTTCTCACTTCCAGTTTGGGGGGAAACACCTTGTGCTGCTGGCAACCATTCATCGGGCTTTTAGGCTTGCTCAGCGCGTTCACGAGGAGTATGATTTCCGTCAGCAGGCAGAGGCGGTTTTTCTGGAACAGCTCCCTCGATGGCAGGCAATGATGCCTTCAGTGGTCGGCAAAGCGGTTTTAGAGATGGCTGTGAGCGCCGCCCGAAGCGGCAAACCACTGCCGTGGAAGCGTCTGGAAAGCTTTGGGATTGTGCCGGAAGACATTGCCCCGAAAAGCCTGCTGCCGACTCAGGAAATCAAACAGATGGAGGGGCTGTGTGCAAAGACCATCTCTGAAATCGCAGAGCTGGCACAGAGCCAGCATTCCCCGGTCTTGTACCGATACATACTTTCGGAAATGCCCGCGCTGGATGCGCTGCTGAAAACAAAATTCAGCGTGGCTTCCGAATTAACATCTGCTCTGAAGAGTTGTGTAGCAGATGCGTCCTGGTACAGCCAGCCGCTGCGGACAGATTTTTGCTATGAAGAAGGGCTAGGCGCTCTTCAGTCGCGGTGGAAGACGGCACCTGAGACAATGCAAACAGACCAAGCCCACTTGAGACAGCGGCTGGCGGCGGCACTGGCCTGACAGATGAAAACAACAGAAGCAAGAAATGGAGATCACAGTGATACACGGGGATTTAGAAAGTTTTTTTGGCGGGGGGCACGAAGTGGTCCCTCACGACACGCACCAGCATGACATTTTCGAAGAAGCTCTGTTTCCCGTCCAAAGTGCGGCGGAAGGGGCGATGCAGGTGTTTAGCATGGGGATGGGTCTGGCCCATCTTCTGCACGACACAGCGCACATGACAGTCACGCACCTGCACGGGCTGCATTCCCATGATGCTCAGACGGACACCGAAACCAGTGCTTCGCAGGGCTGGCATGAAGTAAATGGTGTCGGCAACGAGCCGCATCTGCACTTGCTCCGGCATTCCGAGGCGCACGATGCTAACGGGGACGGAGTCAGTGACGCTGCCAGCAGAAACTTAGGAATAAATGCGGTTGGCGGAAGTACGCATCAGGTTGTCAGTCTGGACTGGCACGATGCCAGCGGCCACCTTCACCATTCACACGGCAAAGACAGCGACGGCGACGGCTGGACGGATGACGTGGAACGGCTTGCTGGAACGAACCCTCACGATCCCAATAGCCACCCTTCTTTGGTAGAAGCCCATCATTTCCCCGCCGGCTCCGGCGAAAACCTGCCCGGCACAATCGATGTCACCCCTTCCGCCGCGCCCTGGTATTCCGTATAATCGGGGACAGAAAGATCAAAACAAGACACTATGCCCGAAGAACCACGGCTGGCAGATGACGTTGACCCCAATAAGCTTCTCGTTGAGATCGTCCAGGGATTGCTCATGGCGCATGCGCGGCTTGATCACATGGAAGCGTCATTGCGCCGAGCAGTTGAAAAAGCCTCTGAAGAGCATCTGAACTCGTTTGATAGAAGCTTGAGCACTGTTGATCTGCGCTTCAAACAAACGACTGCGGATGCGGGCAAAGTAGTTGCCGAACTTGAAGATGTGCAAAATAATCTTGTATACTCAGTGCAACAAGTATCACTCAGGCACTATGAGGCGTTTAAAAGCGATGTCGCCTCAATACAGGCAAACATTGATCATCTGCGTACCGCAGGTGTGTTAAGTCTTGCCGCAGAGATTAGAGCCGACCGGCTTATAGAACAGCGCCACTTCGACGAGATGCTAAACAGCCTCAAATCGCTGAACAAAAATGATGGCTTCCAAAAAGTTTTTGCGCTCACTGAAAGCAATAAACAAACTGAGAATTGGAAGAACCTTCACCTGTTTTTACAGGGCTTTCACACCGCTTCGGCTACCGCAGCCGCAGACTTGAAGAAGCACACGACTGATGAGGCTGAGTCCCTCTCAAAACAAATCAGTGCCACAAGGGAGTTGATCAGCGCCTCGGATAATCACCACTATGCTGACATCAAACGAGTTCGCATCCTACTGTACTGGCTCATTTTTCTCAGCGTCTTTTTGATTGGCCTTCTTGCCGCGACCACCTATAGTCTGTGGATACCGACTGTGAAGCTGTGGAGCCATTGAACGTACTGCGGAAAGACACTGCTGCCAGTATGCTGTTGCGAAATGGAAAACGATTATGCCTTCCTCTCTTTTCTTGACCCGTGCCCAAACGTTTGCTGAACAGATCGGCGATCCTCCTACCAAGCGGCACATTGAGCAGTACCTTCGTCACCAGGAATACCCCGGCCCCATCGTGACATTTGTTGGGGCCGCTCACCGTGGCAAGACCACACTTTTCAGCAAAGCCGCCCGCGCCGAGAGTGAGGCCCTGTCTGCCGTGCAGTTCGCGGGGGCATCCCCGTGGAAGAAACCCGTCGCCGCGCTGGACGTGCCGGGGGGTTCTTTCCAGGCAGCGCCTTTGGAGGCGGTGGGCGATATTTTGCTGTGCGATGCCCCGGCGTTCGGCTTTGAGGAAAGCGACAGCCTGGTGTCTTCGCTCCTGAAGATTACGGACCTGGCGGTGATGGCGGTGCAGATCAGTCAGCCTGCGGGGGCGGAGGAAGTCGCGTTCGTGCGGGAGCGACTGGGCAATATTCCCTCTGTCTTGGTGCTGACGAAGTGTGACCAGGCGGACGAGGATGATTTCCAGGAGGGGCTGGAAGCTGTGCTGGACAACTACGGCGACTTTCCGTGGCTGGCGGTGCTGCTGTCGGACCTTGATGGCAGCTTGCGGGAAACGACGGCGCGGGGCCAGAGCCTGATCCGCTTTGAGCAATGGTGGAGTGAGCAGGGGCAGAAACGCGCCGAAGAAGCGCGGCAAGTTCATTTGAAACGAATGGATCAGCGCTGGCGGGAGGAGGCCCGGAGCGTGCTGGATGACAAAGAGCAGACATTCATACCAATGTTCCAGAAAGTCAGTCAGGCGGTGTCTTCCGCCACGAACGCCAACGAGGCCCTGCGTCTTCAGAACGGGATTTTTGAGAGCCTAAATAAGCTGCCGGAAATGGCGGTCGCCTGTTATCGTAACCGGCTGCCTGACTTGAACATTCAAATCAGCCATGCCACAGATGGGTTCACCGACAGCATCCGGGCGGGCAAAGAGATCAATCCACCACAGATAGAACAAGTTCTGTCTTCTCTGTACCAAGAGTGGGATCAAGAGGCGCGGCAGTATGTGCAGGAACAGACGCAGGCAGAGGTAGACAGGCTCTATCAGGCGGCAGTTCGTTATGATGAACTAGTCAAGACGGCCGCGCAAACCAAGGTGACCCACGAGATAACGCAAGACACAGGCCGCCGCCAGGAAGTGTTCGCAGATCGTTCGGAAGTGAAAAGCGGGATAGACCTACAAGGCAATTTTGATCTGGCGGTTTCCGACAAGATACGTGCGGTTGCCATGCCAACCGTTTCCGCACTTGGCACGGGTGTGCTGCTCCTCGCTGTGGTAGGCTCGACGATTTTTGCTCCATTTGCGCCAATTATTGCCTTGTTTGGGGCAGGCGCGATGGGGATCGGAGCCGGGGGCGCTACTTCTCAGGCGAATCAGCAGAAGCGTGTCAATCAGCTTAAAGAGGCAATCAATCGGCAGGCGGCCAATTATCAGCATCAGCTTGTACGTCAGATGGGCACCGAATGGAGAGAGTTCAGCAGCCAGGTCCGTGAGACGGTGGCGGCTTCGAAGCGGCGGCTTAACCAATTGATGCTGGAGCAGTCATCTGTCCAAGATGAGACATTAAAGCAAGAATATTCCAGCCTCAGCACCAGCATCGCAAAAATTGCCAGTCTGCGGCGTGACCTGCGCTGGCTGGAAGAGCACGACAAAGGGGCAAGCCTCATGGGTGATGGACAGGAATAGGATATATTTTGGATCAGTCTGCGCTACACGAATATCAGCAGGTCAAGGACCAGCTCCAAGAGTGGTTTCAGTCCGTGGCAAAAACTCCGACCGCCCTTGAGATCAAGATGGGGCCGGACGAAGGTGCTTTGACGCTCTGTGGGGTGCTGTCCGGCCTTGTGCGCCAGGTCGACGCGGATACGTTTAAAGTCGCTGTGGTGGGTGAATACAGCTCCGGCAAGAGCAGTCTGCTGAATGTTCTGCTGCGTCTGCATACCCCGGAAGGCAAAAAGACAGAGGGTTTGCTGCCGACGGCTATTACTCCGACTACGGCAGTGATTACCACTCTTGTCTATGACCCGACCCAGAGTATCCAGCTCACTCTGGACGATGGGACAAAACGCACGGTGAGTGCCGACCAGCTCAACGGGTTTCTAACTGAGCCATCGCTGCGCCGTAAAAAATTCTGGTGGTCGTCCAACGCAGAGGAGAATGAAGACCTTGCAGCACGGATTAGGCACGTTCGTATCGGCTGCCTGTCGCCGCTCCTGGGCGAAGGGGTTGAACTGATTGATACCCCTGGCATTGGTTCCGTCAACGAGGATCATGGCCGAATCACCAAAGAGTTCACCGCTGAAGCTGATGCGGCTCTATTTTTGGTCAGTGTGGACCCGCCCATGGGGCAGCGGGAAATGACGTTTCTCCAGCATATCAAGTCAATCACGGACCGGTGTTTGTTTATTCAGACAAAGCGTGATCTGGGGGAACGCACCGAGAAGGGCGAACTGGTCTGGCGGAAACGTGAGGCGGAGCATCGGCGGCGGATTGAAGAAGTTTTAGATCGCCGCGATTATCCGTTTTACTGTGTGTCGGCGTATCAGGCGGCTCGCGGACTGCGGCGCGGCGATGACCAGGAGTTCGAGGACAGCGGCTTTGCGGCGCTGGAAGCGGAGCTTCAGCGGTTTCTGGTCACCGAACGCGGGAAACCGCGTCTTGAGGCTTGGATCAAACGAGGCAGGGATATTCACCGCCAGATAGAGACAACGCTTCGCGTGGAGCGGGAGCAGCTTCGAGCCAAGCTTGCCGACAGCCAGATGCCAATTGCCGCCGAAGACGATTATGCTCAAGAGCGTGTACTCAGAAAGGCCATTCTTGCCCAACTTGCAGAAAACTTCAACCAGGCGCAGAACGCTCTCGCCTCCGCGAGAGGCTCTTTTGAGAAAGAAGTGAAGCGAGAAGCACGGCAAGAGCTGGACCTTGCGAAAGGCAAGCAGCTTGCAGAAGACCCGGACAGTCTCCTGAAAATGGAACGTGCCGTTGTGCGATCAATTCAATATCACCGTGAGGATTTACTGCTGCCATTGTTCGACAGCTATATTTCCAAAGCACAGATTGCACTGAAAGAGACTTTCTCGCAGGGCCTTCCCAAAGCTTTTCAGCAGTTCCGCACGAGCAATTTTGACAGAATCGACTCTAGCAGTCGCATTGAACTCAGTGGACTGGTAGGCACTCATACTTACATTCGTGAAACAAAGCGTGGGGGATGGGGCTTTGTGGATTTCTTTTTGGGCAGTGTTAAAGAGGAAGTCACGGAGTATAACATTGATGCGGCCTACTTCTATGCGACAGTAGAGAAAGCGATTGACAGCATTTACCGCGAAGCCAAATCCGCACTCTTGAGCACACTAGATGGTATGCGTCAAGTGGCAGAAGCAGAAAGTGACCGCCTTGTGACAGCCGCTAGAAACGCAGCGGATCAGCAGGGACGCATTCAGAAGCAAGACCGAGAAGAGTGTCAAAAGCAACTTCAGAAAAATCAAGATCAACTCACTGTGCAAGAACAGCGTGGAAATGAGCTGGAGAAAATTAGTTCTGCCGTACTCGGTCTGGGAGTGTCTCATACGAGTTCGTAAAAAGTTTCGCCAGAGCGGATATAATTATCTGTATGAACGCAGGCTGATTGCTTGCTTACGGAAATTAAAGCGGACCTTTCTTTGGACCAGCAAAGAAAGGGCCGTTTTTTCTGTGTCTAGCCCCTTTTGGCCCGCGTGGGGGCGGTGGGGTATACTGGGGGCATGGGAGAAAGCATACAGTTAGACCCGCCGGAGGCAGCAGAGTCGGAGGCGCAGGCGATGTGGCGGGACGGGGCCGGGCGGGCGGCGTCGGCGGCGCGGCGGCTGGGGCTGGCGCGGCAGCTTTGGGGGTGGACGCCCCACCCCGCCCAGGCGCGGTTCTTCTGCTGTCCGGCCCAGGTGCGGGTGGCGGCCTGTGGGCGGCGCTGGGGGAAGACGGAGGCGCTGTCGCTGGATATTGCGACGCTGGCCCTCGATGAGCGGGATTGTCGGCAGCTGGTGGTGGCCCCCACGGACGCGCAGGCACGGCTGCTGGGGAACGAGGTGCTGGCGCGGCTGCTGGATGCCTGGGACTGGCGCGGGCCGGATGGGAAGGCGCACCCGGCGGTGGCGGGGCGCGAGATTGTCGTGCGGCAGAGGCCGTCGCTGTCGATCACGCTGACGTGGCCGGGGCAGGCGCCGTGGGAACAGGTGTCCATTCAGTGCCGGACGGCGGGGCGGGACGGGCGGGGCATTCGGGGGCTGTGGGCGCACCGGGTGGTGGCCGATGAGGCGTCGCGCATCCCGGACACGGTGCTGACGGATGTGCTGCTGCCGATGCTGGCGGATAAGGGCGGGGACTATACGCTGGCGTCGTCACCGGCGGGGCGGCGGTCGGCGTATTACCGGATGTATGCGCGGGGGGTGGAGAAGGCCACGGGGCTGAACCCCCGTGCTTTAAAAGAGCAAGCCCCCGCCTTCGCGGGCGAAGAGAAGATCGCCCCCCTGCCCCCAATTCTGGGGGAGCCGGAACAGAACCTCACCCCCACCCTCTCCTTCAGCAAGGAGAGGGAGCAGACAGCGGGGACAGAAATCGGGGGGCTGGTGAGCTGTGCGAGCTTTCAGTGTCCGACTTCGGATAACCCGCATATCAATCAGGCGTTTCTGGAGGCCCAGCGCGAGGAGTTGGGGGAGTCGATGTACGCGCAGGAGTTTGGGGCGCAGTTTGTGGATGACTTCGGGGCGGTGTTCCGGGACGGGGACATTGACGCGGCCATCGCGGACCTGCCGGGGGTGTCGGTGCGGGAGGGGCAGATTGTCTCGGAGCCTGCGGCGGGGCGGCTGTATACGGTGGGGATCGACTGGGGCAGGAAGCTGGACTTTACGGTGGTGGCGGTGGTGGATGCGACGGAGCGGCCTGGGCGGCTGGTGTACTTGCAGCGGTGGCAGGGGACGGGCTGGGAGACGCAGGCGCGGGAGGTGGGGGCGATCTGTGCGCGGTTTGTGCCGTGGCGGATACTGGCGGACGGCAACAGCATCGGGGACCCGCTGGCGGAGACTTTGCAGACGGAGATTGGGAAGGCGCTGGGGCCGGGGCGCAGTGCGCCGACGGTGGAGCGGTTTAGCTTCGGGGCGGAAAGCAAGACCAAGCTGATCGACCGGCTGAACTTGGGTCTGTCGGCGCGGGGCTTGCAGTATCCGAACCATCGGGTGCTGCTGTCGGAGCTTAGGGGATTTGAGTACGGGGCGTCGGGGTCTTCGGGGCGGGCGTCGATGGGGGCGCGTTCGGGGGCGCATGATGACGTGGTGATTGCGCTGGCGCTGGCGTGGTTTGGAGCGCCGGAGGGTGCGCCGCCGCCGCTGCGGGAGCGGGTGCTGCTGGGGTCGCAGCTTCGGCGGTGAAGAAATAATCTTTTTAGCCATCAGCTTCCTTAAACTTTTTGCGTGCATCCACGAAAAAACTACTGCGTTTGTCGTATTGTTCTTTTAACCATTCAGCAAAGGCAGGACTGTATTGCACCTGTGAGCCTTGTAAAGCTCCCTGATAGTAGAATTCTGGACGCTTTTTTATATTGTACACTCTCACGACACAGAGAATGTCGCGTGTATTGATTTGAGCTATATCGCCTAATGCTTTGTTTACTTCAATAATGAGGTCTTTTTGCCTATAGGGATGTGTTTTACTTGGGTCTTTTGGTACTTCCACGATGCGACTTTGCTCACCGCCATCACCAGTAGTCAAAAAAACATCTGCATCACCGACCTTTTTTGTCATAACTAAACGATAATTGATATCAATACTGAATGCAGTTGGTTTTCCTAAGTCATTATATGTCTGGCGAAGTTTTGCTTGATATTCCTGTAAGTAACGAGCTGTTTCTTTACCCATCTCACGGCGTAGGCGCGGATTGGCAGTATCAAATAAATCTGGTGTGAAATCATAGATGATAGTCATCATTCCGACTGAAACCCGGTCAGATAGCGAAATGTTGAACCATTCATTCAGTTTGATGTGAAAATTTAACACGGATGACTGGAACAAGCCCATAACCTCTCGTGGGACTTTGCTAATGACTAGGTGACAGGCATCGTCGCGCAAGTCAGCCAGTGCTTCCAAATTAGTACGGACGGGGTCTTTGTCATCTGGCATCAGGCGTTTCAAACAATCGCGCAAAGCCAGTGTTGTTTTCTTTCCGTCGGGCCTAGTGGGATAGTAAATACTCCTTGTCTGCTTAGTGTCATCAATGATCTTGGCTTTGAGCATCAACTCCCATGCATTGCAAAGCAAGTAGGTAAAAGCCTCAATCCGATACTTTACAGAGAGGGAATTAATAGTCTCCAAAGACAGGATGTACGCTTCAATGCTTTTCTCCAATAGGCGACCTTTAAGGCCAGGATTGCCGGGTTTTCCGGGCATAACTATTCCTCCAAAACCGCAATTTAGTTTTTTACTAGGTGAAGATCAAGTATGAGTTTCTCGCGGAACTTGCCAAAGTCTAAAGCGAGATCAAAATAATCAAGGGGTGCATCACAACGATGAACAGCAGCATGGTGATTGGGGCATAGCAACATCAGATTTTCCATTTTGTCGTCTCCTCCCCGACTGAGCCACTGGATATGATGGCCATGGCACATCCGATAGCCGTAAATGTGATACGGGTCCCATTGGCAAAGCTGGCAGCGGCCATCATAAAGCTGTTGTAATTGATAGATTAGTTCACGGTTCCGAGTAATCGCTTTGCCGTATAGGTATTCTTGACGCTTCTTCTCGATACCAGGTTTCTCTTCTTGGATCAAGTCAATAACGGCCTGCTCATCGCCGAGCAGCAGAGTTGCCTCCAACCGTTCTTCAGGCAGGAGGCGGGCGCGTGGTTCCTGCGGCAAAGATTGGGCGGCGGTGACAAGGATTTGATGGTCAGCGGACGTTAGCGGGCGAACGGCAGCATTACCTTGAAATGATTGGGACAAGATGGCAGCTTCGGCTTTAGGTGAGAGAAGCCGGATGATCTGCTCCATGCTGGGCTGTTGCTCGGTCTCAAAATAGCGGGATTGCTTTAGGTCGCCCCAGACGCGATAAGGTCCGTAGCGGTAGCCAGGCGGGTTCTTAGTTTTGGCGCGGATCACAAGTTCGGCGGCGAGAACAAAACGCTTCTGCTTGTTACGTGTGAAGGCCCACAGGCTGTCACCGACGCCGATGTCATGTAGCAGCTTGTTCTTGGAGTTCAAGTGGTATCCGACGCCGTTGTTCAAGTCGCGCCGGTAGTTGTCATCGCGCCAATAGTAAAGCAAAGGCATGATTTGTTAGTCCTGGTTCTGGTCAAAGTTGAGCTGCTGGTGATTACTCCCTATGCCTAAAGGCAGGGGTTTCTACAGGTGCTACCTGACACGCTATAATCCTAGCGTGATTTGTTCCTCGCAGAGCGAGTTGCAATATGTTGACAGCAGCGTTAGTGTCTCTGTCCAACGAGGCAGCACAGATGGGACAGTTGTGCCAGCGGTCGCTGAGTTTCTTCTTCGTGCGGCCTTCCAGCCCGTCAGGACGGTAACCACACCTAGAGCAATCCTGCGAAGTGTACGCAGGATTTACGGCAATCATCTTACGGTCGGCACTTTCAGCCTTACTCGTGAGGACAGAACGGAACATAAACCAACTTGCGTCACTGATTGACTTAGCAAGACAATGATTGCCCAGCATACTCTTGACTTTGAGTTTTTCGACGGCAATAACGCCGAAGTGGTTGACCAGCCTTCGCGCCGTCTGGTGGATGAAATCATGGCGGCGGTTTCTAATGCGCTCATGGATACGGGACAGGACTTTATTGGCTTTGCGCCGTTCACGGCTCCGCTTTTTCGTTTTAGCCTGCTTGCGGCCCGCTTTGGCAAGAGCTTTTTCGTCTTTGCGAAAGAACCGAGGGTTGTTTACAAACTCCCCATTGGATAGAGCTAGAAATGAGTTCAAACCAGCGTCAAGTCCGACAGTATCAGCGCAGGGCGGCAGGAAATTATCTTCCTGCTCCACGGAAAAACAAACAAACCACTTAAAACCGACGCGGCGAATGCAACAGGTTTTGACTTTGCCGATCACAGCGCGGTGTAATTTTGCCTTAATCTGCACAGGCTTTCCAAACATGGAGAGCAAAACTGTGCTATCGCTTATCTTAAAACCTTTCTGTGGATAGGTAATGCTATCGTACTGACCTTTGCCTTTCAGCCGTGGAAAGCCAGGTGTTTCTCCGGCCTTGACCCTGCGGAAGAAAGCACGGAAAGCGAGGTCAACACGCACGGCGACATTTTGCAAAACCTGACTGTAGACGGCCTTGACTTCGGGAAAGTCTTTGCTCCACTGCGGGAACGTCTTTTGCTGCTCATAGCGGCTAACAGACACCTTTGCGGTTTCATACTGGAACACGCGGTCATTGACAAGACTGTTGTAGACAAGGCGGCACGTTTCAAGTGTGTCTTCCAGTTTTCGCGTCTGCTCCTTGTTTGGAAACAATCTATATTTTAGGCAAAGTGTCTGCATAGGCATATTATACATTAAGTTTGTGTAATATTGCTGAGTTTAAATATTATGCCACTGGGAAGGCATGAAGCTTTACACCTTCACAGATAATTTAGTTGTCTTACAGCTCTCTTGGTAACGAATTTCACCGGATGCCCCACCCGCTCGGGCGGCAGGCAAACGGACACGGTTGTACTGACTGGAGCCACCGGCAAACAGGCCCGTTGTGCAGAGCAGGACAAGGTTCGGTGTGCGGGTGACTGGTTCCCCTTTCATACCGGAGGCGATAATGCTGGCGGATTGACTGTAGCGTTCAGCATAGGATTGGCGCACTTCCGGGCTGGCAAGCATTAGGCTGACAAGCTTGCCGCCCAAAATGGCTTGATACGGGGCAATAGCACCCGCCACGCTAATATCCATCATATTGATGCCGACATGCGAGGCTTTAATCTGACGAGTTAGGCGAGCGACGGCCACGCGGAAGTCTGTCTTTGTGTATGCCTGTCGCAGTTGCTCTACCGAGCCTTCGGTGAGGCCAGCAGTCAGGAACGTGCGGCGAATGAAGAGCAGGTTGGCAAGGGTTGCGGCCCGCTTTCCGCGATAGAGATGAGATTGAACCAAAGAAGCCCAGTCATCGGCATCTTGGCGCTGCTTGTAGTTGCTGGTGCGGACATGAACCTGGTGCTTCTGCTTCTCCTCGGTTCCAATCGCAGTCAGGCGATCTATGGTAGCAACCGCTGCCTGCTCCAACTCTTCGGGCGTCACCAAGTCGGCGGTGTAGATACCATCAATGATTTCGTCCAGAGAGCAGAGAAGCCAGCAGGCCAACGCTTCCGTTGGTGCGGTTTTGATTTCATGGAGGACGCTTTCCTTGTCCCAGCCAATCGCCTGATCACGGGTGCTCTGCTGAACAATCGAACTGGACAGGGCCGCGATGCCAATGACCGGGTGTGACTCGACGGCGGCATCCCGTACTAAAATCATCATGGAGCGACCGGGAACTGAGCGGGCTGGTGTCAGCCAGGTATAGCGAAAATAGCGCCAGATATCGGCAAGCCGCAAACCAGTCGAGCTGCAACGTGCGTTTTCGGTCACGAACTGGAGATAAGGCTGAACCGTTTTTCCGAGTTGTTCCAGGCACTGTTCCTTTGGCAAGGCGCGTGCATCGGCAAGTTTGGCGGCAAGTTCGCTCCCATCGCGCATGAGAGAATAAATAGAGCACCAGCCCTTCGGCCCAAGATGCCGGGCCTCCATACCGCGAACAAAAGCGCGGATGGTTGGCTCTGACAACTGCTCATCTCGGGCAAGCGCCAGGGCACGGCGCACGCGAGTCTTTTCCGCGACGCGATCCAGACCGCGTGCGGGCTTCTGAACGGAAACATCGTGCTGAATGACTTGCACTCCCCATCCTTGATTAACCAGATCACAAAGAATAGAAGAAGCTAAACAGACGGCTTGATAAGTGACACCGAGATGCTGCTTGGCGTCACGCAACGCTTCATCACGGCAGCGACGTATAACGGTTGAACTGATCTCATTGTTCTCGGCAATCAAAGCTTCCATCTCAGTAGCCAAATTGCTGAAAAGGGTTTGTGCTTCCTCATTGTCATGGAAGGGAGGCCGTATTGGTATCCACTGTGCAGTGCTAATTTCCATGGGGAACACCTCCACAGAACACAGAAATGGCACGACTCCAATCGGCTAAAAAATTATTAATCACTGACTGCTCTTGGGTATCTCTGTCCAGAAAGACGGACCGGGCGAGGGCAAAAAGTAGCAGCTCAAGTTGCTTGCGGTGGGCTTGGCTCTGGTCACAAGTGTTTTCCAGAAGTGGGCGATAGACGTTCAAATAAAACTCGTGTTGTGTATTTAGTGTGATTTGGACTTGGCCGTCTTCGGCGCGAGTTCGACAAAACAGGCGGTCATCAATCTTGTCCACTGTCAGTCGGTATTTCAGTTTGCCATCATTGGCTTCTGGCGACACGTCCAGCGGACTCAGAGCGGAGATCGGGCGCAGGAAAGTGTCTCGGTCTGAAGCCACGATGGCGGCGGCCTCCGTGGTTTGTTCCGCCGACATATCAATGTGTGTCAGCCGGACACGGCGATTGAGCGTCCGTGCGATGCTGCCAAGTTCTGCTGTCATGATACCGCATAATTGGTCAGAAGGGCGAATACCCTGCTTGATGTGGGTTACCCCAAACATCTCATCTAAATCCGGGGAAAAGTGGATTTCGCAGCGCCACCAGTCATCGTAGTTTTCGCGGCGTTTGTCCATAAGAAACCAGCCATAGTCAATTTCGCGGTCAGCACGGACGATAGAGACGCCCGCACCGTTTGAAATGCCGTGTAGCCGCTTGTCATGGTTAGAGAGTGATGAAAGCCTTCTAATGGGAAGCTCAGAGAAGCGAACACGGACAACAGAAGGCATCTGACCAGGCCCGCCCTCCGCAATAGCAATTTGATATTCCAGGTCTTCTCCATACTGTTCCGCATTGACCCAGGGCGTTCGAGTTTCTTGGGAAAGGAATAGCGGATCGTGGGGTGTGACTTTCTGACCATTGACGCGGATTGTGCGACCATCCCAGAGGAAGTAACGAAATATCTGCCCCAGCCGATGCCCCAGCCGTTTGGCAAGCAAGTTCCAATTGAGGACTTTCACGCGGTCCAAATTATGCCAAAGTACGAGAGTGCCTGACCCATGAATGCGCTCCTTAAAGCTGGATGGAAGAACAGAGCGTTTAGGAGTGTCTAAAGCTGGCTTTGTGGCGCTCAGTATCTCGTCAATATCTAGGTAGCTGTGCCACACATACTTTGGACTGCGCCAACTGTATACGTCCACGCGCCGTGCTTGGCTCAGTGAACTGTTTGGTAACCCCATCCCAAAACGCCCCATGCCAGACCGATCATCAAAGCGGTCAGAGCCGCCAAACTGCAAAGCGGAACTGAGCTGCTGCCGGTTCATGCCGCAGCCATTGTCCAAAATTGCGACAAAGGGTGTGGCCTCGGCTGCCTCTTCTACAAATATATCTACCTCCGATGCGCCTGCCTGCAACGAATTGTCAATCAGTTCCGAGAGCGCCGAAGCAATATTTCGGTAGCCCGAGTCGCGTGTGGCTTGAATGAACCTTACTGGGTTGATGAGTTCGA
>CBDAUT010000010.1:0-76682 GCA_965200515.1 Granulicella sp. | reverse complement strand
GCACGGCAGACCGAAATAGCCAATTTGGAAGCGGCCAGCCACTCGCTCGACCCTAACCAGCAGACCGAAGTGGCTGCGTTGCAGCGCATCAATCAGGCGCTTCTTCTATTGCTCCGCACCCAGCAGGACCAAAGCCAGTTGTCGCAGGGACAGACCTTGCAGCAGATGGTTCAGCAAAAGCAGCAGCAGGACGAGCTGAAAACCCTGTTTCAGGCTTCGCAGGGATACGAGGCCAATTTCAACAGCAAGTATTCGACTTCGTCTGCTTCTGTCGCAACGGCGATGCACTTCTAAAGGCTTCGAGTAACGGGGAGGCAGGGGCAATTATGGGATCAGGTACAGAAGTCCTAACGTACATCACGAACGGTTGCAATTCTCTCCTGTCGGGAACTTCGCCAACTGTCGATGTCATCGGCATCCGCATGTTGCTGGGCCTGGCAACCATCATGATGGTCTGGTTCGGAGTGCAGGAGGCTTTAGCGTCAGCGCACGGCGGTCCGGGGTTCAGCATGGGGAAGTTTCTCAACTTCGTCATGCTCCTGAGCTTTGCGTATGCCTTTGTCTACTACTACAACAGTGAAATTCCCGGCGTCGGTTACTCCCTCACCGGATTTGTCCGGCAGGGAACGTCGGCGCTGGCAGATTCGATTGGTACCGACCAAGCAAACACAATGCTTCAGGCCATCAAGACGACAATGGCGCAAACCGGGCCAGGAATGGTCGCAATGACCGAGCCGTACCTACTCGTCGTCTACGCAATCACGCAGATTATGCTGGCCGTCTTGTCTGCGCTGATATCAGCCATCATCGCCTACGGTGCCATTGCAGCTACGATCCTTGCTCTCGTTGGCCCGATCTTTATTCCCTTCATGGTTTTCGAAAAGACTGAGTTCCTGTTCTGGGGATGGCTCAAGGCGTACATCAGCTTTTCGTTTTACAAGGTGGTCGCAGCAGCGGCAATGAGTGTCCTGTCGCAAATGTTCTTCGGGTACTACCAGAGTCTGGCGGCCATCAACAGCGATCAAAAAGCCGCAGCACAGAACTTTCCTATTTTGCTGCTCCTCATCATCGTCAACGTCTTCATCCTCACCCAAATTCCTGCCCTCACTGCGTCCATCTTTTCCGGTCACACAGGCGGTCACAGCGGCGGTGTGGGTCTAATCAAGGGCTTGTTCTAAGGAGATTCCTATGCCAGTCACCCAGATGCACAATCCAGCGACCACCAGGGCCGCAGAGCGCTATTTAGAGCAGTATGGCGAGCCCATGGTGATGAACACGTACCTGAAGATCACCATTCTCGTCCTTGCGAGTCGTCTGCCTCATGCTGGGAGCCCTCACGTTCAAGTCGCAGCGAGCGCTTGCCGGCATGAAGCCCATGGTGATCCGGATCAATGAGGTTGGACGGGCCGAGGCGATCGACTACCGCAATTACGAATACAAACCTCAGGAGGCCGAGAACAAGTATTACCTCGCTCGCTGGGTGACGCTTTACTTCCAGCGCAACCGGTACAGCATCGAGGCCGACCAGACCGCGTCCCTCTATTTCCTGAGTAGTGACGTGCAGCGTGCGGTGATTCAACAGGAGCAAACCGAAAAGACCATCACCACCTTCCAGCACGATCAGGCTCTCCCGTACGTCGATATCGCGGTCAAGAGCATTGTTCTGGACGGTTTGCAGAAGTCGCCCTATTCCGCGCAGATCGAATTCGAGAAGGTCTTCACCAATCCCGGAGACCATTCCGTTTTGAAGCGCGAGCGCTGGATTGCGAGCGTCACGTACGTGTTCGCGGACAAGGTTGCGAACGAGGCCCTGTCGGTCAATCCCCTGGGGCTCACCATCATCCGCTACCGCGCCGATCAGGCGTTCAATTAGGAGCCGAGATGAACCGCGACCTTGAATTGCTCATCGCGTTCCTGGCACCAATCCAGGCTCTGCTGCTGGACAACTCCGTGACCGAGATCATGGGGAATCCGGATGGGAGCTGGTGGTACGGGCGGGCAGGCAGGATGCACCGCGCCGAGGGTGTGACCTTCGATTCCAAGAGCCTCAATACGAGTCTGGAGGTAATTGCTAATCAATTAGGCAAGAAGCTCGACAGCAGCCACCCTCTCCTGAATGCGCAGTTGCCGGACGGCAGCCGTCTCGCGGCGGTCCTGCCTCCAGTCGTGAAGCCGTTCCCTTCGATCACCATTCGCAAGTTCGCTACGGTCCGGTACACCGTGGCGGACCTGGTCCAGAGAGGTGCGATGCCGGCCGCTATAGCTGAGTTCCTGCGCGATCAGATTGAGGCCGGACGCACGTTGCTTATCAGCGGCGGGACGGACAGCGGGAAGACCACCGTCCTCAACGCTCTAACCGATTTCATTCCCGAAGACGAGCGCATCGTCGTGATCGAAGACACGCGGGAGTTGCGCATTGCAAAGCCGAATGTTTTAGCCGCCGAATGTCAGACTGACGCGCACAACGGCACGGTGGACTTCGACGATCTGCTCAAGGCGTCTCTCCGGTGGCGTCCCGACCGGATCATCCTGGGCGAGATCCGGCGCGAGGGAGCCAGGACGTTGCTCGACTCCTTCAACACCGGACACGCCGGCAGCATGGCAACCATTCATGCCAGCAGCGCACGGCAGGCGTTGCGCCGCTTCGGGGAATTAGCCATGCGCTCCCACCAGCAATCGACCAGGGACGACATTGCCGAGGAGATCGGGGAGTCGGTGCAGCTGGTCGTCCAGACCCAGCGCTTCAAGAGCACCCGCCGCATCAGCGAAATCATTCTGGTGCGCGGGTACGACCGAACTCTCAAAGCCTTTGAACTTGACTCCGTTTACGACGTGGCGCACGAGACAGCGAGCGCACCGTTCGACAACTCCCACGCAGCCTAAACCTTGCAATTCCAAATTGAGGAGAGAATTTCCATGCCATTGCTCGAAGTCACCCAGATCAAGAAGCTCATAGCCACCGTGTCACTTGAAGAGTCAACCGCGAAGCAGGTAGACCAATATGCTGCGTTCATCAAAGCGCCGGCAGATGAAGTGGTGAACAGCGCCCTTGAATATGTGTTTGGAAAGACCGAGACTTCCAGGTATTCCGTACCGAGAACCCCAGTCCCAAGACACCTGGGGCATTGCGGGTGCGAAAGCCAATCGATGCCTCGACAGGAAAAAAGCGGGGCCGCAAACCCTCTCATTCTCCGGTGACTGCAATTGCCTAAAGCCTTCCTCTGGGGCTGGCCGCTCCGGAGGAATAGTGACGCACTCGGCGTCACGGAACAGCAACAGCCCGCAGCACGAGCCTTTATCGGTTGAATTTGGAAGTGGGTGGCGGAATCGCGAAACGTGCTGCGCACGTGGAAAGGATGACACTCCATCCCTTGCAGGGGTCGTGTTTGAACCGAATGCGTAGACATACGTCAACGCAAACGCATTCAGCAACTTAGGGTAGGGCCGTCTACACAACGTCTACGCGCGGAGACGGTATGTAGACGCGGCAAAAGGAGGCAGTGCATGGACGGTGTGGCAGAGAGACCAACCGGTCGATTTCGCGAAACGTTTGCGCCGCAACAAAGCGGCAGGCCAATTCGCAACCGGACGGTTGTAGCGCGAGAGTGACCGCCGCTGAATTAGAAGAGGAGCTCGAAGGCGGCGCGAGGTACAGAGGAGGGCAAGCTGCTCGCGTGAGTGGGCTCGCGAGGTGCTCTTACGCGAGGCGGAGCGCACGAAAGATGACGCCGTATTCACCGAATTGGTTGTCGATGCGGATGCTTCTCAACAACGTTCTGAAGGTGGTGGCGACCGGGCAGAAGATGACCGTCGAGAACTTCCAGGAGATCCAGACGGGCATCCGGGGCGACAAGAGGAAAGTCGCGGCTGGACTTGATGCGGCAATACACACAACCGGACGGGAAGGAGCAGTAGCGATGGCGACCCATTGGGGCAGGAAAGAGACGGTTGTCTGGCCGCCGCACGCACCGGTGTACACCTACGGCGCGATCATGATGGCCTTTCTGTGTACGGGCGCGTTTCTCTGGGCTGCGTTCGCGGCAGAGACCCCGCTTCAGCAGTTCTACACACCGGCGTATGTCAAAAGCGCGGTCGTAGGCCAATTCAAAAAGCAGGATAAATACCGCCTTCTGTACCTCGGCGATAGCCACAACCAAAGCCGGATTGCGACCGCCGCCGACGTTGCCGAGGGCTCGACACCGACGCCGGACGGCAAAGTGCTGCCGCTCGCACTGTCCGCAAAGGCTACGGAGCAAGGCTTCCGTTCTCTCTTTCGAGGACCGGAAGCGAGCTACCAGAATGGGCCTCTACACAACTATTTCAAGAGTGCCATCTTCGAGGGTCATGGATTCGCGGACATTTACGGCAATGAGCTTTGGTACGGGGTCCTGGCGCTCTGCGCCATGCTCCCGTACTCCATCTTTCGCGACGTGAAACGTCGCAAGGAGATGAAGTATGGGCGGAGGCTGAAAGGTCCGCAGATGTGCAGCCCGAAGGAATTCAACAAGGAAGTAAAAGGGGACGGGATCGGGATCCAGACTGCCGACAGCAAGACTATGGTGCGTATCCCAAGGCGGTCCGAGGCGCAGCATATTGAGATCATCGGAGACACCGGTTCAGGGAAATCGACCCTCCTGATGGGGATCATGCGGCAGATTGCAGACCGGAAGGAAACCGCTATTGTTTACGATCCGGCGTGTGAATTTGTCCAAAGGTTCTATGACGAGTCGCGGGGCGACATCATCCTCAATCCGCTGGACAACCGCTGCCCCTACTGGGGACCAGCCGAGGAGCTGCGGAGCAAGGCCGAGGCGAAGGCGATTGCCGCGTCTCTCTACCAGCCGACCAGCGACAAGAAAGGCGAGTTCTTTACCGAAACGCCGCAAAAGATATTCGCGCATCTGCTCACCAAAGGACCGTCCCCGCAGGACTTGGTGCAGTGGATGTCGGACCCGTCCGAGGTAGACCGGCGTGTGGAAGGAACCGAGTACGCGCAGATGATCGCGAAGGGCGCACAGCAGCAGCGGAGTGGTGTTCTAGCCTCTCTCGGTTTGATTGCGGATAGCCTGCGGATGCTCCCCACCAAAAAGCAGGCCAAGACGAGTTGGAGCGCAACCGAGTGGGCCGAGACGCGGAAGGGATGGATCTTCATTACGTCCAAAGCGACCGAGCGCGAAGCGCTTCGGCCTCTTCATTCGCTGTGGATTGATTTGCTGGTGTTGCGGCTCATGACTGCACCCACCGAAAAGCAGAACAAGGTGTGGTTTGTGCTGGACGAACTGGCGAGTCTGCAACGGCTGCCGCAGCTGCATACCGCCATCACCGAGTCTCGAAAGAGCAACAACCCCATCGTTTTGGGATTGCAAGGAAAAGCTCAGTTGGAGGACATCTACCGTCCTCTGTTGGCTCAGGTGATGTTGAGCCAGCCAGCAACCAAGATGTTTCTAAAGACCACGGAACCGAGTGCAGCAGAGTGGATCTCGAATGCCATTGGAAAGGTCGAGATCGAGCGCGTCAAAGAGACGCACTCGCAGGGCACCCGGTCGGGCAAGAGCTTCACCGTAGATCGTCAGATCGAGCCGCTGGTGATGGATTCCGAGATCTCCGGCCTGGAAGACAAGCACGCTTTCTTGAAGCTCGGGAATCACGTGGTGCGATTCAATTTCAATTACGTTGAGTATCCAAAAAGCATTCCAGCTTTCGTCCCGCGCCAAGTCGAGGAAGACGAGCTGGAGTTCGACCCGAAGACCCTACAACCCAAGCCCCGAAAGGCCCATGCGGCCACCGAGAAGGCGTCCAGCAAAGCGAAGGCGAAGAAGCCCGCAACAGCGAAGGACGCGAGCGACGAGGCCGCGACAAAAGCACCAAAACGTACGCGAAAGCAGGGTGGAGCAAGAGCCGCGAAACAGCAACAGCCGGAAGCGATGGAACCACCGGACCTCGACCCGGATATGCCGCCGTTTGCTGACAGCAATGGGCATGGAAACCACGGCTACGCGCCGGACGGGTATTAGCGCATGGTCACCATCTCAAAGCCTCTCAGCGCTGCGCAGGCGCAGGCGTACCACCGGCTTGAATTCACCTCTGAGACCGCCAGCTACTACAAACAAGGCGACGCGGTACAGGGCGAATGGCAAGGGCAACTTGCTGAAAAGTTCGGGCTACCGGGAGCGGTAAGCGAGGAGCATTTCGCCCGGCTGAGTGAGGGAAAACATCCTCAGACCGAAGCTCAGATGGTGAAGCATCGGGCAGCCCAGGAGTACAAGAACGCGGACGGTTCGACCACTAAAGCGGTCGAACATCGGGCCGGTTGGGATGCGACCTTTTCCGCTCCCAAATCGGTGTCGTTGACCGCTTTGGTCGGCGGCGATGACCGGGTCCGGGAAGCGCATCGAGCCGCCGTGACGACCGCGCTTTCCGAGCTGGAGCGGTATACGCAAGCTCGTATCGGTGGCAATCATCCCGCCGAAACGACCGGCAAGTTTGTTGTCGCTAAATTCGAGCACGACACCGCCCGTCCGGTGGACGGGTACGCCGCGCCCCAGCTCCATACCCACGCAGTTGTCTTCAATGTGACGGAACGCCCGGACGGTACGACCCGCGCACTCCAGGAGCGCGGGTTGTTTGAAAGCCAGAACTTCGCGACGGCGGTCTACCAATCCGCTCTGACCTACCAGCTCCGCAATCTCGGATACGAGATCGAGGCAGGGAAGAGCGGAGCACCGGAGATCAAGGGCTATTCCCAGGAGTACCTTGATGCGTCCAGTCTTCGGTCGCAGCAGATTCAGGAGCAGCTCGCCAAGAGCGGCCGCAGTGGACCCGAGGCGGCGCAGATCGCAGCCCACGCCACCCGCGACAGCAAGCAGATCCTTCCGCCCGAGGAGGTTCTGAAGGCACACCGGGAGATTGCGTCTCAGTTCGGCAATCAGGCCGACACAGTGATCGCCGCAGCGCGCGAACGGGCGCAGGGCGAGGTGCGTCAGGCCGACCCAACGACTCGGGCCAAGGAAGCGGTGAGCTACGCCAAGGCGAGCATCTTCGAGCGCGAGGCAGTGTCGGACGAGCGCGGCATCATGCGTGACGCGCTCAGGCGGGGGATGGGGGAGACGACCTACGCCCAGGTCCGGGCCGAGTTCGACGACCGCGCCTCGCGGGGCGAGTTCCGGGAGATCGACGGCGCGAAGCACGACAGCGGACGAAGCTTTTCGACACCCGAGACCATCGCCGCGGAGCGGGCGAACGTGCGCTCCATGAAAGAAGGGCAGAACACGGTGGCGCCGATCATGAGCAGGGAAGACGCCCGAGCCCAGGCCGAGACCCGGCCATTTCTCAATCCAGCCCAGCGCTCCGTGATCGAGGAGGTGTTGACCTCCCGCGATCGCATCCACGGCTTGCAAGGTTTGGCGGGGACCGGGAAGACAACGACGCTTGAAACCATCAAGGAGGGAGCGGAGCGCCAAGGCTACGCCGTCGAGGGCTTCGCCCCCACGTCTCGCGCCACTGGCCAGCTCCGCGAGGCGGGTATCTCCGCCAACACCTTGCAGAGCTTCCTTGCTCAAGGCGGCCGGGAGCAGACGGCGGGCGATCCTGCCAGCCGCCATCTCTACCTGCTGGACGAATCGAGCCTCGCCAGCACGCGGCAGATGCAGGCCTTCCTCGCCAAAGTGGGGCCACAGGACCGGGTGTTGGTGATCGGGGACATTCGCCAGCATCAGGGCGTCGATGCGGGCCGACCCTTCGAGCAGATGCAGGATGCCGGGATGCGCACGGCCAAGCTCGACCAGATCATGCGCCAGAAAGACCCCGAGCTGCTGAAGGCGGTCGAACACCTTTCGAAGAACGAGACGGTTGAAGGCGTGAAGCTCTTGCAACACCAGGGCCGCGTCACCGAGATTCCCGATGCCAAGGAGCGCTTCCAGGCGATAGCCAAGGACTACGCCAAAGCGCCCGTAAACACGATCATCGTTTCCCCGGACAACCGCAGTCGGCAGGAAATCAATCAAGCCGTGCGATCCGAGCTGCAAACGACCGGCGCGGTCGCGAAGAAGGACTATCAGTTCACGACGTTGGTCCAGCGTTCCGACATGACCGGCGCGGATCGCGCGTGGGCCGCTCGCTATCAGGCGGGCGATGTGATCCGGTACACCCGGGGCAGCAAGGCCGAAGGCATCGAACGCGGCAGCTACGCGACCGTGCTCTCCGTCCAGGGGAGGGAAAACACCGTCACGGTGCGCCGGGGAGACGGAAAGACGGCGACCTACGATCCGACCCGGCTGCGCGGGGTGAACGTCTACCGGGAGGTCCAACGGGAGTTCGCGACCGGAGACCGGCTCCAGTTCACTGCTCCCGATAAGAAGTTGGAGGTGGCTAACCGGCAGCTCGGCACCATCCAGAAGATCGAGCCCGACCGGATCACGGTGAAGCTCGACGGCAAGGACGAGCGCACCGTCAGCTTCGATCCGGCGAAGATGCGGCAGTTCGACCACGGCTACGCAGTGACCTCGCACAGCTCGCAAGGGCTCACGGCAGGCCGGGTGCTGGCCAACATCGACACGGAAGGGCCACGCGGCCTCATTAATACCCGGCTAGCCTACGTCGCCATCTCCCGTGCCGCCCAGGATGCGCGTATCTATACCAACGATGCCGCGGCTCTCGGCGGACGGCTCGCAACCGATGTGTCGAAACGTGCAGCCGTCGAGTTCCGGCCACCGAGCAGCGCCGCCCAGCTCACGCAGGCGACGGACCTTCTGCGGAAGAACGAAACCGTCCCAGGCGTCGAGCTACTGGCACGGCAAGGCCGCATCCGCGAGTACGCCGACCCGGACCATCGCCTCGCCGCCGTGGTCCGGGAGTTCTCCGCACAGCCGGGCAAGACGGTCATCGTTGCACCTGACCGCGCGGAACGGCAGGAGCTGACCCAGCTCCTCCGTGCCGAGCTGAAGACCACCGGCGCTCTTGCACCCGAAGACCGCAGCCTATGGGTCTCGACCGTACGGCCCGAGGCACGCTTCACCGCAGCGAACTATCAGAAGGAAGACCTCATCACCTTCAGGAAGGGAATCGAGGGCCAGGGCATCGGCGACGGCGCGACCGGGATCGTTACGGGAGTCGATGCTCGAAGGAACATGCTTACCGTCCAAAAGGCAGACGGCGAAGAGGTCTCCTACAATCCAGCGCGGCATCGCACCGAAACCATGAAGGCGACGGTTGAGCGTCACGAACGCCGCGACTTCGCCGTAGGGGAGCGCATCCAGTTCACTGCCCCCGATAAAGCTCTGGGGGTGAGGAACGGCGACCTTGGCACCATCGAGAGCATCACCGGGAATCGGTCGATAGCAATTCGGTTGGACAACGGCAAGACCGTCGATCTGAACGCGAAGACCTCGCGCAACATCGACTACGGGTATGCCGTCGATGGCTCGAAAGCCGTCTCCGCTGATCGCGTTCTCGTCAGCATCGCCAATGCACCGCAGCTCACCGGCGAAAGCAAGATCTTTCAGTCCCTCTCCGCTGCCAAGCAGGACGCCGCGATCTATACCTCGGACGCCAGCACCCTTAGCCGCGCCCCGGTCCTCCCTCCGCCCAGGCCGCCCACCGAGATCGAGCAGCTCAAAGAGGCTGTCTCTACCTTGGGGAAGAACGAGACCCGCGCCGGAGTGGAGATGCTCGACCGGCAGGGTCGCGTCCATGAGCACCGCGATCCAGGCGAACGCGCCGCGTCCCTCGCCCGGAACTTCGCCGCCAACCCGGACGGAACCATCGCGTACGCCGACCGGCCAGAGGAACGCAACCGGCTGACCGCTGCGATCCGTACGGAACTCAAGACCGAAGGCATCGTCGCGCAGAACGAACACGCCTTAGTGACAGCCCGACCGCGCCTCGACATGACGGGGGACGATAAACGGGATGTGCGGATGTACGAGGTGGGCAACCTCATCCACTACCGCGTCGGCAACGAGAAGCTTGGCATCGCCAAAGACAGCACCGCGCAGGTGGTCGCGATCAACCGTGACGCCAACCGGCTTACAGTCGAGCGCCCCGACGGCAAGCGGGTCTCCTACAACCCCAATCCCTATCAGGGATTTCGCGAGACCAGCACCGTCTTTCGTCCAGAGATCGGGCAGTTCGCCGAAGGCGACCGCATCCGCTTCGTTGGAGCGGACAAGGAACTCGGCGTCCGGCGTCTCGACTTCGGCACCATCGAGAAGATCGGCGAAGCCAACGAGCTGATTGTCAGGATGGACTCAGGAAAGCGGGTCGAGATCGAACCGACCCGCCTGCGCCAGATCGAGCACGGCTATGTGGTCCCCGAGATCAAAGGGTTCGTGCCGGACCGGGTGCTCGCGAGTCTCGCCGAACCCTCGCTCCTCCACCGCTCCAGTGACACCTACGCGGCCCTCGCGCGGGCTTCACAAGACCTCGCCATCTATACCGTCGATCAACGATCCATGTACGACCCAAGGGTGCGTGTGGAACAGGTGGAAGCCGTCAGCCGCAGCCCTGAAGTTGTGCCACCGGCGACCGAGAGAGGCCAGCAACCATCCCTGTCGATCCCGAAACAACCGGAGATCGACAACAGCCAGGGCTTGGGGATGTAGCCAAGCGCGAGGCAACTCCTCTCAACAAAGGTTCGCGCCGCCCCGGATTACTTCCGCTAATGCGACTTCTCATTCCCTGTGCTCATTGCGATACTGGCTTCGCGTCCTTGGAGGATCAGCTCATGCGTTTCAACGCTCACGTCTCATACGGAGGGGATTGCGAATCCGCGTTTGGTTTTTATCGAGAGTGCTTCGGTGGAGAAATAACGCTCATGATGCGGTACGAAGACATCCCGGATAACTCTTCTGATACCCGCTTAGAGGGCAAGATCGTACACGCAACACTCAAAGTCGGGGATCAAACCTTGACAGGAGCGGACGTGCTTCCAGAGCAATACGAAAAGCCAGGTGGCTTCGCAATGCAGCTCAACATCGACAACCCGGAGGAAGCGCAGCGGATCTACAACGCGTTAGCGGTCGGAGCTGCAATCGCTATGCCGCTGCAGAAGACGTTCTGGGCAAATCACTATGCGGTCCTCACAGATCGGTTCGGAACCCCCTGGGAAATCAATTGCGCGTAGAGCGCGAGAGACGCCCAGATTATAGGTCCTCCTAAACGCCGTTTCGTCACTTGAGCTGATAGGCATCCGCCGGCCTTGATCGAGCGCTTGGAAGGCGAGGAAGGCATCAAAAAGCTGAGTGACTGTGCCGAGGCACAGCGGAACGAGGAACCGATGGCAACGAAGAAGGCAGTACCAGTGCCGGTAGCGAAGATGACAAAGACTCAGATCATAAAAGCAATGGCCGAAAAGTTGGAAGCGGACCCGAAGCAGATCCAGTTGTTCTTTGACGCTCTAGCAGAGATGGCGACCGAGCAGACACGCGAGGCAGGCGAGTTCACGGTGCCAGGCCTGGGCAAGCTGGTGAAAGCGGAGCGCAAGGAGCGCATGGGCCGTAACCCTGCGACCGGTGAGCAGATCAAGATTGCTGCGAAGACGACGGTTAAGTTCCGTGTCGCCAAGGCCGCGACGGACGCCGTCGCCCCGCCGAAAGCATAGTGCTAGAATCGGATGTAAGTGGTTTAGCGTGAACAAGTTACGTCCGATAATGAAGATTATGTACAGTACGACTGAGGACCGCTGCGAATCTGCAACCAGGTCGAAGCGTGCGTCCTCTACATAGCAGCCGACGGGGTGAACTTTATATGAGTACCCTCGTCGAGCTGAAAACCGTACACGCTGAAACCCGACGGTTCAGATCCGGAAAGCGTGATTTTGAGCGTTAAGTTGTTCCCCGGATGTTGCTTCTTAAGTGTCGAGCTTGTGTCTGCCTGCAAGGCGCAGTTCTGGAGAGCAACAGTGTGATGAGGCTCTAATTTGAACTGGAGGCTCTTGATAGGTCCAGTCTCTGCGGAGCATTCGACAGAAATCGTCTGTACCGTCTGGATGACGCTGGTGACGACTGTCGTGTCATCGGAAGTACTTTGAGGATAGACGCCAACCCAGATGGAAGGCAGTACATCGTGGAGCTGGTTCAGCGACTCTTGACTGCGAAGATGAGGGAGACCGTTCAGCTCACTTCGCAGATCCGCTATTCCTGAGAGCGTGGGGGAAACCATGGAATCCTCCTGCACGATGATCACGCTGCCAAGCAGCAACTCGGCTTTTGGGTCAAGGCGCATTAGGATCTTCGCAAAGCTCAGATCGATAACTGACTGACTCTCGACATTCTGGTGTAGGCGCCGCACCGAGACACCATTCATGTCACGGAAGAGCATTGACACTCCCATTGCATTCGAGCTTGAGTTGCGCAGATGCAACGTTGTGTCCCAAGTACCCCCGACAGCAAAGA
This sequence comes from Granulicella sp., assembly GCA_965200515.1. Lineage (GTDB taxonomy): Bacteria > Acidobacteriota > Terriglobia > Terriglobales > Acidobacteriaceae > Granulicella. The sequence continues at coordinate 64,293 of CBDAUT010000010.1, read as the reverse complement.
GAGGAAGCACCCACCTGTGAGTCGTTGTGTTCATTCCTCCCATTGACTGCGCCGACAGTGAGACGGCGGCCAACTGAAGAAGCATGCTCACACAGAGCGTTGCCCTGGACAGCTTACTCAACGGCAGCAAGTGCTTCCAGACCTGCCGTCCGCGCTTAGGCCTCTGTGTCTGACTGACGGTCATCAAGAGCTCGCCTGTGGATCTGAAAGGGCTCCTAACCACCAGCGCCGGATGCTGGGCCGCATTACCGCCCAGCCTTAACATACGTCCAGCCCTGCTCCTGCTTCCGGACGACCTCGACAATCCCAGATGGCACGATCTCGCTTCCAGGAACGAGGTCGGACGCTTCAAGATGCTGTTTCTTCATGGCATTGCCGCAGGCTACGAAGTGCACATGAGATGACTCCAGCTTCTCGATATCGCCTGCTTCTGGCCCATTCTTCTTCAGGAACGCGATACCCGGACCGTAAGCGACGATCTCTACTTCGACCGGCTCGGGTGCCATGCCGCTGATGAGATTTCGCACGTTGTTCAAGGTCAGTTGCCAGTCGGCTTCTTCCGGGGAGGTCAGAGCAAAGAGAACCCGATGAGCCTTTCCCTGGGCATGCATTGGCAGGGCGCAAAGGGCTGCGACCGCGACGAGTAGAAACGCTCCGATATATTTCCTCACTTCGATTCTCCTAACGCCCGATGGCGAGTTTGATTGCAAGCATGACAAGCAGGACGGCGAATCCCCGGCGCAGGAGCACATCAGAGAGATGTTGAGCCCATAGCCCGCCGAACCAGCCGCCGACAGCAAAGCCAACTGCAATCAGCAGGGCAAGCTTCAGATCGACGTGGCCCGCTTTGTAGTAGGTCCAGAATGCGAAGATGCCGATGGGCAAGAGCAGGGTCGCGACAGATGTTCCCTGAGCAGTCTTCTGCGACATGCCGTAGAAGAAGATCAGGGCGGGTATCAGAAAGGCTCCACCACCGATCCCGATCATGCCTGAAATCACGCCTACGACCAGACCCAATGCCAGGCCACCGGCGATGGCTGTTGAACTCATGCGGTCGCTTTTTTTGGATCGTTCCATGGCATTCTGCCAAGAACAGAGGCCATCATGCAGTTGTCACTCACACCTGCATAGACGAGGCCCGCGCCCACAAGACCAGCACCGACAAAGAACTTCTTCGAAGTCAGGAGACCGAGGCCAAAGAAGGCCAACACAAGTGAACCTGCCGTCACGCGCACCTGGCGTTCCATGGACCATGGCTTATGTTCCGCGACGATAAGGGGCTTGCCGCTGGCAGTCCATGCTTGCACTCCACCCGAAAGCACATTCAGCGACTTGAATCCTTTCTGTGCCAGCGTTTGCCGCGCCTGTTCTGCTCGGCTTCCGCTCCTGCAGACGAGGGTAAGCGGTTCCGCACGGGCCCAACTTTCACTGGTCTCTGCCAGAGTTCCAAGAGGAACCAGCTCGGCTCCTTCAATATGACCTTCCGCAAACTCCGGGTACTCCCGTACATCGATCAGGCGAGCTTCCATGTGCAGCCTCCGCATCTCCTGCAACTGTATGCCTTCATAGTGATACATTCAAGGTATGGCGCGGGCAGTTATGAGCGAGAAGATGCTCGATCTTGTAGCGCGGCGGTTCCGTACGCTCGGCGAGCCTTATCGCCTTCGCATCCTCCAGGAACTGGAGTCGGGGGAGAAGTCGGTCGGCGAGTTGGTTGCGGCTCTTGATGGGAATCAGCCGAACGTTTCCAAGCACTTGCAGATTCTCTCGGATGCAGGACTAATCGGTCGCAGACGAGAAGGCACGTCCATGTTCTACGCGGTCTCAGATCCGATGGTCTTCAAACTGTGTGCTTTGGTCTGCAGCAGTGAGGCCGAGAGAAGCCGGCGGGAGTTCGAGGAACTAGCGGGACAGCAAGGACAAGGAAAGACAAAGCGATGAAGATCAAGCAGTTCGAAGTGCCAGGACTCGCGCAGTATTCTTACGTCGTTTCTTCTGACGGCGAAGCCATAGTAATCGACCCGATGCGCGACTTCGACCGCTACACGGATTATGCGCGGGAGCAAGGAATCGTGATCAGGTACGTCACTGAGACTCACATCCATGCCGATTTTGCTTCCGGTGCACTCGCCCTGGCCGAAGCCACAGGAGCAGAGCTAGCCCTCAGTTCCTACGATGAGGAGCCTTATCGCTACAGCATGCAGCATCGTGCGCTCAAGAATGGAGATGTGCTGCGAATCGGCAAGATGCATCTTGCAGTGCTTCATACGCCTGGCCACACTCCTGAGCATCTGAGCTTTGTGCTCTTCGATGAAGAGCGAGACCCATCGCAACCACTAGCGATCTTTACCGGCGATTTTCTTTTCGTAGGCTCTCTCGGCCGCCCGGACCTCTTGGGCGAGGAAGCACAGCAGCAACTCGCCGATGAGCTCTACCGCAGTCTGCATAAGCGCATCGCTTCCCTTCCAGACGGCGTGCAGGTCTATCCCGGCCACGGCGCGGGTTCGCTGTGCGGTTCCGGCATGAGCGAACGAGCGGAATCGACGTTGGGTTATGAACGCCTGATTCAACCCTTGTTCAAGCTGAAGCAGGAGGAGTTTGTCCGCGAGGTTCTGGAGAGCGTTCCGCCAATGCCGTCCTACTATCCACGGATGAAAGAGCTGAACTCCAAAGGTGCCTCCAGCATCGAGAACCTCCCCGGCGGCAGTGCCCTCTCCCCTGCTCAGGTTGCGGAGCTACGGCAGCAAGGTGACGTTAAGGTGATTGATCTCCGCCGTCCCGAAGCGTTCGGCGGAGCGCACATTCCGCAGGCCATCAACATCGGAGCTGGCCAGAATCTTTCGCTCTGGGCCGGTTGGCTTCTTTCACAGGAAGATCGGCTGATTCTGGTAAGCGACGAGGGCGACGATCAAGACGCACGCCGCGCACTTGTCCGGGTTGGCCTGGACAGAATTGAAGGGTTTCTCCAGAAGGGCATGCCCGGTTGGATCGACAAGGGGCTGGACTTCACCCGAACAGCTCAGCTCTCGATCCAGGACGTTGAGCAACGCAGGTCAAACGTGCAGGTGCTTGACGTTCGGAACGACAAAGAATGGGTAGCGGGTCACATTGCAGGAGCACTTCACATCCCTCTCGGAGAGCTGCCGGAGCGCACCGAGGAGATTTCGAAGAGTGCAGAGGTGGTTACGGTTTGCGGCAGTGGGTATCGTTCGAGCATTGCCGCCAGTCTGTTAGAAACTGCGGGGTTCGCCAACGTAAGCTCCATGGACGGCGGCATGGCAGCTTGGGATCAGAGGCAGTTCCCGACCACAACCTAAGCGCGCACTTGATTGGGCAAGTGCTCTAACCCTCCACGGAGATCTCGTGAAAGACATAGCCAGGTGTTTCACACTCGACGTTGAGGGCAGGATCGACGTTCTGCATGCTCATTACGCAGGACACGCCTTTTCTCCCCATTGGCACGAAGAATATGCGATAGGGCTGATCGACGCGGGCGTGGAACAGTTCCGATATCGTGGAACAGTTCGCCAAGCTGTGAAAGGGCAGATCGTTCTCATGAACGCCGGTGAGCTCCATACCGGTGAAGCAGCCGACGAGCGAGGGTTCGGGTTTCGCATGCTCTACGTGCCAGAGAGCACGTTCCGGTCCATAGCGGCCCAATCCACACTCCCCGACACTGGCCTGAGCTTCAAGCAGGCCATCCTCAATGACGTGTCGCTTGCGAGGCTGCTGCGAGAGACCCACCGCGCCATCGGGAATGCAGTCTCCTCTTTAGAGACAGAGGAATTGTTACTCGATGCCCTCTCGCACATCTTGAGCCGGACAGCCACTTGGCTTCCCGCAGCAACAGAAACGCGAGCGACACCCATGTTGGATCGGGCTCGCGATTACCTGCAAGACAACATCTTCAGCGATGTGTCGCTCTCCGAACTTGCCAGCGTTGCAGGGTTGAGTAAATTTCACTTTCTCCGGCAGTTCCGAAGAGAGTTCGGTCTGCCGCCCCATGCGTTTCAATTGCAACAACGAGTCTTTCGCTCAAAGGCACTGCTGAGGTCCCTTTGTACGGTGGACGTGGCAGCACAATGCGGTTTTGCGGACCAGAGCCACTTCCACCGGGTTTTCCGCTCCCATGTCGGAGCGACCCCTGGCTCCTACGCAGAGCAATTTCGTTCAATACCCTGACCAGCGCGAGGCCTACGCTTCAGACAGGCATTTTTTACACGCTTGCCAGCTCTCCCAGAGGCGTGCCCTTAACCCGCCCTCAACATTCACTACTGAGCGGACTCCGCCAGTTGGAGGAAACATGGCACAAAGCATTCCTGAATCGCAAGAACCGGTTGTTCCCCTAACACTCCCTGGAATCCTCCTTGGCATAGGCCTTGGAGGGTTCTTCGATGGCATCTTCCTGCACCAGCTTCTGCAGTGGCACCACATGTTCAGCAGCAAGATCACAGTCGATACCGTGCAGGGTCTGCAAATGAACACCCTGGGAGACGGCGTCTTCCATACGGTCACTTGGATTGCTGTGCTGGTGGGCTTGTACATCCTGTATTCACGCGTGACTGAATCCCGCCGGAAGGTATGGGGATCGAGTGTCCTTTGGGCCTGGATACTCTCAGGTTGGGGTTACTTCAACATCGTTGAGGGCATCCTCGATCATGAGATTCTTGGGCTTCACCATGTACGTTCCGGCCCCTATCAGTTCTGGTGGGATATGGGCTTTCTCGCCCTCGGTGCGATCCTGCTCTTCGTCGGTTGGCAGATTCGAAGCAAAGCCACCCCTGTGACGCAGACTCTTGCGCACGCATAGGACGTTGGAGGCGGGATGATGATGCATGGAAACGGGCCTACGATGATCGTGCCACTGATCCTCGTAGGCTTGCTCGCAATCGGGTATCTCACGCTGGCAATGCGGCAGCACCTTGGACCGCGTGGTTGGAGCTGGGGGCGTACCGCAGCTTTCCTGAGTGGAAGTGCCGTGCTGGCCCTTGGTCTGCTGCCGCAGTACCTGCCGTATCCGACAGGCGACTTCCGCAAGCACATGCTGGAGCACCTCATCATCGGGATGATCGCGCCGTTAGGGCTCATTATGGCGGCTCCGATGACGCTGGTGTTGCGAACAGTCCCGACTCGCTGGGGTCGGGCGATCAGTCATCTGCTCCAAAGCCGAGTCCTCCAGATCGTCGCAAACCCAATTAGTGCTCTCGTTCTAAATCTTGGTGGCATGGCTGCTCTCTATTTCACGCCGCTCTACATGGCGATGATGATGCATCCGGCACTGCACTATATTGTGCACTTCCACTTTCTTGCAGCCGGCTGCCTCTATACATGGGTTATCGCCGGCCCGGACCCAGCGCCACATAGGCCGTCGGTTCCAGTTCGCCTAGTCGTTCTGGGCGTTGCGGTCGTTATGCACTCGGTGCTTTCGCAAATGCTCTACGCGGGTCTGTTCGTCGCAATTATGGCTCCAGTGGAGCAACTGCATCGGGGAGCGGAACTGATGTATTACGGCGGTGACATCTCGGAGATGCTGCTCGCGTTCGCGCTCGTTACAACATGGCATCCCGTTCGCAGGCGCTCGAAAGTGATACCCAATACCAAACTTCAGACCGGCTCTCTTTAGGAGCCGGCGCTGATAGCAGCAGCTTTGGAGGTCCTGGCCACGCATGCAATCTGACCCTGATATTCTGACAATGCTGCAAGAAGCAGTCGGGAGACGAACTCAACGCGTTTCCCAAGCGTTGTCTGTGGAGTCGGCATTGCCTTTGCAATCAGAACCAGCTGTTTCGTCCATGCGCAGATTCGCTTTCCTGCTTCTGGCATTTGCTGTGTTCGGCTTTGGCCTCCAAGCCCGCCTCGCTTTGTACAGCCCAAATCCGCCCGTCGAGATTACTTCTGCAAAGCTCTCGACTGAGAGGCGTTCAGCGGAAGCTCTCAGGTCGCTGGAAGCTCGAAATGACGAACTGAGACCTGCCACTCAGGTCGTTCTGTCGCTTCTGTTCAATGGATTTTGCGACGTACCGAACCAAGTTCTTGCTGATACGCGTGTCGACATCGTTGTTTCCAACTCCACGCGATCACAGTTGAGTTGTGTCACTTCCCTGCGTCGCCCCCCACCTTCTGCAATCTAGCTACAGTTCCGAGTTCAGATCCAGTGGCTCCTCTGTTTTCGCAGAGGCGCAACAGGACCATGATCCGGGGTGTCAGTAACGTTGGCCGAAGATTGGCTCTCGTGAACGAGAGCCGGGTGGAGCATTCATGCCAAGATCTACTAATTCTTTCGATTCGGAGTACCGCGCGGTACCGCTGAGTCTCGCCTCGATTCTGCTTGTTGAAGCAGATCGAGAGCTAAGAGACTCTCGACGTCTCCTTCTCAGTTCACTGCACCATCCGATCCTGGCGCTGTCTAGTTACCACGAAGTGCAGAAACTGCCGCCTGGAAGCAATTGCAGGCTTGCCATAATCGGCTTACCACCGCATGAGCTGGAGGCCGAGCGAATCGCTCGCCATGTCCGGCATCTGTGGCCGGGAGCAAAGATACTTCTGCTCGGCCAGCCTTCTGAGCACTTCAGCGATCCCCTCTATGACGAGTACGTGTTGCCCTCATGCAATCCAGCCGGAGTTGTAGGCGCTGCACGCGGTCTCCTCAAAAGCAATGACGTCTGAGTGATCCCGGCCAGGATACCCCATCATGCCGCAAACTCTCATGCGGCTGACACTCGAATGATCAGAACCGCATCGAAAGAAGGTCCTATGCGCTCAAAGCGCCTGCTGATTGCTCTATGTTTTGTCTTTGCGGCATTCGTCGTTGCCTACGGTGTTCATCGACATCGTGAAGCAAATGCGACTGCTGAGACTCCGGCCACCCCACCGACTGTATCCGTTGCTACGGCTCATAGCGGCTTCATAGCAAATCAGCTCACCGTGGCTGGCGTGTTTCAAGCGTTTCAGGAGATCGATGTTCATGGTAAGGTCTCCGGCTACATACGCCATATCTACGTAGATATCGGCGATCGCGTCCATCAAGGCCAGACTCTCGCGGTGTTGGAGGTACCAGAGCTGCAGGCAGAGGTTGCCGGTGCGCAGGCTGGAATCTCTCAGACCCAGCAGAACATAATCAGGCTGCGAAACGAGGTCTCACGCGAACAGGCAGGCTATGCCGCGGTGCATGCGAACTACGTTCGGCTGAAACAAGCCTCAGACCAGCAACCGGGCCTTGTTGCCGCGCAGGAGATTGACGATGCCTTGGCCAGAGACCATTCTGCAGCTTCCCAGGTGGATGCCGCGAAGTCGGCCGTAGCGGCAGCTCAGGGACAACTCGGCGTCTCCCGTGCGGAAAACCTCCGGGTGAGCAGCATGGCGCAGTACGCCACAATCACCGCTCCTTATAGTGGCGTAGTCACGATGCGCTATGCAGACACAGGATCACTCATTCCGGCAGGCACCGCAGAGGGCCTGAATCAGGCGGTCGTTCGACTTGCCCAGAGCGATGTTCTCCGCCTGCGCATGCCGGTCCCTGAACGCGATGTTCCGTTCGTTCACGTAGGCTCCGTCGTCACGGTTCATGTACAGGCTACGGGACAGCAATTCCCTGGTACCGTTGTCCGCTTCACTCGGGATGTCTCCAACTCAACAAGGACGATGATGACCGAGGTTGATGTCCCTAATCCTGCCCTGACCCTCACGCCGGGAATGTACGCGGATGTGACTTTCAATCTCGAGCAGAGAAACGACGCTCTCATCATCCCCGCAAGTGCCGTCATCCAAGGCGACCAGCCATCGGTGATGCTCGTGGACGCCAACGATCGGGTCCAGAAAAGGCTGGTTAACCTGGGGATAGCCGGTGCGAACCAGCAGGAGGTTGCCTCCGGCCTGCACCGCGGTGATCGAGTCATCATCGGAGGGATCTCCACCCTGCAACCCGGTCAACAGGTGACACCGCAAGAGGCATCGGTCAAATTGACCGAATTTCAGAGCGCAAACCAGAAAGGCGGCAAATAAGCATGTCTTTCTTTGCCATCAAGTACCCGTTTTTCATTCTGATGTCATGCATGATCGCGGTGGTCGTGGGCATCGCTGCCATCATGAACATGCCCGTCGATCTCTTCCCTCCCGTAAAAATCCCGGTGGTGGTTGTCGCCACCTTCTACTCGGGCATGCCGCCGGAACAGATCGAGTCCGACATCACGGACAGCGATGAACGATTCTTCACGCTGGGCAGCAACATCAGCCATATCGAGTCGCGCTCGATGACCGGAGTCAGCCTCATCAAGATCTACTTTCAGCCGGGTACAGATCCGACCGCGGCGGTCAGTGGGATTTCTAACCTCGCCATGGCGAACCTGCGCCGACTTCCGCCTGGTACGTTGCCCCCCGTCGTGCTCAGCTTCGACGCTGCAAACCTCCCAGTCTGCCTCATCACCCTGAAGGGTGAAGGCATGAATCAAACTCAACTGAAGGACATTGCCCAGTTCAGCGTTCGCAATCAGGTCGCGAACGTTCCGGGCGCATCCGTTCCCCAGCCTTACGGCGGCACGTACCGACAGATCATGGTCTACGTCGACCCGCTGAAGCTTCAGGCGTCGCAGCTTGGAATCATGGACGTGGTCCACGCGGTCAACGACTCCAATTTGATTCTTCCCGCCGGTGACGTTCGCATCGGCCCAAAAGACTACAACATCTACGCGAATAGTCAGGTCCCCACACCTAGTGACGTGAATAGCATTCCGCTGCGCACTGTCGGCAATGCCTCCATTCTGGTTGGTGATGTCGGGCATGCCGTAGATGGAGGCCAGCTTCAAACCAACATCGTGAGAGTCGACGGCCAGCACTCCGTGTACATTCCCGTCCTGAAGCAGGGAGGCAACTCCAATACCATCACGATCGTAGATGGTATCCGGAAAGCCACAGCTCATCTGTTGGACATTCCAGAGCGTCTGAAGACAGCGGTGGTGTTCGACCAGTCGGTCTTTGTCAAGACAGCTATCAAGAACGTCATCAGCGAAGGTGCAATCGGGCTCTGTCTCACAGGCGTCATGATCCTCCTTTTTCTTGGCAACGTTCGAGCGACTGTTGCTGTGTTGTTGTCTATTCCAATCTCCTGTATCGCCACTTTCCTGATCCTGAATGCCTTTGGCAGTTCGATCAACACCATGGTCTTGGGGGGCATGGCTCTGGTGCTCTCACGGCTGATTGACAACTCTGTGGTGGTACTCGAAAACATCTTCCGTCATTTTGAAATGGGAGAGGACAGCGTTAGGGCTTCACAAGAGGGCGGCAAAGAAGTTCAGCTCGCGGTGTTGGCAGCGACCGTTAGCACGGCCATTGTCTTCTTCCCCGTCGTTCTACTAACCGGCGTCAGCAAATACCTCTTTACGGCACTCGCACTTGCAGTTGTGATAGCACTCTTCTGTTCCTACGTCGTGGCTATGACCGTGGTGCCGCTGTTCTGCTCCAAGTTCATTAAGCACACAGGGCATGGAATCGAGCATGAGTCAGCGCAAAGCAACGACCCGGTGCCGGAGCATATGCGCGGCGGTCATGGTCAGAAGACGGTCTTTGCGAGGGTCGTCCACTCCTTCAATGAGGCTTTCGGGTGGCTTCAGGACCGTTACGACGGAGCGATTCAGTATTGCCTTGGCCGTCCGGGTCTGGTAATCGCCGGCTTTTCCATCTTCGTGATCCTGAGCTTCGCTCTCGCTCCGTTCCTTGGTAGAGCGTACTTCCCTCGCACAGACCCGGGCCAGTTCGTAATCAGCGTCAAAGCTCCTACAGGAACGCGCATTGAGCTGACGGACCAGTACATCGCCCGAGTAGAGGAAGTCGTGCGATCGGTAGTGGCGCCCAAAGACCTCAACATGATCGTCTCCAACATCGGCGTAACACCGGATCTATCCGCGATCTATACGTCGAACTCCGGCATGCACACGGCCTTCGTTCAAGTGAGCCTCAAGGAGGAGCATAGCCTCAGCAGCTTCGCCTACATCGATCGAGTCCGCGCCAAACTGGCATCGGACCTCCCTTCGGTCCAGACGTACTTTCAAACGGGCGGTTTGGTGGATTCCATCGTCAACCAAGGCTTGCCGGCACCATTCGATATCCAGGTCAGTAGCAACGACATGCAAGGTGGATACGCTACAGCACAGCAGCTCGCCCGAAAGATGAGCGCGCTACATGGTGTCAGTGACGTTCTCATTCCGCAGGATGTCGATTATCCCGGTTTGGCTCTCAACATTGATCGTCAACAGGCAAGCCTGGAAGGCTTGACACCGAAGACGATCGTAGACAGCGTCATCACTGCCATGACTTCTAACGGAGTCGTAGCCCCCAGCTACTGGATCGATCCGAAGACCGGCAACAATTACATGTTGACTGTTCAGTATCCAGAGTCACAGGTTCAGACTCTGAACGACTTCAAGCAAATTCCGCTACGTTCTGCGGACGGGAAGTCGACCACACCCCTCGAAACTGTCGCTTCTATCAAATCGATCAACACGCCTACCGAGGTAGACCACTACCAGCTCCGGCGCGTCTTCGACGTATATGTCATGCCTAAAAAGGAGGATTTAAAAACCATAAGCGCGGATGTAAACAAGGTTGTCGCTCAGATGAACTTGCCGAAAGGCACGAAGGTCACAGTGCGCGGCTCCGTCGTCAATATGAACGATTCTTTCAGATCGTTCGCGATCGGTCTCATTCTTTCAATCATTCTTGTATTCCTCATCCTGATGGCGCAGTTTGCATCCTTTGTTGATCCCTTCATCATCTTGCTTGCTATCCCGCCCGGCATCTCCGGTGTCATCCTGTTCCTGCTGCTGACCGGCACCACCATCAACATCATGAGTCTCATGGGTGTGCTCATGATGACTGGCATCGTCGTGTCGGACAGCATTCTGATCGTCGAGTTCACCGGTCAGTTGCGCGAGCAGGGTAAGGAGCTGGAAGACGCGATCATCACTGCTTGTAAGGTGCGTTTACGACCCATCCTCATGACGACGCTAGCCACAATCCTGGGATTGATTCCCATGGCGCTAGCACTTGAGGCTGGAAGCGAGCAGTATGCGCCACTCGCCCGTGCGATCCTCGGAGGCCTCACCGTATCAGGCGTCGTCACGGTCTTCCTCGTCCCCAGTGCCTACTTGCTCATTCATAGGCGGATCGAAGCTCGGAAGGCCCGAACCGCAGGGTCGGGCTCGACCGGGCAGCCGATGGAGGCAACAGCATGAGACCCAATCTCGTTCTCCTCCTCCTCGTACCGTTGCCGATGTTCGGACAGGCAAACGGGACCCTGCCCTCCGCTCCAACGACTACACCCCCTGTCCTAACAACGGCAACGTTGGGCCAGAATCAACCCGCACCACAAACCGCTTCCAGCCAGGGGCAACTGCCTCCGCTCTTGGATCCAGCAAACCCAGGCACGCCGATCACACGGCCTGAGGCTGAAACGCTTGCACTGAAGAACAATCCACGAATCACTGCCAGCACTCTGCTCGCATTGGCGGCTGGTCAGATTACCCGCCAGACCAAGTCCGGGGACTTGCCCCAGATTTATGGAGCAGTGACCGCAGAAAAAGCCGAGGACGGCAGTCGTATCGGGGCTGGATCCCTCACCGATTCACGTCTTTATACGCATGCGGGCGCTGGCGGCACGCTTACCCAGCTGATCACCGACTTTGGGCACACGAGGAATCTTGTCGCAACAAACAAGCTGCAGCAAAGGGCCCAGGACAAGACCACTCTCGCGACCGAACAAGATGTCATGATGGCTACCGATGCTGCGTTCTATCGGTTGCTCAACGCTCAGTCCCTCCTCCGCGTTGCGAAAGCTACCGTGGCGGCCAGGAACGAAACGCAGAACCTCACCTCAGCACTGACGAAGAGTTCGCTCAAGAGCGATCTCGACCTGAATGTCGCGTCTGCCGACCTCTCTCAAGCTCAACTGTTACAACTCGATGCGGAGAACGCTGTTGCCTCCGCGAGTGCGGCGCTGGCCTCGGTCCTCGCCGCACCTGCAGATACGGTTTACGCTGCCGTAGAAGATTCCTCGGCTGCCCCACCTCCCCCACCTGCCCCGGACAGCTCGAAGGCGTTGAACGCCGATGCACAAAGGCAACGACCGGATCTGCAAGCCTTAGAGCTCGACGCACAGGCGTATCAGAAGTACGCCCATGCGCAGCAGCTTCAGCACTTCCCTACCATTTCGGCACTGGCAACAGGAGGCATTACCCCGGTAAGACCAGACAACGTCTTCGTACCGAACTGGTATGCGGCAGGCGGAATCAATCTCTCGGTTCCGTTCTTCACGGGCTTCCGAATCAGCGCACAAGCAGAAGAAGCAAGGCTGAGACAGAAGGCAACCGAAAAACAGGCCGCGGATTTGTCCAACACCATCGCTCGTGATGTGCGGGTTGGAGTGCTAAACGCTCAAACGGCCTTTCGCCGGATCGCCGTTGCCGATCAATTCCGCAACCAAACGGCTCAGGCCCTTGCGCTCGCCCAGACGCGGTATAAGTTAGGGCTCAGTTCGATCGTCGAGCTCAGTCAAGCTCAACTGCAGAGCGCACAGGCTGCCGTAGCGGCGGTGAACGCCCGTTACGACTATCTTCTGTCACTTCGAGCCCTGGACTACGCGCGTGGCCAGCTTGCCCCTTAAAGACAAGATTCACGCGTGCCACGTCGTTCTGAAGGAGACGATCGCTCAACATTCAACAGTGCTGTGGATACCGCACTCTTCTTGAGCATGATTCCTCCTGTATCGGGAGTTTGTGTCAACCCTCCTTGACGTATCCGTGAAAGGAGAGCCCGGCCCTAATTCAGGGCCGATTCTCAGCGAGTGCTGATTACCGAGGCGCAACGCCGGGATCTGTCGCGGCATTGTGATTTCGTGTGTCAATGCGTTGGGAGGTGCGATCCTGCTGCCGGGCAAGTTTGTGGCGGTCCTGTGCTGTCAGGTGCCCTCCATCGGCGGCGCGCATATTGCTCTGTTCAGCGTTGAGACGAGCCTGGTGGGCGTCCGCTGCCGCAGCGCCCCTTGGGGTGATCTGACCATCCGCAACGCCTTTATTGATGCGGGCCTGCTGTCGTGCGTCGCGGGCATTGATCGAATGACGCTGGTGATGAGTTGTGTTCTGCGCCAACACGCCTGATGCTGGAAGCACTATCAGAGAGGCTGCAATTGCTAAATTCTTCAGGTTCATCGGACTGTTCCCTTTCTTGCGTTCGTTCCCAAACGTCGTGACCGCTCTTCTGATCACTTCTTTGAAAACCCGGAAGATGGCTTCGGGTTGCGTTCCGGCCAGGAAGACGATGAACTTCCATTTCAGGACAAGATGTCCTGACTCCACATTCAGCTTTCCTATTGAGATCTGGTATCAGCTCTAAGTCAAAAGTTATGTACAGTTGATCGCGGAATTATCGTCGGCCATCAAATCCTTTCTCTAAGCGCTTGGGCGTTGATCGAGGGGCCAGCGTAGCCGCATTACTTAGCAGTAGCGAGCGGAAGGCTCCCACCGGTCCTGTGGGTTCTGGGCCGCTGCGATAGACCAGTGAGAATCGGCGAGATAGTTTGAGTCCCTTCACGCGCGCCGTGCGAAGGCTTTCGAGAGCCAACTGATTGCGCACAGCCCACCGGGACACAAAGGTGACACCCAGGCCAGCCTCAACCGCGCTTAGCAGTCCCTCCGTGGAATCGATCTCCATACGGACATTCAGGTCTTTGGTTCTAAGCCCGGCGTTGACCAGCGACTGTTCGACAACGCGGCGAGAGCCCGAGCCGAACTCGCGCATCAGGAGCGGTGCGCTTTTTAGTTCTTCTATTTCAATCGTGTGATCCGCCCACTCGTGTCCCGCAGGCACAACCAGGACCATGTGATCTTCCATGAAGGGCTCGATGTGCACATCGCGGCGTTGTTCCGGTCCTTCGATCAGAGCAAGGTGGACCTCACCCTGGACCAGCGCCTCCAGCATTTCGTCGGAGTTGCCGCTCTTCGCGGTGACGTGGACACGCGGGTTGCTCGTGATGAAGCTCGCGATCATGTTCGGCAGCAGGTATTGCGCAATCGTCTGTGAAGCGCCAAGCGCAAGCTCACCGGCATGTTCTCCGCAGGCCTTGCCAATGGCGGCCAAAGCTTCTTCGTCGAGGGCCTTCAAGCGGTCCGCAAACGGTAGAAGTGCTTTTCCGCCCGGTGTAAGCGAGATGCGGCCACCACCCCGGTCAAAAAGCGGAGAGCCGATCTCCTCTTCCAAAGCCTTGATCTGCTGCGTTACCGCGGGTTGCGTCAGCAACAGCTCCTCCGCAGCCCGGCTGAAGTTCAGGTGATGAGCAACCGCGCGAAAGACGCGGATGCGGAAGTTCTCGAGCATCAGCGAACGACCACTTCAATGCCGAAGGTGTGATGGATGACGTAGGTGCCGAAGCGCTTGTCGTGGGCTTCGGGCTGCGTATTCCCTTCCGTGTCGGTGGCACGGCTACGGAGCATGTAGGTTCCCTTCTCCAGCGGAACCTGCCAATCGAACTCCCAACGTCGCCAGACGCCGTACTGGGGCGCATCGAGAAAACGCACCGGCTGCCACGTCTTTCCGTCGTCGGTGGTGAGCTCAACCTGTACTACGTGCGTGTTGCTGCCCCAGGCTGCACCGACAACGCGATACCCGCTACCCGCAGAGATTAACTCGCGGGTACGCGGGCGAGCAATGGCGGACTTGACAGCCATTTGGCCCAGAGCCCGGCGCATCGGGTTGTTGTTCTCGTCATACTCCCAATAGGCGTAGTCGGAGGTCTGCCAGTAGCCCTTGTATGGTTCGGTGAGAACACGGATGTGGGTTAGCCACTTTACGGAGGCCATGCCATAGTGGCCGGAGACGATGGCACGCAGCGGAAAGCCGTGGTCGGTAGGGATCTCTTCGCCATTCATCGCATAGGCGATAATGACGTCGCCAGCTTTATCGGCCGCCAGACTGCGGGAGTAGGAGGTTTCTCCTGGCGGGATCGGCTCTTCCTTTGGTTTACCGGTGTCGGCAGCTTCGAACAGGATCTCGCAGGCTTCAGAGGTGATGCCAGCGCGCTCGAGCAGCGCGGTGAGAGGAACGCCGGTCCACTCCGCCGTGCTGACTGCGCCCAGCTGCCACTGCGCACCCTTCACCTGAGGCGAAAGAAATACACGTCCATTGCCAGCGCACTCCAGAGTCGCGGGCCGGGTCACAGAAGGCATCGCCAGCAGCTCTTCATAGCTGATGGTGAACGGCCGCTCGACAGCACCACCGACAGTGAGCTTGTAGTCGTGACGGTCCAGCACCGGCGCGGCGTAGTGGCTACGAATGTAGAACTGATCGTTGGGCGTCAGGAAGGAATCGAGTTGATCGAATGGCCACTCCAGGTTGAGCGGCTCACGCTCGCGAACAATAAAGCCAATCTGGGTCTCGGGCGGTGCTACCGGGGAAATCGCTGCGGATTGCTCAATCATTTGAATTCACTCCTTCATCTGCAGTGAAACGGTTAGGCCCGGCCCTGAGTCGGTTCGGCAATATCGTACAGGGCACGAGGTGAGATGCGGTGCGCAAGAGCACTGGCACCAAGGTTGAGGGCCAAAAAGAGAGGTAGCAGGTGCCACTGCCCGGTGAGTTCCGCTGCCATAAAGGCCGCCATCCACGGGGCATGCGTCACGGCAGCTAAAAATACACTCAGGGCGACCACGGCGATCAGCACCGGTTGCGGTAAGTGCAGGAGATGAGCGCAGGCGAGGCCGATGGCGGCACCGGTAAAGAGCGTCGGGGTGAAGACGCCGCCTACCGTTCCTGCTCCGGTGCAAACGGCAGTCGCAACAAGCCGGAGCAACAACATCACGGCTATTGTTTGCAGCACTGGCTTACCAGTGAGCGTGTTCGTAAGCGCAACGTCGCCATTGCCCCACACTGTCGTTTGCAGAAGGCTGAGCAGGCCGACTGTTAGTCCACCCCAGATCAACGGTGCAGGCAGCTTGCGAAGAAAGCGGACGCTATGCAGCAGCCATTGATAGGCGGGCCCGAGGAACGTGAGAAGAAGCGCTAAAGGGATCGTCCATGCAACGGTCCTCCCTAGCGGATAGAAGCCATGAACAGCAAACAGTGGGCCCGCACCAAGCAGGGTGCGACTGACCAGCCAACCCATGATCGCGGAGACCGCAAGTTCCGGAGCCTCAGTCCATTGCCACTCGCCAAGCACGATCTCGTAGACGAAGAACACACCGGCGATTGGTGCCTGGTAGGCGGCAGCGACCGCGGCTGAGACGCCGCAGGCAACTTTTCCTGCGAGGGAGAAGCTGGTGGTGTCTCGGCGTGACCCGACCCACGATGTCGCCGCGGTGGCGAATTGAATCATCGAGCCTTCCCTGCCAATGGCGGCGCCCGTCGCCACGGAAAAGCCAGACGCTATCGTCCTCCAAAGTGTTGCTGCGAAGGAGATGCGGCCGTTGTCGAACCTCACGGCTTCGACATAGCCCGCTGCTTCTTCGTTGCCGGCGATGTGCCGAGCCGACGCCAGGACGGCCATCGCAACTATGGCTCCAAGAACCGGTACGAGGACCCGGTGAAGGGGAGACAAGGCGGCAGCGGCGGCAGGCAGCAATCCAGAGTGCCGCACGATTATCCATTGCAGAACGCGGAAGAGCATGCGTGCGGCGACACAGGCAAGCCCACTGACGAGACCCAGACCGGTAGCCCAAAGGAGCGAGACGACCCTCTTTCGGGTAGCGGTTTCTTTGTGTCGCGTTGCTTGGGGTTGGACAGGCATCAGGGCTGTGCTCATACCGGTGCCGATGATAGAAGTTGGCTCGCAGGTTGGAGTTGAGTCCGCGATGCTGCAACCTGCCTGCGGAGCCGGCCATCCAGAATCACCGCGAGTTCTACGGCCTGCTGTCGAATCTCCGGGATTGCGATGGATTCCAAAAGTGTGCCCAGCCGGCCCGGGCCGAGGTTGAACAGGAGGCTGGATGCCTGTCCTTGCCCATCAAGAAGAGCGCCATAGCGGGTCGTGTTGAGACCGCCTCCAAGCGGACCTGAGGCCGCAAGCCCCTGCGCGAAGAGGCTTTGAAGTAAGGGAGAAGCCACCCGCCGATAGTTCATGCCGGGACCGGTGCAGTTGATGACGCGCGCTGCGTGCGTCTCACTCGGGCCTTCAGCCGTGCGTAAGGTAACTCGTGCACCATCGGCGGCGAGACTGACGCCTACAAGGTGGCCTTCCGTCATCCGCAGAGTTCCTGCTGCCAGTTCCCTTTCAATGATGTCCGCGACGGGAGGTGCCATGCGGTGCCGCACCACATCCCAGCGTCGTTGCAGGTGCCTACGAAAGCGTTTCTGTTCTTTCAAAGGAAGAGCCAGCCATAGGTCATTTGTGGTGCTGCGCAAGCTATCGATTGCAGAGCGCCACTCGATACCGCTCGCGATTGCCGCCCGGAGCGCGCGCAAGTAGCTTACGCAGGTAGCCGCTGTATTCGCCGGAATGGCACTGCAAACGGCCATCCTGCAGGCAGCGTGGCGATTTGGAAAGACGCCGTGCCGCGACATGGCGGTGATCGTTCCGGTATGCCCGACTTCGCGCAGGCGCAAAACGACGTCGACGCCGGTCAGGCCAGTACCGATCAGGGTGACGGATGCATCTTTCGGCAGGCTCGCATAAGTGGCCTCCGACCAGGCATTGTGACAGTACACGCCGCTCTCAACGGCCGCAACCTCAATGCCGGGCAGTGCTGCTGGATCGAAGTTTCCTGTTGCCAGCACAACGTAGTCCGCGGTGAGAAGGCCGCCGTCCTTGAATTTCAGAGTCGCCGTGTCACTGTCCACACCCAGATCGATCACTTCTGCCTGAAGCTGCTCGATGTTGGAAGCCTTTGAAAACACCGCACGGATGTAGCGTCCGAAAACGGCACGCGGTGCGAAGGTCGCTTCCGTGGCCTCCGGATCAACGGTGTTTCGAAGCCACTCAAGAAAATGACCCGGCTCTGCAGGGAGTGCGCTGATTTTCCCCGCCGGAACGTTCAGCAGGTGCCGCATGCTGGGCGTGGAATAGGCAAGCCCAAGACCAAGTTCCGGACGGGGATCAATGACGACGATGCGCACATCTTTCGAATTCTTGCGAAGGTGGAAAGCCGTCAAGGCTCCGCTCACACCCCCTCCGATGATGGCTACTGTCTTCGTGCCCGGCCTGGAAACAGTGTGCATGTCAACCCTCTGATATCCAAGCTAGACGTTCGAGGAACTCGATGGAATTCGTAAATCCTTATGCCGTATAAGCAAGTCTTTGATCGATGCAGCGCCTGATCCAACTTCGGCTTATACCCCATCAGCGCTTCTGCTTGGACCTGGAGGTACATGCGGCAGCATGCTTGAGATCGACAAGGAGATTCATCATGAACTCGACCCGGATTTGCCAGTTCGCTACAGCCGCTCTCACCCTCGCCACCTTTGCCGTCCCGTGTACCAGTCAGGCAGAACTGCGTTCGAAGTCGGGAGACATCGTTGTGATGGAGCCGCAGAACCTGCCCGAGGCCGCACAGGTTGCAGGCAATAGCTTCTTCGTTCACGCAACCAATGACGGCAGCTTCTACCTTTATGTGGAACAGCAGAGTGGAGCACGTCTAGCCGTCTTCGATGTGACGAACCCGGCACATATCAAGACTGTTTCGGTGACTCCCCTTTCCGTCGCCGGCCCTTTCGATTTCGTTCGCTCGCTTGACGGGAGCGCTGAGCTGATCCGCTTTCGCGATGGCAAGGGCGTAGGCGTACTGGACATGCACAAAGCGGCTCATCCCACGGTGCGTATGGTTTCGGCTTTGATGGACCCGGGCCAAACCCAGTCGCTGGGCGAAACCGGGTTTCTTGCAGTGAACGAGCCGTACAACTACGTTCGTGCGGTTCCTCGCGACTTCCAGGTCGTCGACATCTCCACCCCCGACAGCCCGGTGCTTCTCACCACCGTAAAGCAGGTGAAGCATCAGGTAGCCAACAATGAGATGGGAACGACATTCCTGCTTGGCAGCGACGGCCTCACCGTGGTTCGACGAATTAGCGTCGAGACGGACTACGCGACGCACCAGCAACAGATGTCTCAGAACTAGCGGGAGGATGAACCTTGGCATGAAGCTCAAGCGGAGCGAGAGTAGGAGGTTCATGACCCTCTAACCGGGCCAATGGCGAACGACGATAGACCACTTCTCCAGGCGGAAACACACAAAGTCGACGTTTGTACCTCTTGCACCCGGAAGAGGCAACACAGCCTCCTCCATGCTCATCTATCAATCATCTGGACTTCCACGTTCTTGTGGCTTCCAGCGGTGATGGAATCCGCCGACTTGCCTCCGAAACGGAAGGCTGATGACTCCTACCCCTGGGTAGGAGTGCGCCTTTCTGCTCCTGCTCAGGACCAGAAAGGACTATATGACTGACTATCTCCGGCTCGACATCGGTGACGAAAGTCCCTCCACTGTCACCGTCGTCATCGAGATCCCAAAAGACAGTACGAACAAGTACGAGTACGACAAGAAGCGCAATGTCTTCAAACTCGATCGCAGCTTGTTCTCGCCTGTCCACTATCCAACGGACTACGGCTTTATTCCTCAGACCCTCGCTGAAGACGGCGATCCTCTTGACATCTTAGTGTTGGGAGAAGCGCCCACGTTTCCCGGGTGTGTTTACGAAGCATTTCCTATAGGCCTGTTCCGCATGGTCGATCAGGGTGTTGCCGACGAGAAGATTCTCGCAATCGCCGCAGGAAATCCACGGTTCGCGGGCATTTCCGACGTTACGTCGGTTCAGCCCCACCTTTTGAAAGAAGTCGAGCACTTCTTCTCCGTCTACAAGGCGCTCGAAGGGAAGCAGACAGAGGTGCAGGGCTGGGACAGCGCAGACAAGGCGCGTTCCATGATCGACCTATGCCACCAGCGGTTCCTCACCAAGAAGTAAGGCCGAGCGGTGTTGATGAGTGGCAGTGTTTTCAGATCAGGAGAAATCATGGACCGCGCTACCGACTTTCGTTGCATTGTGATTGCCGACGACGGAGAGGAAGAAGGTGAGAGGGCCGCCAGCGTGGCTCTCAACCTTGCAGCAAGTATGAAGTCCTCTGTCGTATTGCTGGGCGTTGTTGAGCCTCCGTCCATCCAGGCAGAGGGAGAAGGTCTCTCTGTCAGAGACCCGTCGGAAGTTCGCCGCCTTCTTCAGGAGCGCTACGAGCGACTCCTGAAGTTGGGGCACGATCTTGAACTGAGGATGTCGATGGAGATGCGGGACGGGGAGGCGGGAGAGCAGATCAATGCTGTCGCCAGGCGCGAGAATGCCGATCTGGTCGTGGTCGGCCGCCGCCATCTCTCCCGCTTCAGCCGGATGCTTCAAGGTTCCACGTCAGATGACGTGATCCGTGGGGCACCCTGCTCTGTTCTTGTGGTGCAGTAGTGGAATCATGCGGAAAGCAGGTATCTGTCGCGACGGAGCTTAGCGGTATCCAAAATCAGCGGCTCCTCATAGGTCTAAGGCACATTGACGGGTTGCTTGCCGAAGTCGAGGGTATTCTCCAGGCATCTGAAAGCGGAGCAGTGTTCCCTCGGTATGTGGATGATCTGACCTACGCGGAATCCAGAACGATCGAGGGCTATGCATGTCAGTTGAGGCAAAAGCTGGTGGATGTTGTGCGCTGGCAAGGCTTAAGCTTGCCAGCCGCTGATGTTCCGGCTCGCCGTGCCGTTTCCGTTCGCGTCGCTTTCATTGAAATTGCGATCGAGGAGATGAAGCCTAAGTATCTTCGTGGGTCGGGAGTGGTTAGCCCAGTCGCAGAGGAGTTCCTGTTCGGCATCTCGGGTGAGTTGCAGGAGATTGCCTCCCGGATGAACGCCTACGTCACGGGCAGCCTGGCAGACAGTCTCTCCGTGCAGGCGCATGTCCTCGGAGAGAGTGAGCCGGCGCGACGCCTGAAATCTCTTGCAGAGATCGTGAGCAGGCATCAGATGGTGCAGTTTCGACCTGCTCTCCGAGGACTCGTCGATGGATTGCAAGACGGTTCTTTCGAGATTGCAGCCTTCGGTCGTGTAAGCAGTGGGAAATCTTCCCTGCTCAATGCGCTGCTTGGCACCGGCAGGCTTCCTGTGGGTACAACACCCGTCACCGCGATCCCCACACGAATCGAGTATGCGGAAGAGGCACTGCTCGAAGTGCGCTTCCTCGGTGGACGGAGCGTCTTTGTGGCGACTGAGGACCTTTCGGCGTTTGCCTCAGAAGAAGAGAATCCCAAAAATATCAAAAACGTCGTTCGTCTGACACTTCGCTTACCCTTGGAGGTCTTGAGAGCGGGTTTCACGTTTGTTGACACCCCCGGCATCGGGTCTCTGGCAAGGACGGGAACCAAAGAGGCTAAGGCATACCTTCCCTCTGCGGACTTGGCCCTCGTTCTTGTCGATGCAGGAGGAACCCTCGTAGACGAGGATCTCGACCTTCTCAGGCTATTGGATGATGCCGGTATCTGCTCTATCGTTCTTCTTAGTAAAGCTGACCTGCTCACGGAGGAGGATCTCCATAAAGCCTGCTCTTACACGGCTGATCAGGTGAAACAAAATGTCAGATCGCCAGTCCCGGTCGTTGCACTGAGTTCCTTCGCTGCCTGGAATCGACAGCGCCGGCAGTTTTACGATGAGTACCTTGCCCCTCTCGCCCAGAAAGCTCGCGAACATCGAGTCGCCTCGCTCCATCGGAAGATGCTCTTGCTTGCGAAACGCATCCTTCTCACGCTTGAAAACGATCCCTTGTCTTCGGCGGATCATCGCAAACTGCCGAATGCCGATCAGGAAGAACCTCGGCGCGCGATCCAGGCCCGATTACAGATGTTCGAGATGCACTGCGGTCAAGAGTTGGATCTTCTACGGACTGGAGCAATCCGGTTCTTGGGAGAGGTAGACGATCGGATTACATCGCAGCTAGTTGAGCATGGTCGCCGCACGGTAACGTCATTCGAAGTGCAGAAGCTGGTTACCTCAGCCGTCCAAAGCCGTGTCGAACCGCTGATCGGTCAGGCTACGGACATCGCTGTCCAGATCGATCGTTTGGCGCGACACCCCGAGTCGAGTGCTGCACCCGCGGAAGCCCATCACGCTCTACGGGGTGCTCCACTCTTTGAAGCTCCTATGGTTCCCGGCTCGTTTGCAGCGGGACGACTCCTCCCTGCATGGCTGCTTCGGCGAAGACTAGCCGCATTCACGAAAGGAGCCTACCAAGAACAACTCGGGGCCGAGCTTATCGTCTATGCAGAGCGGCTGGCAAGCTGGTTCCTTGTTTGTCTTGCTCGGCTACGAGAGACCCTAGTCATAGTAGAAGATCAAGGCACGCGGGTGGGAAACGCTTCGCTACTAGGGACAAGCGATGCCAGAACTGCTGAAGACGTTTCCGCCCTTCAGATGCTCCTGAACAACACACAGAAGACCCATTCCAAGATTGGAGGTACAGAGTCATGACGTATCTTTGGATCGCAATCGGCGGCGCTCTCGGGAGCCTTGCACGCTATAGCCTCACGCGCATGACCTTGGGATGGAGCAATAGCTTTCCATGGGGAACGGTGCTGATCAACATTCTGGGAGCCTTCGTCATTGGCTTCTTCGGAACCTTCACCCTAGCCAGCGGACGTTTTGCGGTCTCTGAAAACATCCGACTGTTCGTAATGGTAGGCCTCTGCGGGGGCTTCACGACCTTCTCTTCCTTCAGCTTGCAGACCTTTGATCTGCTCCGTTCAGGCGCGTGGGGTAAAGCTCTTGCGAATGTGCTGCTCTCTGTCGTGCTTTGTTTTGCCGCAGTGGCTGTCGGTCATATTCTTGCCCAGCAAACGGTGTTCCGGGCAGCAATTGCCGAGACCCGCGAGGAAGAATTCACCGCATGATTGACCCATTTGCTCTGGGTTGTTAGCTTGAGAGGAGAACAATTATGGCGATGGGGTTCGCCGAGCCTGCATGCGGAAACGCTGCTGATGACTCCTACATTTCAGGTAGGAGTTCTTTGTGCCAAAATTACGCCCTATAGCCCAATCTGAGTTCATCAGCATCCTTCGTTACCTCATTCGATGGATCCCCATCGGTGTGCTGGCAGGGATCATGGGTGGCAGTGCTTCTGCATTCCTGCTCTGGTCGCTCGTGATCGCTACCAATTTCCGCGAGAGCCATAAGTGGATCATTGCATTGCTCCCGCTAGCCGGCCTTCTGGTTGGGATCATGTACCGAAACTTCGGCACCGCGGTCGAAGCAGGAAACAACCTAATCCTGGACGAGATTCATGATCCTAAGCGCACGATTCCGGTGCGGATGACCCCCTTGATCCTGATCGGCACCTTCATGACCCACCTCTTTGGAGGGTCTGCCGGAAGAGAAGGTACGGCCATACAGACCGGCGCCTCCCTGGCCGATCAGCTCGCCCGGCCGTTCCGCATGAACGCTGTGGAGCGCAGAGTTCTGTTGATGGCCGGAATTAGCGCAGGCTTTGCTTCCGTCTTCGGAACGCCCCTCGCAGGGGCAATCTTCGGGATGGAAGTGCTGGCCTTCGGCACCATAAGCTACGACGCTATCGCCCCCTGCTTCATCGCAGCCTTCATCGGTGATTTCACTACCCATGCCTGGGGGATACAGCACACCATCTATCGCGTCACCGCGGTCCCCTCTCTCAGCGTTAAAGGCATCCTTCTGGCGTCGGTAGCAGGAGCAGCCTTCGGAGTGGTAGGCATGGGATTCGCGGAGTTGACTCACGCCATCGGCCATCTCTTCAAGAAGCACATCAAGTGGGCGCCCTTGCGCCCCTTCACCGGTGGCGCCATGGTGGCGATCGCTGTATTCGCGATTGGAACTACGAAGTACATAGGCCTTGGTATACCGACCATCCTCGCTGCTTTCGACGGGCGTCAACCACCGTATGACTTCGCTGTGAAGCTGCTGTTTACGGCTGTAACCCTTGGTGCTGGGTTTAAGGGTGGTGAGGTCACGCCCTTGTTTTTCATTGGTGCCACGCTCGGGAACGCTCTTTCTTATGTTCTGCCTCTGCCGCCGTCACTATTGGCGGGCATGGGGTTCGTTGCCGTTTTTGCCGGTGCGGCAAACACTCCGATCGCGTCTACCTTCATGGCGGTTGAACTGTTCGGAGCCGAAGCCGGCGCCTATGCTGCGATTGCCTGCGTGGTGAGCTATCTCTTCTCGGGACACGCAGGCATCTACCACTCGCAGCGTGTCGGAAGCAGCAAGCACCAGCACCTTGCAGAAGAAGAAGGGCTGTCCCTGGCGATGGTGGCAAAGCTTCGCGATATCCCTCATCTGGAGGCTTCTTCCAAGCTCGATGAGTTCCAGTTCATGGGAGGAACCTTTATGCCGAATCTGACTGTTCTCAGACTGTACTTCTCAGCCCATGAGGTTCGCCGCGCTGATTCATGGTGGCGACGCCTCTCTCCCCAGAGCCTCGGAGAGTACCTGCTTCGTGAGGCGAAGGAAGCAGGTATCGAACAGGCTCTCCTGCATCGCGTGATCGGCGGGTACCTGAAAGGCCACGATCTCGCGATGGATACGGGTGAGATTCCGCCCTCGCGCCTTCCGCAGTGTCTGGAATTGGTTGCGGAAGAGGAGATACTCAAGCGCTTCCTCAAGCTGAATGAAGGGCACTTGAAGAAGGTCCGGACAGTCTTTCTCCGTGGCGAAGAGGCTCGTTACGAAGCACAGCTTGAGACAGAAGAGCTTCGTGAAGCTTTGAATATAGAAGGTGATCCTTTAGCTTGATAGAGGCTGACATGGACATCCCAAAGCAGCAGGAACCATCGAAAAGCCGAATGTTCTTCGATCTAGTAGCGAGGAATCCATACTGGCGTGCCGGCGCATTTGGAGTGCCGTTCTGCACCATCATGGGCGTCGTCAGGAGAGAACCGATATTTTTCCTGGGCTTCGGCTTCTTCTTGGCTCTCCTGGGCGCCTCAAGTATTGACGCTTGGCGCAAGATCAGGAAGTAGTGCGAACATCGATGAAGAACATGATCGTACGAAGGTTACGACAAGACTGTCCTGATGACCGTCGGGAGATCTCAATCGCCTCTCTTATTTTTCTTGGGTTTCTTCATCTTGACTCGCTGACAGAGCGGACAACGAAACTTCCGCTTGCCGTGGAAGATGTGCCCTTTCGCCTCGGTCATCGCAACACGACAATGTTTGCACGTCAAGCTGCCACCAGAGCGACGCTACTTCGCAGCAAAGAGGGCCACGGCTTTCGCGGGTGGACGCACCGGAGAGAAGTTCAAGGCGGTTTGCTCGTGCGCCTTGGGATGTTGCTCTCTCCATAGCTCCAGAAGAAGAGGTGGCATCATCCGGACCACGACGCGTGTCCGATGGATTTTTGCATGACAAGCTGGGCAGAGCGAGATCATCAGAGCAAGCACTGACTTTCCGGGTACGCGGTGGTGAACGATGATGGACCGTTTGTCGCGCCCCGAGGCATCGCACACTCGGCAGCGATACCCGTCCCGTTCGAGCACTTTCTCGCGAAGCCCTCCGAAATGCTCCTCATCCTGCCGCTTGAGCGTGTAGCAGACAGCACACATGCCATGCGCGAGGACTTTCGCCTTCCCACACCTGCAATGCATCACGTGTTGTCGGAGCTTCGTCATCACATCACCCGCTCACGCTTGTCTAGGCCAACCACATCGACTAGCCAGCCGTGAATAAAGCAATTGACGTCCTGGTCTATTCGGACCGTGAAGATCACTCTGAGGTTGATCTCACCCGAGACCTCATCGCAGGGCTTTCCGCCAATCACTTCACCTTCAAGCTTGCTTCCGTCGAGGGTGCTGCACAGAACCCGCATCGCTCACTTCCCTTCCCAGGTACTCGTAGACTGTTGTGCGTGAAATTCCAAATTCCCGGGCCAGCAAAGCTTTTCCTTCGCCAGCCCTGATCCGTCGTCTTAGATCATCGGCCTGTGCCGCCGAGAGACTGCGAACCCGGCCGAGGTACACCTTGCGCTGCTTCGCCAGTGCAATGCCTTCACGCTGCCGCTCCCTAATGAGATCCCGCTCAAACTGAGCGACGGCGCCGATGACACTTAGAAGAAGATGCGCCATCGGAGAGTCCTCGCCGGTAAACGTCAAGCTCTCCTTCACAAACCGGACGTGGACGCCTCGCTTGACCAGCTCGAGGACGAGCTTACGCAGGTCGTCGAGGTTGCGGGCCAGCCGGTCCATGGCATGACAGACAATCGTGTCCCCTTCGCGGACGAAGCTCAGCATCGCATTCAGCTGCGGTCGGTTCGTGTCTTTACCGGAAGCCTTGTCCGTGAACAGCTTGTCCGTTTCGAGACCGTCGAGCTGCCGGAGATCAGTCTGGTCGAGGGCGCTCACGCGCTTATATCCAACCACCAGTCCCTTTCGCGAGGACGCCGAGCGGGTTTGTGTTCGGATAGGTTCTTTAGCTTTCGACATCAGGTGTTAGATTAGACCAGAATGGACCCTAACCGCACGTCAAAGTGTCAGGACCGCGGATGTTCGGTTGGGGTATACCCAATAGATACACGGCTGTCGAACCAAACGTTGAACAGATGCTCAGCGGCAAAGCGGAATAGGCCTTCGCCCCGAGGCTGACCCTCGCGTATCCGAGAACTTCTCTTTAAGCGGTGTGAAGGACTCGAGAAGAAGTGAAACACTGCGCCTGAGATCTCATCAGTCGAGCTGACAGAACCTTACTGCTTCGCTGACGGCCGCTTCACTGGCGGAAACAACCCATAACGGCCGATCTTCTCGTTCGCCGTGAAGTGGATACCTCTAACCGCGTATTCCGGTGGCGGATCGGTATTGTCAATAACGAAAATCTGCTGCTCTCCTGAAAACCTCTCCAACTGCTCGTAAAAACGTGGTTTCAGATCCGTCGCCGTTATGTCTTCGTCATCAGCCATGGGTTCTTTGTAGGCAATCAGCGGAGAATCGAGGATGACAAACCCGGGGTGAGGCATCGTGCGCGAGCGACAAAATTCGAACAGGGCCAGAACGAAGGCGGAGTAGGTGATCGCGCAAAGACCAGCTCCGCGACTGCCGCGTGGGCGGCCGCCGATCACGACATCCTTTGTCTTCTCGTTGAAGTGGACGTCGGTAGCACCCGGAAAATCCCACTGTTGAAGGATGTTCGCTACAGTCATGGAGAAGTCGCGCAAAACAGATTGCGAGATGGATTGAGCAACTTCCGTCGGGGCTTCTTCGATGAAGACAGGTTCAAGCAGCTTGGGTGCTGTCGGCTCGTCAATCCTGCGCTGTAGTGACTTAATGCGCTTCTGCAAGAGAAGTGCCTGCTGGACCTTGGAACGGCGCTCGATTAGCTTGGTCTGCTCATCACGCGCGGAAGAGAAGTCAGGGGAAAGAGCATTGTCGATCTCCTGCTGATATGAATTCAGGTCCGCACGTAGTGTCGAAGTCTCATCAATAATGCCCTTCCTCTCAGTGCTGAGAGTTGTGACGGTCTCGTGTAGTTCAGTCTGCAGAAGCCTGATCTTGGCTATTTCCGCAGCGGCAGCCTGTGTTACAGCATCTACGTTGCCGTCGCAAGCTGCATCATGATGCTGGCCCTCGGGTAGTGCGCCGCAGAGGGGACATTGCATCGGGTCCCGAAGTACAAAGAACTGACCTGACTGCTGGATCGCGGCAAGCCGCTTCAGGTCATTCGTGTACTGCTGATCGAGCAAGCGGAAACGACTGAGCAATTCCACAATCTCGTTGTTACGCGCGACCAAGCGCGAGTAGGTTTCATATACATCTCTGCGCTGCTGCGTTGTCGTCTTGAGCTTGCCCTCCATAGCACGGACCGACACTTGCACGTTGTCTATGGCAGCGTTGATCTCATCTTCCTCTTGCTCCAGTCCCTCGGGATTGTCGCTCAGCCCCAACAACTCATCTTCGTAGTCGCTGATTAGTTGTGAGACTGTATCGGCATTTAGAGGCTTGCGCTCAATCTGCGGCTTCGGCTCGTCGTAGCCCACTGTCTCTGCCGTTACCGATGAATCATCCAGTCCGGTCAGAAGAAGGCGGAATACTCCATATTCGCGGGTTGCTTCAAGCCATTGCCCGGTGAAGATGGGGCTCTTATTAACGGTGATTCGAGGATAGGGGATCACGCATAGGTGTGCGAGCGCCCGGAAGCCAAGCGACTTGAGTGTGCCCTTCTCTTTGCTGTAGAGGATCTGTTTATTATCGAGGCCAATCTGCTGAAGTAGCCAATGCGACAGGTTGTCGTAGTTCTTTGACGTGTGAACGGCAGAGAGCTTTTTCGCAGACCTAACGTCGCCAGGCACTTCCTCCAGCAGTCCATCAAAGAGTTTGAAACCACCCTTATTGACGCTTCGATGTATTGTGTAGTCCTTGCCGTGCGCCGAGATGCCGAGCAGGATTGTGTCGAAGCCATTACGCTCAGGCATATCGCGGAGATCGTCGCCAGCGCCAAGCATGAAGTCAATGGCTTCAACAAGGAATGTCTTCCCGGTGTCGCTCGATCCGTACAGGATGTTGAACCCTGATGTGAACGGATATAGGACGGGCTCTTTCTCAGGGCCGAGGAAGCGTATAAAGCGGAGTTGGAGCGGGTTGAACGCCATTAGAATAACCGCGGCTGTTCGGGAATCTGGAACTCACGTGACCATTGGTCATACACGGTGGCCAGCAGCAGTCGGATCTCTTGATCGGTCATGTCCTGGAAACGATCTACCACCCACGTCGCTCTATCTTTCAGCTCGATGAGGTACTCTGCGTCAAGGGAGTCAAGAAAAGGCCCAGCATCGTCCTCGGCTAGATAGAAAAAACCCTCTGTTGTGGCGTGTCGAGTGACGAGCCCTCGGCTAATCATAAGCATCAGCCCGCGTTCGATTAGTTCGCGTCGTACGAGAAGCTCTCCCGAACGAAGGGGCAGGGCTGGATGTATGCTGGGCGGTCCATCCACATCTGCAGTGTGAACCATGATGTAGTCGTATTCCAACAGCCGCTGCAAGTCGATCAGCGCCGGATACGACTCAGCCAAGAGTATGAGCGCGCGAATACCTGTTTCAATAGGGCTGTTGAAAGTGGCGACTAGTTGGGTGGTCTCATTCATTTTTCACCCAAACGAAGACATTGTCGTTGGCTAGATGATGGCAGATACCATGCTTATCTTGGGTTTGTACACGGATGCACAAGGCATTGCAGTTCGGACTCAGGTTGCCAGCCTGCTGTAATGTTGCTCCCATGCGCCCGAAACCGTTGGCGTAGCCCATCTCGTATGTGTTCACAGCGCCGTGGTAGATCTCTTCGCGAATCTGATCAAATGCACCGGGGTCAACACTGTCTCGCGGAAAATTCCTGAGCGACTCTGCGTAGTAGAACACTTCACGTGACCGGTGAAAGTGCTTCTCCAGCTCCGGATACGGAGCAAGTTGGTCCAAGCTGTTGAGCTGTAATGCTAGCTTCTCTGAATAAACCTCAAACAGCTGTTCGATGTACCGGCTTTCCGTCTGTTGTACTCCATCAGGTGGTGCAGCGACTGGTGGTCGGTCTGGAAAGGACGCGGTTCCGAAGCGGCGAGTGTGGAACATCGTACTTGCGTGGCCGCTGACAAGCTGAACGACTGTCTTGTACTTGAAGATCGAGAAATCAAATTTATTTAGGTGGTCGAGCAGAGCGCCTTCCAGAGGGATCACCGCCGTCTCAGTTATGCCTGCTTTGCAGTGCGCATCCCAACTTTTAATCATTTCTTCGCGCAGCTTGTTTGGATTCGCGAGCAGTCTTTGCAGCTTCAAACCGACGCCCTTCGATGCGGCGAAGTAGTAGTTAGCCGGCGCCGGGAACTCATGCTTGAATGTGTAGTAGATCATTTTGCCGAGCTCGACCCAGATGTGGCTTGGCTGCAGCTTCAGTGCGTAGCGCTTGCACTGATAGTTGTCCCACGGTCCTTCATACTTTTTGCCTGTGGTGAACGCAACGATGTCACGGCCCATGTCTCCGGAACCGGACCAACGTTCAACCTCCTTGTAGGCTTTCAGAGAAGTGCCCCACTCTTCGGTGAACTCTTCCCACTGTGCTGGCTCTAGCAGTTCGATCAGCTTCGCGACAGGAAAAGTCATTCCTGAGCCAACTTGCGTAGGCTTCTCGCCAGGGTTCAGCTTCCGTGATTTACCAGCAGTTTCTTGGGGATCCACAACGTGTGCGGCGTCAGCGTGTCCGCCATCCTTCGGAAGATAGGCGACGATTGTGCACCAATACTGATGCGTCTAGAGGATAACAGATTGCCAATGCGCGTCACCCTCCGACCCGAGCCAGAGAACCGACTGATGCAGCATGAAGAGAAACCCGGGTCCGCTCTGCTGTTGGGACCGGACACAATGGCCCTGGTGTACTTGAGAAGCGCCGGAACTAAACTGGGGAAGCGCTCTCAACGGGGCTTCACAATGCGCTTTTGGTTCGAGCAGGGGCAAAACCGAGGTTGCCAAAAGCAACACGGCCCTGCGTCAACAGGGCCGTCATTCTCGTTGAGAGGAGGAAGAAGCAATGCTACGAGTCAGCATGAGCTTCAACCTTGCAATCCATTTGCCCTTGCGGTGGATTGCAGCTCTGCTCTACCTCATGAGGTAAGGCAGATGTAGCAACCTTCCGGTGGGGTGGAGCCCGCCGGAAGTCAACAACAGAATACGCCTTCCACGCCCTGAATCAAGCCCTCTCCTCTGCCACCTACGGGGTGTCTTCGACCGGGCGCACCGCAAATCCGGTGCTGCCGGAGCTGAAATAGCGCTTCCTCATCCAGAATGCGACATTTACAAGGCCGATCAGGGCCGGAACCTCGATCAGCGGCCCAACGACGCCCACAAACGCCTCGCCCGAGTTCAGCCCGAAGACTGCCACGGCCACAGCAATCGCCAGCTCGAAATTGTTGCCAGCCGCGGTGAAGGACAGGGTGGCGGATTGCGCGTAGTCGGCGCCCAGCTTCTTACCCATCCAGAAGCTCACGAGGAACATGATCAGGAAGTAGATGACGAGCGGGATGGCAATTTTCACCACGTCGAGCGGCAGCCGCACGATCAGGTCGCCCTTGAGCGAGAACATGACCAGGATGGTGAAGAGCAGCGCGACGAGGGTCAGAGGGCTGACACGCGGGACAAATCGCGTCCGGTACCACTCCTCTCCCTTCAGCCGGATCAGGACGAACCGGGTCAGGAAGCCGGCCACGAACGGAACGCCCAGGTAGAGCCCGACACTCTTCGCGATGTCACCGATACTGATAGGCACGATGCTTCCCTGGAGACCAAAGAACTTGGGCAGCACAGTCAGGAAGATCCAGGCGTAGAGACTGTAGAAGAGCACCTGAAAGACGCTGTTGATGGCTACCAGACCGGCAACGTAGTCCGTGTCGCCCTCCGCCAGTTCGTTCCAGACCAGCACCATGGCGATGCAACGGGCGATGCCGATCAGGATAAGGCCCCGCATGTACGCCGGTTCGCCACGCAGGAACGTAATTGCCAGCAGGAACATCAGTGCGGGGCCGATAAGCCAGTTCTGCACCAGGGACAGGCCGAGTACCCGCTTGTTGCGGAAGACCTCACCAAGTTTCTCGTAGCGGACCTTCGCCAAGGGCGGGAACATCATGATGATGAGCCCGATGGCAATGGGGATGTTGGTCGTTCCGCTTTGGAAGCGGTTTACAAAGCCAGCCGAGGAAGGCACAAAGTGACCTATGGCTACGCCCGTTGCCATGGCCAGGAAGATCCAGAGCGTCAGGAAGCGATCCAAGAAGGACAGCTTCTTGCGTGCGGCAGGGGCGCAGATCTGGCCGTGAGTGACGGGGGCGGTAGACATTAGCAGGCCTCGCAGGATGCGGTATTGACTGGTGTGGGCAGGGGGGCACCGTCGAGAAGTGCGTACTTCGAAGGGGCGCAGCAGGCTTTCGTGAGCCGGGCTTTATCGGCCTGCATGATCTTTTCGTCCTTGAGCCAAGCGAGGGTCTGCCGGAGGACTTGGGAAGCCCCGATGTGGGGCGGCATGACGATCCGGTAGTGCATCCACTTCCCCTCTCGCCTCGCCTCCACAATGCCTGCACTGCGGAGATACGCAAGATGCCGCGAGATTTTGGGCTGGGGACCGCCCAGGATCTCCACGAAGTAGCAAACGCAGATCTCCTGATCGTCCATAAGGTTCAGCAGCCGGAGCCGGGTGTTGTCTCCCAGCGCTTGAAAGAACCGCTCTACGTTGTACGCCTGCTTTGCTGCCATGACTTATGTATACGCATTGACGTATTCGAAGGCAAGTCATATAGTCGGCAAAGCAGATGTGTGGAGGATATATGTCAGAGCAGCTACTTGATTCGGTGAAGTCGAAGTACGGGGCGGTCGCGGAGAGCACGTTGTCCAGCGATCATGCGGGCGTGAAGGCTGTAGCTGAGGCGTTCGGCTACTCGGCTGAGGAACTGACTTCCATTCCGGCTGAGGCCAACATGGGCCTGTCGTGCGGCAATCCGACCGCAACAGCTCACATCCGCCCAGGTGAGGTGGTTGTGGACCTTGGTTCAGGCGGCGGTCTGGACGTGTTCCTAGCTTCCAAGATGGTCGGGCCAGAGGGACGCGCCATCGGTATCGACATGACCGGTTCGATGATCGAGCGTGCACGCGACAACGCGGCCAAGGGTGGCTATAGCAACGTCGAGTTCTACCAATCGACCATCGACCAGATTCCTCTGCCAGACGCCTCGGTGGACTGCATCATCTCCAATTGCGTCATCAATCTTGCGCCCGACAAGCCAGCGGTGTTCCGCGAGATCGCACGTGTGCTCAAGCCGGGTGGCCGGGTCGCCCTGAGCGACATCGCGCTAAAGCATGAGTTGCCGGAGGCTGTTGCTCAAAGCATGGCGGCTTATGTGGGCTGCATTGCGGGAGCTGTGCTGATCGACGACTACCGCGCAGGGCTGCTGGAGGCAGGCTTCCAGCACGTTGAGATTGTGGATAGCGGTGCTGACCTGAACGCCTATGCCAAGGTCGAGAACCAAGCCGGTTGCTGCTCGCCCAGCATGGACTCAGGTAGTCCTTTTCAGGTCGTAGGAGGCGCGTGCTGCACTCCGGCCCCGACCGACTCCGCTTCCCTCCATGCGGAACTGACGACGTTGCTTTCGCAGTACGACGTCAATGCGGCAGCCGCAAGTGTGAAGGTCTACGCTCTCAAACCGCTGCTGTAGCGCTCACCCAAGCAGAGGAGAACTGATGAACACCGTGATTTTTGCGTGCGTGCACAACGCTGGTCGATCCCAGATGGCCGCAGCCTTCTTCAATCAGCTTGCCGACCCAACCAAGGCGAAAGCCGTCTCTGCCGGAACAGAACCCGGAACACGTGTGCATCCGGAGGTTCTCGAGGTTATGCGGGAGGTCGGCATCGACTTAAGCCAGGCTCAGCCCCAAAAGCTTACCCAGGAGCTGGCCGAGGGAGCGAGCCTTCTCATCACTATGGGCTGCGGTGACAAGTGCCCGTACGTTCCTGGCCTGCGACGCGATGATTGGCCTTTATCCGATCCGAAGGGGCGTCCACTCGATGAGGTGAGAAAGACACGGGACGAGGTTCGTTCGCGTGTTCAGGCTCTTCTTCAGGCCGAAGGAGCTCAGCGCCTTGGATCGTGAAGGGCGACTCTAAATGAGAGTGCGTCAGGGGTGGGACAATGCGCCGATAATTCGGCATTCGGCCATAGGACCTTTTCCGTTGCAGGAGGAACTGATGCGGCGCAGCTCCGAAGCGAGGCGCTGAAGGTCAGCCAGCTTCTCTTCCACGGTGGCTAGATGCCGTTCTGCGAGCGTGCAAACGTCGGAACAGGACTCCGTATTCTCAGAGGACAGGCGCAGCAGATCGCCGATTTGCTCGATCGAGAAGCCCAGGTCTCGGCAACGACGGATGAAACGCAGCCGATCCACGTGCTTCTGGCTATAGGTCCGGTAGTTACCCTTCCGTGCGGGCGGGAGCCGGTAAGACCTCGGTCTGCTCGTAATACCGGATGGTGACGACCTTGACGCCCGTCTGCTTGGCTAATTCTCCGATGCTTAGGTGTTCGCTCATGGCCGTTGACCCTATAGCCACTATAGGCCCTACGCTGGATCTGTTATGGGATCGAGATTGGCTGCTCTTCTGGTGTTTGCGGCGACGGCTTGGGGCCAGGTTTCCCAGCCTTCTGTGCGCGTCGAAGTGAAGACCGATGCCGGGCCGGTACGCGACGCGGAGGTTACGGCGAGCGGTCACACCGTGAAGACCGGGGCAGATGGGGTGGCCGTTGTCCCGGCTACGACCGGCAACGTCGAAGTCACTATCAGCAAAGAAGGTTTCTTCTCAGCTCGCGCGTCCGTAGCCGTCGAGCCCTCGCAGCAGGCCGCAGTTGAAGTGGAGTTGCAGCCCGAGAAGGCCGAGGAAGAACAAGTCACGGTATATGCGACCCGGACGAACGTACGACTTCAGGACTCCCCACTGCACATCGAGGTCATCGGCCAGGACGAGATCAACGAAGAGCTGGCCATGAGGCCCGGCGATATCAGCATGATGCTGAACGAGATGGGCGGTATGCGAGTCCAGACCACCTCTCCCGGCCTCGGTGCGGCCAGTGTTCGCGTACAAGGTATGCGCGGGCGCTATACGGCGTTTCTGACAGACGGGTTGCCCCTCTTCGGACAACAAGGGGCTGGCCTGGGCCTGTTGCAGATTCCTCCCATGGATCTCGGACAGCTGGAGATCATCAAGGGCAATGCCTCTGCTTTATACGGCAGTTCAGCGATGGCCGGAGTCGTAAACCTCATCTCTCGCCGTCCCACCAAGGAGCCGATTCGCGAGTTTCTGTTCAACCGCTCCTCCCTGGGCGCGACCGATGGTTCTATGTTCCTTGGTTCGCAGTTCACACCGCACTGGGGTGGGACTCTGCTTGCTGGAGGCTTCGGGCAGGAAAAACAGGACGTGAACGGCGACGGCTGGGCCGATGTAGCCGGTTATGGACGCGGCGTCTTCAGGCCCCGTCTCTTCTGGGATAACAAGAACGGCGGGACTGCGGTCCTCACCGGCGGCTTCACCTATGAGAACCGTTCCGGTGGCACCACGCCCGGCTCAGTTCTTCCGGTTACGGGGCAGCCTTACACAGAGGCCCTGAAGAGCGCCCGCTACGATCTAGGCGGGAACGTGCAATGGCTTCTTGGCGGTCGCTACATCCTCTCCACTCGCTTTGCCGCTTCCGACCAGGACCACCGCCATCAGTTCGGTGAGGATGTGGAGAAGGACCGCCACGATCTGCTTTTCGGGGAAGTCTCCCTGCGTGGAACAGCCGCGAAGAACACATGGGTTGCCGGGTTTGCAGACCAGCGCGACGGCTACCGTCCTCACAACGTTCCCCGGTTCGCCTATACCTACGTCGCGCCCGGGATCTTCGGCCAGGATGACATCGAGGTCGCTCCCTGGCTCAGTGTCTCCGCGAGCGCGAGGGTGGACTTCCATAACGTGTACGGAACCTTCTTCAGCCCTCGGCTTTCAGCACTCTTCCGAAAGGCAGGGTGGACAAGCCGGGTTTCGGCGGGCCAGGGCTTCTTCGCCCCAACGCCGTTGACCGAAGAGACCGAGGCGGCGGGACTAGCAAGACTCCAGCTCCCCAACCCTTTGAAAGCAGAACGGGGCCGCAATGCTTCCATCGACCTTTCGCGAAGCTTCGGGCCTGTCTCGCTCAGTTCCACGCTCTTCGGGTCCAACATCGACCGGCCTGTTTACGTAGATCGCGGCGACGTGTACTCGATCTTCAATCTCTCTGGACCCACTCGAAATCGCGGCGTGGAGCTGCTGGCGACGTACCGGAAAGCACCATTCACAGTGACCAGCACCTATACCTACGTTCATACAAGCGAGCTGGAGCCCGTTGTGGGCCGCGTTGCGGTCCCTCTCACTCCTCGCCAAAACTTTGGGGTAGTGGGCATGTGGGAGAAGGAAGGCTCCTCTCGCATTGGCTTGGAGTGCTACTACACAGGTGAGCAGCGGCTTGAATACGACCCGTATCGTGATGTGTCCCGGCCATACGTTCTGGTAGGCGCAATGGGCGAGCACAAGATCGCCGCGCATGTGAAGCTCTTCCTCAACCTGGAGAATCTTACAAACGTGCGTCAGACGAGATGGGACCCGCTGTTGCTTCCAGCCCGTGAGTCAGACGACCGATGGACCGTGGACGCATGGGCCCCACTGGACGGTCGTGTCATCAATGGCGGCGCACGCTTCGCGTTTTAGGTCGAGACGATATGGAACAAGTCATCACAGATCAGCAGGCATCCTCGATACGAACGCTCCAGTTCGTCACCATCGCCTGGATGGTTGTTGAACTTTGTGTCGCTGTCTACTCTGGCGTCCGTTCCCACAGCATCGCTTTGACCGCTTTCGGTGCCGATAGCGCGATTGAACTCCTTTCAGCAGTCGTGGTGCTGCGACGGTTCACTCTTGGCCCAGCAACGGAGAAACGTGCGGCTCGGATCTCCGGCTTTCTGCTTTACGGACTGGCGGCGTACATACTCGTGACCTCGCTTCTAAGCTTCCTAAGCCGCTCCTCCGAAGCTCAGCCAACGCTCTTGGGAATCGGACTTCTCATCGCCGCTGCGATCGTCATGCCATTGCTCGGACGAGCGAAGAAGTCGCTGGCCCAGAAGACCGAAAGCCGGGCATTGAACGCAGACGCCGCCCAGAGCAACATCTGCGCGTATATGTCGTGGATTGCCCTCGCCGGGTTGTTGGTGAACCGTTACTTCCACCTTCACTGGGCTGATCCTGTTGCTGCGCTGCTGCTTCTTCCCATCGTTCTGAAGGAGGCTGGCGAGGCCAGCAGGGGCGACGTATGCGAATGCTGCTGAGAACCGGGGAATATACTCGGTCTGTGCGCCGGTTCACCAGCTTCGCGGCAGCTCTTCTCATGCTCGTCATGATGTTGCCTGCCCTTGCCTGCGCTACCACTCCGAAGATGAGTCGGATGGAGCAGGACTGCTGCCAGCAGATGCACGGCAAGTGCGGTGAGATGGCGAAGCAGGGCTGCTGTCAGGTTGAGGTTCGGAACGACCTCAACCAGCTTCCAGCACACGTGGTAATGGCTCCCGTGCTTCCGATCATGACGGTAGCGCTTCTGTACCCGTTCCTGGTCGAGCTGCCTGCGTCTACGGGGCATCTCTGGCACGTACCGGATGAGCACTCCCCACCGGGTCTGCTGATCGCTTCCACTACCGTTCTCCGGATCTGATTCGCTCCCAGGCCAAATGACCTGCACGTATCCACGTGCTTGCGTTCACTGGAACCAAAGGAGCAGTTATGAAACAGCTCGCCGTTTTGGCGTGCGTGCTGGCGTTCTCCCTGCCAGCACGGGCCGCAGATCATGGCCCCGTCTTCGGCTACGCAACGCCGGTCAACTCGCAAGGAGAGTTCAGCTTCGATACCGGGCTGTTTGGCCGGTACGGATCTCTGGGCACCCAGTTCTCGACAGGAAGCCAAATCGCGTACGGCCTCACGCCCCACCTGACGTTCACTGCCTTTGCTCCCGCCACGTTCGGCAGCGGCTCTCTTCCCGAGACACGGATCTTCCCCGGAGGCGAATGGTCTGCAGGTGCTTCCTGGCGGTTCCTCCATTCCGTGACGCAGGTTGGCAAGCGGCTGGAGGCTACCGGGACCTTGGGCGTCGTCGTGCCGGGGCCACAGTCCGACTCGGGTGCCCTTGCAAGTGTTCACCGGGCACCGGGCATAGCAGGATCTGTGGCGACCGGCGTCGCCTCCCGTAGCCACTACCTGTGGCTGGGCGGGGGCTACACGTGGTTCCCCGAGACTGACCAGACCAAGAGACCGGACACGATCTCGTGGAGCACGGTCTATGGCTATCGCCCCGCTCGGCTCAGGCGAGGCTACGACCAGTGGGACTACCGCGGACTGCTTGAGTTCACCGGAGAGCACACCTCTGCGGTCAGACTCAGCGGCGCCGATCTACCGAACAGCACTACAACCTCTCTCTGGCTGGGACCGTCCATCCTCGCCATCTTCAAGAACATTGCCATCGAGGGCGGCGTGCAGGGTCCAGTCTTCCGGGACGTTTCGAGCGCGGTTTATGGACGCGAGGCCGTTCGCTTTGCCCTCAACTTCAGCTATCTCAAATTCTCGTCCAGGACGAGCACACATTGAAAGGATCAGCCATGAAAAGCTTTCTGGCCCTCGGCCTATTCGCTCTCTCCTCCGTCGCCGCGCATGCGGAGTACGACCAAGTGAACATGACCGTCTTCGGGATGGACTGCGCTCCTTGCGCCCATGCCATTCACGTTTCTATGAAAGGCATACAAGGCGTGAACAAAGTCGATGTGGACCTGAACACCGGCCTCGTTGCCATTCAGCTCGCGCCGGGAAATTCGGCCGGCATGCAGCAGTTCAACCAGGCCGTAGAGAAGAACGGATTTACACACAAGGACGCCAAGGTAGTCGCCAAAGGACGGATCACAGGCACGACCGCCGCCCCCGTTCTGGAAGTAACTGGCACCACGGACAAGTACGCTCTCGCAGGAAGCGGAGCAAACCTTGCGACTCTGATCGGGAAAACGGTCACCGTCTCTGGAACGCTGCCACAAGCACCGAAGGGCAAGCTTCCAGACACTCTCAAGTACGACTCCATCGCGGAGGCAAAATGACTGCAGCAACCTCTATCGAACCGGAGCGCAGGGCCAGACGAGCGGCCCTGCTCAACTACTTTTCGCTGTTCAGCTCTTTCAGCACCCTGATCTGCTGCGCATTGCCTTCCGTGCTGGTGCTGCTGGGCATGGGAACCGCCGTCGCTTCCCTGCTCTCGGCGGCTCCTTGGCTGGTCAGCCTTTCGCGGCACAAGATCTGGACGTTCAGCATAGCGGGCACGCTGATTGCCTGCAGCTTCGTCATGACGTATGTCATCGCCCCACGCCTGCGAGAAGGAGAGACCTGCGACGCCGACGATCCGACCACGTGCGGAGAGGTAAGCAAGCTGAGCCGGGTTCTGCTTTGGGGTTCAGCAATCATCTACAGCGGAGGATTCTTTGTGGCCTATCTGCTCGGACCGATCCTGAACCGTATGGATCGGTAGCACTAAACGTAATCAATCCGAGCACGGTCATTAGAGCGCGGGCGTCATCCGGTTTGAGGGCGGCTAGGTCCGCCGCCGTCAGGATTCCAAGCTTCGCGAGCTTGGCGACCGAGGCTCCGTCGATGCCCCAGACCTCTTCGACCGGCACGGTGGGCAGCAGCTCCGCCCGATTTCTGCCTTTATGCCTTGCCAGCCAGCTAATTGAAAGGAACCGCTTTCGGAGCGCCTGAGATTAGTTCCTACAAGCTCACTTGTGAGGACTAGTTCGGCCTAGCGAGCGCGTAAACTAGGCGCCATGGCGAGATGCACAGCACCCTCCAGAGGCCACCACACAGCATCAGGTCGAGCAAATTGCCCCGCCTGCGGCGGCAGTTCCGGGCGTTGGGGTGGCGGGTACAGCAGCTCCTCCTACCCGTCGTATTCCATTTCTGCCTCCTCGTCGGGAGGTGCAAGCCGTTCTTCCGGAAGCAGTGGCGGCGGTGCAGGCAGTAGTGCTCGACCAAGGTGGTCACCGGCAGGATCGTCTGTCTCTTACACACCTTCCGAGGTCATTGCGCTCACACCATTTCGCGAGGCGCTGGAAAA
Source organism: Granulicella sp. (assembly GCA_965200515.1). Taxonomy (GTDB): domain Bacteria; phylum Acidobacteriota; class Terriglobia; order Terriglobales; family Acidobacteriaceae; genus Granulicella. Next base: position 24,626 of record CBDAUT010000010.1, on the reverse strand, counting down.
GATTGGCCCAAAGCCTGACAAGCGCGACGTCTTCTTATGCCACGCCTGGGATGACCGTGCTTCATCGGCGAAAGAGCTTCACGACCTGCTTGAATCTCGCGGGGTCAAGGTTTGGTTCAGCGAGAAAGATGTGCTGCTCGGCTCGCCGCTCATGCGTGAGATCGACAAGGGCCTCGCGCAGTCTCGCGTGGGCATTGTGTTGGTTACCCCGGCCTTTTTGACGCGCATAAAGAACTCTGGAATCGCAGAAAAGGAACTATCCGTGCTTCTGTCTAGGGACCAACTCATTCCAATCATGCACGGCACCACCTTCGAACAATTGTTTGACGTTAGCCCCATGCTCGCGTCCCGTAGCGGCCTGAGTACGAAGGAAGTTGACATGGCGAACGTCGCCCTGAAACTCAAGGAGCTGTTGCCACTGTTTCCCGACACACCTGTCAACTAGCGATGTCCGACAACCAGAAGTTTTTAGCAGTGATCGTTCTTGTCTTAGGGCTTATTGCCGCCGCCCCGAAACAGCAGAACTGGTGGAAAGACAGTGCGCCCATGCACCAGGGCACATCAGCGTGGCATCCGTACCGGCAGTACAGCCCTGACATCGAACAGGGGCTCTCCATCCTTGCAACTGTCGAACCCGCAGAGGTCAGCTACATCCGGTCTCGTGGATATCCTATTCACTTCACTCCTGGGTTTCCAGGCACGATGGCCGACACAACGCCATCAGGTGTGATCGAGATTCCATACCGCTTTCAGGGCCAGCCCGCGCAGCTCGCCGTCGTTCTCTCGCATGAAATCGTGCACGAGCAACGACACGACCCCTTTACAAGTCCGGCGATCTATCCGCTTTGGAGGCGCGCACTCTGGCACCAGGAGGAAGAAGTCGTCCATAACAAAGATCTCTGGGTGGCCCTACGACTTCGCGACCGGTATCCCTCAGTGTGGAACGTTCTTGGAAGGCAATGGTTCTTAGAACCACTCATCTACTGGTTCGTTGGCCCGTTCCTGCTCCTCGACCTGAGCTGCCTTGTCCTGCTCGCGTATAGCGCGGCGAGGGGTATGTTCAGCCGTGTGGCACCTCGCCAGCAAGGTAAAAAGCTAGCCTTCTGAAAAGGCAGAAGCCTTTTAGTCGATTATTCCTGCACAGAATCGGGACCGAACTGGGCCAGCTACAACGGCAGCTCGCCGTCCTCGGCGGCCTTCGCCGCCGCTCGCATCATCTCCGGCCCGTTGTTCCGAATGTTGCCCACCTTCGGATTAGCCTCGTGCACCTCCATCTCTTCAGACTCGTAGGGCCGCAGCAGATCGAGCGGCGGCCGCTCGGTTTCCTCCCGATCCAGCCAGCGGTCATAGTCTCGCGAGTGCAGGATGACAGGCATCCGGGGGTGGATCGACGCCATCAGCTCGTTCGCCTCCGTGGTCACGATGGCGAAGGATTGCAGCCAGTGACCTTGCGCGTCCTTCCAGGCGTCCCAGAGGCCCGCGAAGCCCATCAGGTTTCCATTCGCCAACTCGAAGGAGTAGGGCTGCTTTGGTGGCTTCCCGGCTTTCGGCCACTCGTAGAAGCTGTTCACTGGAACGATGCAGCGACGTTTCTTGAACGGCTCTCGCCACGTTGGAGCCTTGGTGATCGTCTCCGCTCTCGCGTTGATCGTGGAGAGACCTTTCACATCCTTCAGATCCTTCGTGAAGAATGGCACCAGACCCCACCGCGCCAGGACCAGCTCACGGTCGCCTGATTCCCTGCTCTGCCGAATGATGGACTGGTGCGTCGTCGGCGCTACGTTGTAATCCGCATCGGGCAAGGGGAAGTCAGCCGGATTCGGGTTGGCCCTGAAGTGTTCCGCGATCTTCTGCTTGTCGCTCCGGCGAACATACCGACCGCACATAAGTCCTCCCTGCAAGAAGCCTACATCGGGGAAAGGCTATGCCCTTCCCCAGCTCCGAGCCAACGCCGGCGAGAAGATCCGGCCTTGTCTCGCAGCTCCCCATCCCAGCGGGGACACCCCGCAACGCCCCAAGAACAAGCAACAGCAACAGCCTCCTAAGTCTGTATGTCTTTTGTCAGAGCCGCATGGAGCGTTTCTCCTGTGGTCAGGAGGAAGACATGAAGCAGACCAGATCGTTCGTTGGCATGGACGTGCACAAGGCGACCATCTCCATCAGCGTTGCAGATGATGGCCGGACCGGCCCAGTACGGTTCCTGGGCGTGATTCCGAACACGGCAGAGGATGTCGGGAAGATGGCGAAGCGGCTCTCCAAGCACGGGGAGCTCGACTTCTGCTATGAAGCGAGCGGCTGTGGCTACGGCATCCATCGCCAGCTGACTGCGCTCGGACACAGATGCATTGTGGTCGCGCCCTCGATGATCCCGCGTAAGCCAGGCGAACGGATCAAGACCGACCGTCGCGATTCGGAGAAGCTGGCGATCCTGCACCGGTCCGGCGACCTGACGCCGGTATGGGTTCCGGACACCACGCACGAAGCACTTCGCGACCTGGTCCGAGCACGAGTGGATGCATCGATGCACCTGATGCGGGCGCGCCAGCAACTGCTCGCCTTTCTGCTGCGGCACGGCCGCAGCTACCCGACCGGGAAGCACTGGACGCAACGACACCGTAGCTGGCTGGCAGGACAGACGTTCCAGGAGCAAGCGCATGGCATTGTGTTCCAGGATTACCTGGAGACGGTCTGGACTGCGCAGCAGAGACGAGATGCCCTGATCGAGAGGATCTCTACGATGGTTGGAAGCTGGTCGCTTGGGCCACTGGTTGAGGCGTTGCGCGGGTTGCGCGGCATCGACATGATCTCCGCGGCAACCTTCATCGCATCGACCGGCGATCTCAGCCGGTTCGAGTCACCACGCCTGTTGATGGGGTACCTCGGCCTTGTTCCTTCCGAGCACTCGAGCGGTGGCTCGGTACGCCGCGGCGGCATTACCAAGACCGGCAACCGCGAAGCAAGGCGCATGCTCATTGAAGCGGCCTGGAGCTACCAGTACCCGGCTCGGATCGCGAAGGAGAAGGCAGAGATCCTCGTGCGGTTGCCGAAAAACATCCGCGACATCGCCTGGAAGGCACAGACCAGGCTCTGCACCCGTTATCGCTCTATGGTCGCCCGAGGCAAGAAGCCCACCGTCGCTGTTACTGCGATCGCGAGAGAGCTCGCCGGCTTCATCTGGGCAATCGGCCAGGAGATGAGGATCACCATGGCGGCTGGATAGGACACACCTCTAGCAGCCCTATGGTGTGGGAACCGGGCAGCCGGTCATGGTGATCCTCGAGAGCCCATTGTGGCAGGAGACTCGTCTCCGACGCCCGCCCTAAGTCCGAGGCAAGCCTGCGACGACACACGTTCGTGCGGTATCCAACCCGCGTATGGAAGTTTGAGCGACTGTCGCTGAACGTTGTCCGGTTCCCAAATCACAAGGAAAGCAGACCAACACCCTTATTTGCTGCAGGGGCGGTCACCTCTGCGCCAAACCGTTGACAAAAGACATGGAATGGGCTCTGCCCCTGGCGCCCGCAAGAGCCACCTTTATCTTCCGCGCTTCGCTTGTGCAGACCGGGCTACGCCCGCCCTTCGGGAAAGGAATCCGGCTCTTGCACTTGCCACCCCCGCTGGCGTGGGCCAGGGCCAAGGCGTGTCTCAAAAGAGACACAGCCAAACCATGCCAAAGCGAGGCTGCCATGCTCCCCTTCCTTCAAATCCTCACCCGCGTTCATCCCACGCTCCTCACCCACGTCGGCACACACATCCAGATTCCAAACCCCGAGCACATGCCCCTCACGGTCGAGAACATCGGACGCGGTCCGCGAGACCTTCCAGCCGTGTCCCTGTGCCATTACGGAGAGCAGAACGGCGATGCAATGCGCGACCCGGAGATGTGCTTCGAGATGGAGATTGAGGACGGGAAGCTGAAGAGCATTGCTCCCTACTACTACCGCAACGACTATGTAGGGCGCGAGGAGTTCGCGCACGACCAGGACAACGGGGCTGTCAACGCCCGCACGGTCCAGAAGCAGAAGGAATTCGCAGACCTCTGGGGCCACAACCTGAAGGAGCAAGGCTTCCTGCGCGGGTATCCCGAAACGACAATCTAGCCACATGGGGGGCCGCATCGTGGCTCCTCCACTTCAAGACAAATGCCGCCATCGTCCTTCGGACCCTTGACGGTCGGCTGTGCCGCCCAAGAACAAGCAACCGCAACCGCGCTGGGAGGGAAGAAATGTATGAGAGAGAAGCCAGGAGAACGCATTGTCTCCATGTGGGTCTAGTGGAAGCCTCCCAAGAACGTCGGCAACAAAAAAGCCAACCCTTTCTGATTATGTCTCGCGTTGCGAGCCATGCTTCGCGTGGCGAGTCGGGCCACTGCGGATGTCCAGAAAGAGGCTCCACAACACGTGTAGTAAGTAGGACCGACTTTCCCAGAGTCAGCGATCTTCATTTGCAGATGTTTACCTTTTTAGCTTGCTAATAAGCTATAACGTAGTATACTTGGAAACAGAGAGGGGATGAGAAACAACCCCGATCAGCCCAACCACTGACAGTGCGGGAACACTGTCCACAACCCGAAACACAGGAGAAACCACAATGATCAACAACCTCAATCGTTCCGTCTTTATGGGCCACCTTGGATCCGATGCAAAGCAGGATGGGGACAACAAGCCCGTTACGTTCGCCATCGCCGTATCTTCCCACTGGAACGACAACGCGGGAGATCGTCAGACCCGTACCGACTGGCACAACATCGTGGTCTTTGGAAATCTTCGCAAGTATGCCGTCAAGCTGAAGAAGGGCGACCGTGTGTACATCGAGGCCGAGGCACGAAACAACAACTACGAAAAGAAGATTGGCGGTGAAACCGTCAAGTTCCGCGAGACCGAGTTCCTTGCCGCAGAGATCGAGCGAGTAGCAGCGAAGGCCGACGCAGAGAACGACGAGTAAACCAGAGCCAAGGTCTTAGGTGGGGCAGTGCGGGAACACTGCCCCCAACCATAACGACGCACATACCGCACAGGAGATGCGATCATGCACACCACTACAGCTGTCGATTCAGGATACAAGACTCTTCCTCTCACGATGCTTGAGGAGTCCACAACAAACCCCCGCCGCACCTTTGATCTAGCCAAGCTCACCGAGCTTGCCCAAAGCCTCGCGACCCACGGACTCATCCAGCCGATCACGGTTCGCCCCAAGGGCGAGACCTTCGAGATAGTTGCAGGAGCCAGGCGCTTTCGCGCCGCTCAGATCGCGGAGCTCATCGATGTTCCCGTTCGCATCCTTGCGCTTTCCGATGAGGAGACCCTTGAGGTCCAGATCATCGAGAACAGCCAGCGGCAAGATGTTCATCCATACGAGGAGGCTTCCGCATACCAGCGTCTTCTGGACCTACCGGCCTACAGCGTTGACACGTTAGTGCAAAAGACCGGACGGAGCCAGAGCCACATCTATGCGCGACTCGCGTTGCTGCAATTGATTCCTGAAGTCGCAACCGCTTTCCAAGAGAATCGCATCACGGCCAGCCATGCCAACCTCATAGCGCGGCTTCCGACGGCGCAGCAAGCCTCAGCTTTCGAGCACTGCTGGCGTAAGGACTACCAAGACACCGAAGCGCATCTACTTCCCGCCAAGAACGTTTCCGCGTGGATACAGGCCAACCTCTACCTGCCTCTCGCCGCCGCTCCGTTCAGTCGTGAAGACCCGTCACTGTACCCAGCCGCAGGAGCGTGTACAACCTGCCCCCGCCGCAGCGGGTTCAACACTTCCCTTTTCTGCGACGTGCAGGAGGATCAATGCCTGGACGCGCCCTGCTACCAGACCAAGGTCGAGAGCCACTTTGACCGGGAGATTGCTTCACGGCCCAACCTCGTGCAGATCGAGGAAGGATGGCGGCCAGACAAAGATCACCGTGAGGGTGCCGTACATCGGGGAGAGTTCCGTGAGATCGAGACGCCCGTCGAGAACCCGGATGCCGAGCCGGTAGCGCCATGCGAAGCTGCCCGTCCTGCCCTCATCATCCATGGGCGGAACCGGGGAACATGGCTCACAGTCTGCACAGATGACCGTTGCCCGGTACACGACCCAAGGCAAAGCAAGGAACGCGAGGAGCGCCCGTTGCCTCAGCCCACCGAGGACGAGACCGAAGAGCAGACCGCCGCACGAAAGGCAGACTACGAACAGCGCAAAGCGGATGCCCTCGCTGCGGAGGTACGCCGTCAGGAGGAGCAGAGAGCAGCAGATGAGCTGGAAGAGACCGAAGCGGAAAAGCGCCGCCTTCAGATCGAGAAGCGGAAAGCGAAGCGGGAAGCCAGCTTTCAGCGGATCGTGAAAGCCGCTCCCCCGGTGTTCAACGCTGCCCAGCTCCGCGCACTCCTCAGAGCCCTTGTGAACCTTGACCCGTATTCCTTCGCGGATGACCTAGCTGTGGAAGTGAATGGGGACGCTCAGGATGACCGGCGTTCGGCAGATGAGGTTCTGACAACCGCCATAGACGGCTTAGGCGATGTCGAGCTAACCACCTTTGCCATCCGGCTTGCTCTCTCAGGACACCGCGGCATCCCTCGGGAAAACGAGATTGACCACCTTTCCGAGGCCGAGGCTGCTTTCGCTCCAAAGCTCGCCGCCCTCACCCTTATGAAAGGGTCCCCAAAGAAGAACGCACAGCCCACCCAAACCAAGCGCAAGGCCTAAATCCAACCGCGACAGTGAGGCCGGGGACTTCCCCGGCCCCGCCCTCCTACGACCAAAAAAGGACCAGCCGTGTACAAACTTTCCTACAAGTTGTCAGTCCGCGAACGGGTGTCGGCGAAATGCGAGCGCCACCCTCGCTATAACCCCGAGAAGGATGGCCGCGCCGGAATCAAGGGCGGATGCTCAGTCTGTTACAGACTTTACGATCTCCTGCAGGCTCGAATGCAACTCGATTCAGCCGTAAGGGAGTTCATACGTCGAGCTGGACCTTGGGCAAGGCCACGCGGCTCCAGCAAGCGCCGCGTTCCAGGCGACGCGGCACCTCAGACCGTCGAGCTGCCCGAGGTGCAACGGTGAGCGCCCAGTGGAGCGACTGCTTCAGCCAGGTTGGAGCCGCAGAACGCGGCACAGGGAGCAAGACTTTCAAGGCGGAAGTCTTGATCTGGCAGGGTTACTTCGAGGGAGCGCTTCTCTGCATCATCTCCACGGTGCGCCTCACGGGTAGCAACCTTGCTCACTTCCTGGTCAACTCCAGTGCCAGGATTGGCGCTCACGACTGGAACCTGCGCGGGGGCCACTATGTGGACCTCCGCGTTTTATCCCGCGACCCTCTCTCGGCGGCCGCCTTAAGGCGGCTTGCTGAACTTGCCAGAACAGAGGATCCCCGTCCCGTTGCTGTGAGGCAGGGCAAGCAACTTCTCGCAGACGCCGTGCGTGTTCCAGAACCAGCCTAGACCGGGGCTCTATGGGGGTCGGCTTCGCCGCCCAAGAACAGGCAACAGCAAACACGCTGGGAGGAAAGAAAATGTATGAGAGAGAAGCGACGAGAAGGCATCGACTCCATCGGGGTCTAGTGGAAGCCTCCCAAGGGCGTCGGCAACAAAAGAGCCAACCCTTCCTGTAATGTCTCGCGTTGCGAGCCATGCTTCGCCGTACCACTCCGAGCAGCAGGGGAGCGGGCGAGCGGCCCACACAGCCTGATAAGGCAGTCATAAATATATCCAACTATCTCTATTATTACATGGCTAGAAAGGTAGAAAGGAGTATACTTAGAAACAGAGAGGGGGATGAGGAACAGCCCCCAACCAAAGGATAGTGCGGGAACACTGTCCGAACCTAAAGCCGCACAGGAGACCACTCATGAGCATCACCGCCAAAGCTGAAACCTTGTCCAACACCATCACCGATGCCGTCAATGCCCTCGCAGCCGAGACCGACAGTGCTAAGCAGGATGCTACGTTCCGCGCATGGCTTACGACCATGAGCCGCTTCTACACCTACTCTTTTGGAAATCAATACCTCATCAGCAAGCAGTGTCCGACCGCGACCCGCGTTGCCGGTTACGGCAGGTGGTTGGAGATGAAGCGTCAGGTCCGAAAGGGTGAAAAGGCTATTTACATCCTGGCCCCCATCATCGGCAAAGGAAAGGAAGACGAGGACGGGGAGGTTCGACGGCTCCGGGGATTCCGGGCGACAACCGTGTTTGACCTTGCCCAGACGGACGGCGAGGAACTCCCGACCGCCCCAGCTCACGACGCGACAGAGGGGGGCGAAGATCTTCTCCCCCAGGTGGAGGCGGCAGTCCGCAACGCTGGTATCACTCTGGTTTACAAGGTCATCGCATCCGGCGCTCAGGGACTCAGCAAAGGCGGAACCATCGAGATTGATGAGCGGCAGGGAATCGCCGCCAAATGTGGAACCCTGATTCATGAGTTTGCCCATGAACTCCTGCACAAGGAAGACCGGAGCCAAGGAAAGCAGCAGAGGGAATTGGAGGCAGAGGCCGTAGCGTATGCCGTTCTCTGTCACTACAACATCCAGTCAGGGAGCCGGTTCTATCTGGCGTCGTACGGCATCACTGGCGAGATGCTCACCGCATCCATGCAGACAATCGCGAAGACGGCGCGGCAGATCATCGAGAAGATTGAAGCTAGGGACAATCAGACGGAGGCGGAGGATGCCTCCGCCCTTCCTTTGGCGGCGTAGTCCCGCGCAGCGCTTCGAGCGCTGCACAAAACTCAGGGACGCGGATAGAGGTGCCGATATCGACACCTTATCCCTTTTCATCTTTATGCCTGATTGAATAGATTCCAATGTAGATTGAAAGAAAGGTGAATGATGCATATAGCCGTTGCAAGTTACAAAGGAGGCGTGGGAAAGACCACAACAGCAGTGCACGTCGCGGCGTACCTCAACACCATCGCTCCGACGCTGCTGCTGGACGGGGATCGAACGCGCAATGCAACCGAATGGAGCTTACGAGGAGAAGGCTTTCCATTCACCGTGGCTGATGTGGCATCGGCAATGAAGCTTGCCGGGAAGTACAAGCACAGTGTTGTCGATACGGGTCAGCAGCCTACCGAGAAGGATCTGAAGGCACTCGCGGAAGGTTGCGACCTTCTCATCATCCCAGCCGTGCCGCTTGCGCTGGACACGGCTGGTCTACGGCAGACAATCGAAGCGTTACAGCGGATGAATGAGAATCGGTACCGCGTTCTCATCACCAAGGCTCCACCACCACCTGAGACAGAGGCGCAGCAACTCAAAGCCCTGCTGGATGAGCTGAAGGTGCCGGTGTTCAAGAACATGGTGCCGCGCTTGAAAGCCTTCTCCAAGGCGTCCGCGAGTGGCTGCATCGTTGATAAAGCGGACGATTCGAGAGCAGCCAGAGCTTGGGAAGCCTACGAAGCAGTTGGAAAGGAAATTGTGACCTATGCCCGCGTCAAAAAAAGCGCTTAGCCAATTCGAGGGTCTGAAGAGTCTTGGAACAGGCACGTCCGTTGCGGAGACTGAGACGACCCGTACGCGAGGACGCCCACTCAAGCAGGGAGCCAAGAGCCGAGATGCGGAGTACCGGGCCTGGGGCGGCTACCTGAAGATCGAGACCCTCAACGAGGCCAATTATCAGCTGGGCAAGGTGCATGGCGGCCCGGACATGTCCGACCTGCTTGAGGAGTTATTAGCCGGATGGGTGGCGCAACGTAAGGCAGAGGAGAGCAAGAAGAAATAAACCGCCGAGTGGATGTCCAGAAACGGCCGTCTCGCCACGTGTAGTAAATAGACATCGGGATCAAAGCGGATGAGTGATCCAGGGTTAGCGGCCCCGAATCACCCATTTCAGATCCCGCTAACAGTCCACCGTTAGGAGGAGGACCATTGAGCACGAGTTTAGCGAAGAATCTGAAATTCCCGGCAAACGGCGCAACAAAGAAAGGTCCTAGGGACCGCAAGAAAGAAGAGATGCTCGCCCAGACCCGTCAGGCGATGCGCGTGCTGGAGATCGTAGACGCAAAGCACGAAGGCAAGCTCGGTGACGAGTACATCAAACTCGCCCAGGCCATGATCCTTTGCACTCTCCCATACAGCGCTACAAAGGAAACGAAGATCACTCGGCAGGCTCGGCTAGGCGATGGTTCCACGCTTTATGTGACCTTCTCTGCGGCTCACCCAAACGTGGGCATGCCTTTCGGTGCCGATCGCAAGGTACTCGCGTGGATCTTCGACAAGGCCATACGCACGGAAAGCCCGTTTATCCCGTGGGCATCGGCTGTTGAGTTTCAGAAGGAAATGGGCCTCACTAAAGGCGGCAAGAATAATCGCGATCTAAACAAACGTTTCGAGCGCGTGGCAGGACTCGTTATAAACATCCAGAGAGAGGCAGGGGAAGGGAAGCGCGATCTCACCTATCCGCTCATCGAGCGGTCTTACCTCCCTTCCTCAATCACCGGCAAGAAGCTCGACAACGACATGCAGCAAAGTCTGCCGGAGCTGGCGGATCGGTACGGCTTCGCTATGAACCTCAGCTTGTTCAATGACATTCGGAAGCACCACATCGTGCTTCCACGGCGACTTTGGGCTGAAATCAAAGGCCCTACTCAGGTTCAAGACCTTGTGTTCTGGCTCATCTTTCGGTGCTACTCAGCCGCGAGCGAGACGATCATTCCTTGGAAAGCACTTACGGAACAGTTTCCCCAGGACAGCAACCCCCACCGGAACAGACTTCACACGCGGAAAGCTATTCGTACGCTGAAAGCCCTTTGGCCAGGGGTGCAGATCGAAGAGGTTCCGCAAGGAATCAAGGTTGATCGTGCGAAGGAAGGATTACTAGAAGACGACTTCGCAAAAGGCCGCATTAGGAGGCTTCCGGCGCGGAGCTAAGTAGCAACAGTAATCCGTCATACGCGGAGGTCCACCCTCTCCGCACCTATACCGGGAAGTCCACCGTCGTCGTTTATACGCGCTGGTCCACCATCACCGTGTCCATACACGTTGCTCCACCGTGCCTGCTCATACACGGAAGTCCACCGCTTGCCGTCATACCGGGAGGTCCACTCCGGACCTTCCATTGTTCTGCTCTAAAGCGGCCCCGACCGAACTGGTCGCTTTTCGGTGGACCTCCCGGTAGAAGTGGACCATCCGGCCTTGCCACTAAAGCTCGACAAAGTGGACCTCCCGGTATTGTTTGCGGGTGGCGGTCGATTGGGGTGGACCTCCCGGTATGCTCGCCCCCTGAACGTGGTGGACTTCCGGTATATCGCACCCTGTGAAGATCTCGAATAGCGGCGAAAACGCGGTGGACCTCCCAGAACGCGTTTTTGGACCTCCCGGTAGAAAACAGTGGACCTCCCTGAATCACAGAGTGGACCTCCCGTACGAAGTGGTGGACCTCCCCGTCCCCGCCTTATAAGGAAGCAAGAGATGCATGAGTCATGAAAACAAGAGGGACAGGAGTAGGCCCTGTGAATCAGCGGAAATCGCGGAAATCCCAAAACAACCGCAACCGCAACGACAAAAGCAAAAGCAAAACTTTTCTGAATAAGGTAAGGGGCCTTTGGAGTGTTGAGGCTTGCGATTAGAGCCGTGCCAGATCGCACAGAAAGGCATCAGGAAGCGCCCCGGAGTGTGTGGGTGTGCCTTACCACCCCCCTAACCGCTTGTAGCGGCTCTGACGCACGGGGAAAAGCGAAGAAAACCATAAAATCGAGAGATGTCGAAACGCAGTTGGGCCAAGAAAGCAGCCGCAGCTTTGGGAGTCACATTCGGGCTGGCAGCTGGAGCGTACTTTTACGCCGTTTCGCCGCATCACAGCTCAGCTCCCCCGGAGTCAGCCCAGGGCTTACTGGACCGCGCAGACGCTTTGGCATGGAACAACCGATGGACAGATGCCCAGCCACTTTATGCGAAGGCTGAGCATCTTTTCGACTCTCAGCGTGAACCGTCGAAGGCCATTTATGCCGCCATCAGCCAGCTACCGCCCGACGAGAGCGTAAGCCTGCGCAGCAACATCCTCCGTGTCAGGGAAGCCTTGGAGCTTCCAGCCGCCCAGGATGCAGAGACAAGGCTTCGACTTTTGACAGTTCTTGGAGGCTTCGAGATCGACTATGACGCAGCTCAGGCACGGGCGACTTGGCAGGAGGTTGAACGGCTTGCTTTGAAGCAAGGTCATCTAGCTCAGGCAACCCGCGCCGTTGGAAACCAGGGAATAGCCGCGTTCATTCTAGGAGATACGGAAACGGCCAAAGATCAGGTCACGAAAGCATGGGGCCTCTCCAAAGTAGAGCGTGACCCTGCGGCCACAGTGCGATATGCCAGCGTCTTCGGTGTTGGATTGGTTCAGGTTCATCGGTACAAAGAAGCTCTGACACCTCTGAACGAGGCCATCAGACTTGCCGCTCTGCACCCTGAGATTGCTTCGCCCACCATCGCCCTCTACGGCAAGATCGACGCGCTAGAGGGTTTACACGAGTATGACGCTGCTCTCAGGCTCGCAAATGAGTCCATGGCTCGTCTCCAGGGAACCGCGTATGACGGCCACAAGACCCAGATTTACATTTCTAGAGGTTCCATCTATGGCGATCTTGGAAACTGGAAAGCTTCAGTATCCGACTACTCTGAAGCCATAAACATCTCCCGCCGCATCACCAACCCGCGAGGAGTTGCCGATGCAGCGGGACTGCTTGCCCAGGCCTACGAACACGAGGGCAATCTGTCAGGCGCACTGGCCTCGATCAACGACGCAATCCAGGCCAACACGGAGATTCCCGACGAGCTGTACATCGTTCCGCGAAACCTCGCAATCAAGGCCGAGATTGCATTGAAGATGGGGGACGCTAAACAGTCCGACGTGCTGTACCGGAAGAGCATGGCACTCGTTGACAACATGCTTCAGCACGCCGCCACCGCAGGCAACCAACGTCAGCTCCTGGCCGAGATGAGCGATGTATATTCCGGCTATTTTGCCTCTTTAGCTGGACAAAAACGGTATGACGAAGCACTGCAAACGTTGGAAAAGGTCAGAGGGCGCATCGAAACCGATGCGATCGAGCATCACGAGACTCAGCCGGTCCACGCTACGACACCAGCTGAGCGGAAGTTGAACGCTCTGAACGTGGCTCTGATCCAGGCCGAGGACCCGGAGGAGAGGACCCGTCTTCTAAATGCCATCTACAGCACTGAGCTGCAGATCAGCCCGAGCGCGCTTGCCCAACAGACGATTACCCATCCAGTGCGGCTCGCAACCTTACAAAAGGCGCTTTCCCCCAGCACCGTCCTAATCGAGTACGTTCTTGCCGAACCCGCTTCATATGCTTTTGCGATCACACGCGACTCGGTGACCCCCTACAGCCTGCCATCCAAAGCCGTCATCGAGGCAGATGCCAACCGCTACCGGAGGGAGATCGCAACGAAGAAGCAGGACCCAGCACTAGCAGGGAAACTTTTCGGGGAGCTGCTTCAGCCGGTGAAGCAGTACAGCGCGATGAACGACCTCATCATCGTGCCGGATGGAGCCCTGCATCTGCTGCCGTTCGCTGCCCTGAAAGACGGATCTTCCTACGTGCTTTCTACACACACAATCGATGTGACGCCTTCGGCAACCGTCTTCGATCTGCTCCATAAGCGCGTGGAGGGGCAATCGCTGGATTCACTTCCATACGTGGGTGTCGCAGCCTGGACCCAGCACACAGACGACCGAAACCCCATAGTCCGTGCGATCTCAGGACCGCAGAGAAGCCAACTGGTTCCTCTACCGGAGAGCCAGGCCGAAGTGGAGACAATTGCGCAAGACCTCCCTCATCCAAGCACGATTCTGCTGGGATCGGACGCCACTGAGAGCCACTTCAAACACCTTGACCTCGCGAGCACAGAGGTTGTGCACCTCGCTCTACATGGCTATGTGGATCTGGATTATCCAGACCGGTCATCACTCGTTTTCGCTCCTGATAGTGCAGGGGGCGAGGACGATGGTTTGCTCCAGGTCCGTGAGATTCGCGGCCTGCATCTCAACGCAAGGCTGGTCACCCTTTCTGCTTGCAACACAGGAGTTGGTCCTGTTGGTGAGACAGGCGTGACAAACCTAGTGAATGCTTTCATCGAAGCAGGAGCCGACTCGGTTGTATCCACCCTTTGGGAGGTGGATGACCATGCCGCACCGCACGTCATGGAGACTTTCTACGCGGAATTGGCTGCTCATAAGCGGAAGGTTGATGCCCTACGTACGGCTCAGCTGGAGATGCTAAACCAGGGGCTTGCGCCCTACTTCTGGGCCAGCTTCCAAATCGTTGGCGACCCCAACGGCACCCTGTAAAGGAACGAAATGGATCTCACCAAAGAGCAACGGGAAACACTACTGGGAAAGATTCAGGCCCAGGTGTCAGACAAGTATTTCGATCCAGCGTTCGATAGGCACGCATGGGACAGGATCGTCCAGCGGCACCGGCCCGCCGTTGTGGATGCGTCGAACGCAGAAGCTTTCGAGAAGGCCGTCACAGAGATGCTCGCCGAACTCTCACCCAGGACGCTTGGCCTTCTCTCAGAGAAGACGAAGATCAATCCGCGCAACGCGATCAATGCAAGTTTCTCGGTCCAGTCCATCGAGGGCGGCTTGCGATGGGCTTTCCAGGACGTGCTTCCTGGGGGAGTCGCCAAAAAAGCTGGAGTGCAAACCGGAGACGTTCTCCTCACCGCAGGCGAGAAGGAGATGGTTCCTTCCTCAGACAAGGCTCTCGAACCGCCCTTCGAGATGGGCCACACCATTCCAATCACTGTGTCCCGTGGCAATCCTTCAGAAGTTGCCACCCTTTCACTCAGCACAAGCAATCCAAAGTACAAAGACAACCCATATTCCGACCTCACAGCCGTGACGAGTCGCGAGATCAACGGTGTCGCGTACCTCAGGATCAGCCTCTTTCAGGGCAAGGTCGGCATCGACTTCGCTAACGAGCTGGACCGCCTCTTCCGCGGCTCTTTCGCATCATCAAGAAACTTGATTATCGACCTGCGAGGCAATCCGGGCGGCGGGATCGGAGGGCTTGCGTTGATGAGCTATTTGACGCCTAACCGTCTTCCTGTCGGATACAGCAAGAATCGGCAAATGGCAGAGAAGGGAATCGATCCCTCCTCCTTTCCGAAGTTCACCAAAGTTCCCCGTTCGCGGCTCGCGATTCCCGGCCTAGCTCTGAAGTTTATGGGCAAGACCTCCGTGTACCTCTACACAGAAGGATTGGGCGGCGAGGCTTACAAAGGGAACATTGTCATTCTCGTCAATGAACACACTACCGGGGCGGCCGAGATGGTGGTGCAGTTCGCTCAGGAGAACGGCCTAGCGAAGATCATTGGCAGCAAAACGCCAGGACGACTCGTGTCCCGAAAAGCGACCAAACTTGGATTCGGCTATCGTCTGGTTGTTCCGGTGGCAGCCTACATCAGCGCAAAGGGAACGCAGATCGAAGGAAAGGGCATCAAGCCCGATGTTGAAGTTCCCTGGTCTTTCACGGACGCCACGGCAGGGCGCGACAATCAGCTCGACGCCGCACTAAAGCTAGTTTCTACCAAGAACTGAAGGGGGGAAGTCTCCCCCTGGCCTCCAGAGGTGCGCCGGCGAGAAGACCGGCCCACCTCTTCCGTCACCCCCTCCGCGGGGACACCCCGCAACGCCCCGGCCATCGTCCTTCGGACCCTTTGAGGGTCGGCTTCGCCGCCCAGGAACAGGCAACAGCAACCACGCTGGGAGGGAAGAAAATGTATGAGAGAGAAGCGACGAGAAGGCATCGACTCCATCGGGGTCTAGTGGAAGCCTCCCAAGGGCGTCGGCAACAAAAGAGCCAACCCTTCCTGTAATGTCTCGCGTTGCGAGCCATGCTTCGCCGTACCACTCCGAGCAGCAGGGGAGCGGGCGAGCGGCCCGCACAGCCTGATAAGGCAGTCAGAAATATAGCCAACTATCTCGCTTATTACCTTGCTAAAAATGTAACAAGCGCTTATTAGCGGTCAACCTGCAAAGGATAGTAGTACGTACCGTTGTCAGAACCACGTACCGTAGCCAGGAAGTACGCCCCAGGCTTCGCGGAGCGAAGATCAAGGGTGACGTTCACCATGACTTTGTCCGCGCTCTCCTGAGCAACGCCCGTTCCCTTTGCAACAACCTCCGTCCCCGCACGATCGGTAGAAACCATGATCCTGTACTGACCGCTCTGACTGAAACGAGGGAGCGTCACGTGGAGATGGACAATAGCGGCAGGCAGGGTCACTTCTTGTAACGGAGCCGCGTCTTCTTCTGGGCCAGTTCCACGGGCTGTGGTGGCTTCAAACAGGTCCACGTTGGCGTCCAGAGGAGCACTGGACGCGACTTCTACGGGATGGTGGGAGTGATTAGAACTCACCTTGAAGACGGCGACCCCGCCGACAAGCACCAAGATCGAAGCCGCAATCGGATAGGCCCACTTCGGCAACTTCTGACTCTGCCGAGGCGGCAAGGGAACTGGAACTCGGCGTCGAACGGTCTCGTCTAGGATCACAGGCGAGCTTTGACTTTGTTTCCATTCGTTCCGGTATCCCAGGTATTCAGCGACACACTCGGAGCACGAAGCTAAGTGAAGGCGTGCAGGATGGTCCAGAGGCAAGCGATCCTCCGCCAAATCCTGCAACGTCTTCTCATCTGGACACCCGATGCGTTCAGGGTTTGGGTGGGCATCCAGGAAGTACTCCCTAATCAGATCCAAGTAGCCTGCCTAACCCTTCGTCTCGCATAGATTTTGGAAGCCGTGGCCCGCGCCGCCACTCTTCATTTTGCTAGAACCCACAAAAGATGCAATACGTAATTTGAGTCGTTGAATGGCTTTCGCAGCCGCCGACTCTCTGATTCCGAGGACTTTACCAACACTTGCAGCACTTGTGATGTCCTGAAGCAGAAGGGCAAGGATCTCCTGATCCCGCTGGTCCAATTTCGTCCCGAGTTCTTGGAAGAAGATTTTGCGATCAATTCGGGCCTGCGCGTCTGCGTCCACTCCGGCCCATTTCTCGAGTTCAAAGCTGCTACCTTCTGGCGTCTCTTTTGACGCTCGCGTCTTGAGGTAATCGCGCACTCTTCCGTGCATCGCTGCGTACGCATAACGTCGCGGCGTGGCGTGTGTGTTTTTGTTCTTTTGCATCGAGCTGCCAATCTCTTCGGCCCACTCAGCCAAGACAGCCGGATCGAGGTTTGGATACGTGCTCAGCACCCATCCAAAGGCAGACTCAACACCTGCTTTGATGGAGGGCAATACTTCTCTGCCTTCAACGTCCACGAGATGTAATTGCGTCCAGCCCATGCGCACTCTTCTCAGCAAAAATCAGTTTGGATGGTGTCCAGAAATGGAACGCTCAACACGTGTAGTAGGTAGATGCACAATACACAGGCCAACCGTCAGCTGGAGAGGTACCGTCAACGCCTCACGACTGCAATTTCCTCTTCTTTGGAGAAGGCTCGGCTTGTGCGCCGGTCTCTTCATCAGACACTTCGCCGATGCCCTCAATTAACTGACCAACCGGAACCTGAAACGTTTCCGCCAAACGCAACAATGTTGGGACAGAGAACGCTTCTCCTCTCTCAATCCTGGCGACTTGCGTCATGTGGAAGCCGTGGTCACTCACCAGGGCACGGTGCGTCAGTTGCCGCTCCTTTCGGAGCTGCTTTATCCGTTGTCCCAGCGCAATTCGGAATTGTTCATAGTCGTATCGCAGCATGGGATATTGGCGGCCCTCGTCACTCGCTATTCAGAGGCGGGAACGAGAGCCTCGAATTGTTGATCTCTGACCAGATCTTAGCAACGGAACAGCCCGGCATCCCGAATACAACACAAGTTCGTGCGTTCACAACTCGCGCCTATACCGGGATGTATACAAGTGCACAAAACTCCCCCACGCAAAAACGTGTTTACAAACGCGGAGTGTTGCGCTATAAATGCGGTGTGGATGGTACACAAAACTAAACCATATACATTTGTGTTTTATTTCTCCCAAGTGGCAGAAAGGAGGAGGCGTAGCAAGACGGTTGAGTCTTGTAGAAAGCGAGTTCACAGTTCTTAAGTGAGCAGCAGCTTTTCCTCTAAAACAGATTGCCGTAAGGATCGGCGACAAACTAAACCCCTCACCCAATCGCACCAAAAACGCGCACAGGCCGCGAGCGCGGCTCTGTGTCTCGACACGCGATAACTGCCCAACCGCTCACAGGAGAGACCCCTTGAAAGCAGCCATTTCCCGCTTGAACCGTCTCCGGACGGCCACTATCACTTCTCAGCAGACCAAACAAAAGGCTTTGCTGGTCGGTTGCGTGCTCGCCCTGTTTGTTTTTCTCCCCGTCGCAGCACACGCCAGTCCCTTCGATGAAGGCATCTCGAATATCTCCACCCTGTTCACCGGAACAGCCGCAAAAGCAGGCAGTTTGATTGCGGTCGTGCTAGGGGGTTTGGGCTTCGCCTTTGGCGATCCGGGAGCCAAAAAGAACCTCGCAGGTGTTGCCTTCGGGGTCGGAATCGCACTCATGGCCGCGAACGTCATTACCTGGCTTTGGAGCGCTTAGTACGTCGCATCAACCGGAAATCAGGGGCTTATGGCAGACACACTTCCAATTCGTCGCAATCGAGTGTTCAAGAGCCTGCACAAGCCCCTGACCTACCTCGGAATCGAGCGAAGGATCTTCTTCTCCGTTGCCGTCATGGCCGTGGCGATCTTCAATCTTTTTGACTCGCTGCTCGCCGGGTTTGTGGTGTTTCTGGGCGGAATGATCTTCGGCTACTGGGTGACGAATTCAGACCCGGCCTTTCTCTCGATCCTGATGCGGAGTGAGAAGTTCAAAGCCCGCTACGACGCGGCCAAGCAGCAGGTTCCAGACGTGGAGATTCACTAAATGCTGAATATTCGCAAGGTAATCAGGCCGTGGCAGGAAGCCGGATCGCTGAACGCCAACATAAATCTGTACGGTTTCGTAGCGAACGACGTGTTTCTTACCAAGTCGGGCGACCTCGGCATGATGTTGCGCTTCGGGGGCGTCGATCACGAGAGTCTCAATTCGGATGAGCAACAGTACGCCGTGCGTCGTGCGGAATCGGCATGGAAAGCCTTCGGCGAAGGCTTCCACATCTACCAATACCTGCTCAAGACGAACCGTCCCGAGATCCCGTTCGCCGGCTATGACGACGAGGTAATCGACACCGCCGTCCGGCAGCGCCGGGAGTATTTCGAGAGCAAACGCGACCGGCTGTACAAAATCGAAATCGTTTATGTCGTCGTGCTGGAGGGAGCGCGGTCGAAGACCGGCCTGCTCGCCGCCTTGAAGCGCTTCCCGAGTGACCTGGAAGGGGCCATGCGGGAGATCAAAGCGCAATTCTCAAGCAACGGCACCAAGGTGCTCCTCCGCAAGCAGATCGAGGCCGATATGCAGACCCTGCGCAGCCGCGTCGAGAACTTCATCCGCCATCTCGCGGACTTCATGCGGATCGAGGTGATGGACAACCAGGACCAGTTCACCTTCTTTCGGCGGCTACTCAATTTCGATCCGTGGCGGATTGCTGGACGGCCCCATGCCGACCAGTTCCTCGACTTCCAGGTGGGCAATTCGGATGTGGAAGCCGAGCGCGACCATCTGCGGGTGGGCGATCACTTCGTGCGGGTGCTGACCATGAAGGAGGCTATCGCCGAGACCCGTCCCATGGTGCTGGACGCCCTGCTCAAGATCCCCGCCAGCTTCCATGTGGTTCTGGAGTGGACGCCGGTATCGACGGCGAAAGCCCGCAAGGAGGTGCAAGCCAAGCGCCAGCACTTCAACGCGGCCAAGAAAGGCATGGTTGCGACCATGCGCGAGGACACCACCCGCGAACGCGACGAGTTGATTGATGAGTCGAAGCAGGCCGACGTCCAGAGTCTCGGGGATTGCATGCGAGCCCTGGGCGACGGGCAGACGATGGGCGGCTTGTCCCTCACGGTGGTTCTGTACGGCAGGGAACTCGCCACCCTGAACAGGGAGGTGGGCGACTTCACCGGCATCTTCAGCGCTGCCGATGGCGTTCTTTTTCCTGAAACCTACAACCAGCTCAATGCGTTCTTTGCGACGGTTCCGGGCAACTACGCCCACAACCTGCGCAAGCTGTCCGTGCTCAATTCCAATTACGCCGACCTCTCCTTTCTCTTCACCATCCACACCGGCGAGACCACCAACGCGCATCTGGGGACCGAGTACCTGGCCGTGCTCGAAACCGACAACGAGACGCCGTACTTCCTGAATCTGCACAACGGGGAAGTGGCGCACACCCTGATTCTGGGGATGACCGGCTCTGGCAAATCGTTCCTGCTTTGCTTTCTGATGATGTGCCTCCAGAAGTACTCGCCCATCGTCTTCATCTTCGACATCGGCGGCAGCTTCCAGTCGCTCACCGAGATCTTCGGCGGTGCGTACCTCAACGTCGGCCAGGAGTCGCGGGATTTCACCATCAATCCGTTCTCTCTTCCTCCGTCCAAGGAGAACAAGGAATTTCTGTTTTCCTTCCTCCGGGTGCTGATCGAGGGCAACGACACCCGGAACCCACTCGACTACAGCGACAAGCGGAAGCTGTGGGATGCGATCGAGCGCATGGACACGGTTCCGGCCGGGCGGCGTACGTTGACGACGCTTGCCGGCCTGATCGGGGATTCTCTGAAACAGCGTCTCCACCGCTGGACCAGGGATGGGCAGTACGGCTTCCTGTTCGACAACGCGGAGGACACGCTTTCGTTCTCCCCGGTTCCAGACCTTCAACTTCGCGGGCTGGGGCGATGTTCCCGATGTCCTAGAGCCGCTCCTGTTCTACATCCTGCACCGGGCGACGAACGAGATCGCGGACCCGGCCAAGCTCGCGACCTTCAAAGCCTTCCTCATTGATGAGGCTTGGTCCTTCCTCAAGAACAAGGTGATCCGGGAGTACGTGACAGAGGCGCAGAACACATGGCGCAAACACAATGCGGCCATGATTCTGGCCACCCAGTCCATCAAGCAGCTTTCGGAAGCCGGGATGCTGGAGACCATCGCCCAAAGCTGCCCGACGAAGATCTTCCTCTACAACCCCGAGATGGACAGGGAGGTGTACGCCAAGGCGTTCCACCTCAACGATACGGAGCTGGAGTTGATCGCTGACCTCGTGCCACCGGGCGAGATGCTGATTCGCAAGGCCCAAAGCTCGAAGAAGGTGAAGTTGAACGTGGATTCGGTGTCGTATTGGATTGCCACCAACAACAGCCGCGACAACCTAAAGAAGCGAGACTACTTCGCCCGCTACGGCATCGCCGAGGGCATCCGCCGTCTCGCCCAGGATCATCCGTTCCCGCTCACCCGAGGGGGCGCCCAACACCACGAAAACCGCTGCCATCCCCCGTCCTCAGCCCCTCACCCTTGTCGCTCGCTAGGAGACCGCCATGTACTTCCGAATCGCCGCCGCTTTGTCTGACCATGGCTGTGTCTGCCTCAGCCGCCACCAACCCGAAGCCGGCCGAGCCCACCAGCTCAACAGACCGCAGTAGCGGGCGAGTCGGCCCGCACTGTCCAGTACCACGCCCAGGACATCGTTCCAATCCACGCCAAGCTCAAGTACACAACCCTCATCGTCGTCCCGCCGACCGAAAAGATCATGGAGGCGGCGACCGGCGACAAGGATTTCTGGATCGTGGATGTGGTCGGCAACTTCTGTTTCGTCCACCCGGCCAAGCAGGGAATCAGCTCCAATCTCAACCTCATCACCGACAAAGGCAACATCTACAGCTTCACCTTGCAGGACGTGTCAGGCACCAGCTCAGGCACCGGACCTCAAGGTAATGATCGAACCCGCCGACCGCAGCTCCATCGTGGCCTCGACCGGCCCCACCGCGTACGTTCCAGCAGCTCAGGTTGCAGCAGATGCAACAGCAGCTTGCCCAGGTTCAGGGCCACATCGGGCAAGCTGTCGACGAGTACAAGGCGGCGTACCCTCTCTCGCTCAAGTTCGACTACAGCTACAAGGCGAACGAGGCTCCCTTCGATATCCAGTCGATCTACCACGACGACAAGTTCACCTACATCAAGACCAACGCGCCGGAGAAGTTCAGCGTGTACGACATGAAGGATGGCAAGCCCAACCTCATCAACTACGACCTCCGGGAAGGGACGTACATCATCCCGACCGTGCTTCAAAACGGGTACGTCGAACTGGGCAAGAAAAAGATGGAATTCGCGAGGAAGGGATAACCGTCATGCTTCCGATTACACCGAATGGCGCACCGACGCCCGCAGCGACCCAGACCGAGGCCGAGGCTGAACTGAAGGACCGAACCAGCAAGCCCAGGGGAGTGCTCGAAAAGAACCTCAAGACCATGGTGTACGTGGGTGTGGTGCTTGTTCTCGTGCTTGCCATGTTCGTCAGCAGCGGCAAGAAGAAGAGCACGGCGACCGCGCCGACCAAGGACGCGGCCCCGGCCCCTCAGGTCCAGGACAACACGGCCAACAACGTCCAGGCGTTCCACACGCAACTCGACACCGAGCGTCAGCAACGGCAGCAGCAAGAGGCAAGTCTGGCGGCGGCATCAGGCACCCCGGCGCAACAGGCGGCGGCAGCCTCCTACGGAGCGACCGGCCAGCCCGTTCCCTGTGTTCCCGGTCAGGTCTGCAATCCGTCGGCGGCTTACGCGGCCGACGGCGGCAACGGCGGGCAGCAGCAAATTTCCCCCGAGCAGCAGCAAATCCAGCAGCTCGCGGCCAAGGAGCGGGAGCGGCAGTACGCCTCTCGCTTCGAATCAAACATCGTGTACAGCCACGCAGCTCCCGAGCCGCAACCGTCAACGGGGCAGGGAAGCACTCCGTCCCAGGCCAGTCCTAACGCCGCGAGTACGCAGCCCGGACAGCCCACCAGCTTCATCGCAGTTCGGCCGGCAGGAGAGGAACCCGCAGTGGGAGCACCGGCAGCACCGGTAGCGGGGGCGGCGCAGAGCTACAAGCGAGCGGCAGAGGTCAACGTGAGCGCCGCCAGCGGCCAGCCGTACGTCATCTTCGAGGGTTTGTCGCTCGACACCGTTCTGATGAACCGCTTGGACGGAGACGCCGCAGGGCCAGTCAAGGTGCTCGTCTCAGACCCGGTCTACTCGCACGACCACCAGCACGTCTTGATTCCAGAGGGAACGATAGTCATGGGGGAGGCGCGCAAGATCGGCGGCTCAGGCTTCGGCCAGCAGCGCCGCATGGCAGTGGTCTTCCACCGCATGATTATGCCGGACGGCTTCTCGGTCGATCTTGACCAGTTCCATGGCCTCGACCAGATCGGAGAGGAGGGTCTGAAGGACAAGGTGAACAACCACTATCTCCAAATCTTCGGCACCTCGATCGCTCTGGGGGTCGTCTCGGGCGCAGCTCAGATCACCCAGGGAGGCACCGGCTACAGCTCGACCGGCTCCCAGTCGTTCGTGAACGGCGCGGCGGCTGGTATCTCGCAGCAGGCCACCACCGTGCTCGACAAGTTCATCCAGATTCCGCCGACCATCACCATCCGGGAAGGGCACCGGGTCAAGGTCTACTTCACCCAAGACATGCTCCTCCCGGCCTACACCAGCCACACCATTCCTCAGACGTTCTAAGGGCCAGCCGATGAAGAATACCCTTGTAATCGGTACGAAACACCGCCAGCCCCCAGGAGCTTTTCCATGCGCCGTCTCGCTCATCGCAGCAACCCTCAGCATCGCCGCTCTCTCCCTCGCAGGATGCAAGAGCCAGCAGCAGGTTCAGAAGGAGAACGCCGTCGATTTAGAGGCTCAGTGGAAGGCTTTAGACGCTCAGTACAAGCAAGGAATGCTACGACCGCTATATCCGCCATTCCGACAGGCTTCAAAAGACACCCTTCAGAAAGCACTCTCCGGCGAGCCAGGGACGAAGGCTGATTCAGAGGCCTTTGATAAGGCAGCAGTCTGAGACACAGCCGCAAGGATTGCAAGCGCTCACACTGCCAGTCGCTTGCCGCGGAACGCGAAAGGACGTAAGCGAAACGCATGTTTGCTGCTCGGAGCCGATGCCGCACAAGCTAGCGGTCAACAAGTTCCCTAATTGCCCCTGACCCTCACCCCCCAACAGCGGTTCACAGACCGCACAGGAGATCTACGCCTATGAAACGAATTGCCTTATCCGCAGCTCTTGCCGTGGCAGCTAGTACCGTCCCGGCACACGCTCAGATTCGGCTGGAGTGTGACCTTCGATCCGACGCAAGCGACTCACGCGCTTTCGCAGATCGCCCAGGCCGAGAAGACCTACACCACGACGGTCCAGACCACCGAGAACGTCATCAACGCTTATAACCTCGCCAAGCACATGGCTTCGTCCCCCAGCTCGCTTTACACAAGCTACGGGTCCGGCCTGCCGTCGTGGGTGCCGGTGCTTCCCAGCCAGGACACCTACGGCAACACCGGGGGGTACATCAACTCAGTCAACAGGTACACCGGGCAGGCATCGTCGGCCATCCAAAACGCGAGTGTGGCCCGCGTCGCGCAACTGACCGGTTACGAGAAGCAGACGGCGAACAGCCAAAAGGCGATTGCGGCGCAAGCGGCGACGCTCGATCTGGGGGATTCCGTCGCCGCAACAAACCTCCAGGCAGTTGGGACCATTCGCAACAACCAAACCGCACGGCAGACCGAAA
>CBDAUT010000009.1:0-124437 GCA_965200515.1 Granulicella sp. | reverse complement strand
CCTTCAAAGCCTTCCTCATTGATGAGGCGTGGTCCTTCCTCAAGAACAGGGTGATCCGGGAGTACGTGACCGAGGCGCAGAACACCTGGCGCAAGCACAATGCCGCCATGATCCTGGCGACCCAATCCATCAAGCAACTCGCCGAAGCCGGGATGCTAGCCAGCATCGCCGAGAGCTGCCCGACCAAGATCTTTCTGTCGAACCCCGAGATGGACCGCAAGGTGTACGCCGAGGCGTTCCACCTGAATGACACAGAGCTGGAGCTGATTGCGGATCTCGTTCCACCGGGCGAGATGCTGATCCGCAAGGCGCAGTCTTCGAAGAAAGTGAAGCTGAACGTGGATTCGGTGTCGTACTGGATCGCTACCAACAACAGCCGCGACAACCTCAAGAAGCGCGATTACTTCGCCCGCTACGGCGTTGCTGAAGGCATCCGTCGACTTGCCCAGGACCTGCCATTTCCACTCGCCAAGGCAGTCGAGCCGACTGGGGCTTCTGTGAAGACTGAGCGCCGAACGATGGAGCTCGCCAGATGAGGAGAACAAGCAACAACAGCAGCCAAGGCAGGCCGTGGAAATGGCAGGTCTATGCAAAGTGTGGAACGGAGAGTCTGTCCCACACTTCACACAGCCCTTTGGGAGACGCCGATTGAACCGGCATCTCCCACATTCCCACCGCCTCGGCGACGGTTACTCGTGTTCCAGCAACAACAACCCCGAAGGCGTTGGCCATGGAAATGTAGAAGGCATCGATACAGCCTGATCCCTCCCACATTCCCACCGCCAAAGAGCACCACCGTAGAGCGAACCGCTAACACCCCAAGGAGATCGAATCGATGCGTTACCCCATGACGGCCTTTGCCGCTCTTGCCCTCTCTACGGCTTCGATCGCTTTCGCGGCGGCCGGCCCCGAACCCGCCAACTCGTCCGAGTCGGCCCGCACCGTCCAGTACCACGCTCAGGACATCGTTCCGATCCACGCCAAGCTCAAGTACACAACCCTGATCGTGGTGCCGCCGACCGAAAAGATCATGGAGGCGGCGACCGGCGACAAGGATTTCTGGATCGTGGATGTGGTCGGCAACTTCTGTTTCGTCCACCCGGCCAAGCAGGGAATCAGCTCCAACCTCAACCTCATCACCGACAAGGGCAACATCTACAGCTTCACCTTGCAGGACGTGTCGGGCACCAGCCAGGCGCCGGACCTCAAGGTGATGATCGAACCCGCCGACCGCAGCTCCATCGTGGCCTCGACCGGTCCGTCTGCGTACGTCCCAGCGGCTCAGGTCCAGCAGATGCAACAGCAGCTCGCCCAGGTTCAGGGCCACATCGGGCAGGCGGTGGACGAGTACAAGGCGGCCTACCCGCTTTCGCTCAAGTTCGACTACAGCTACAAGGCGAACGAGGCACCGTTCGATATCCAGTCGATCTACCACGATGACAAGTTCACCTACATCAAGACCAACGCGCCTGAGAAGTTCAGCGTGTACGACATGAAGGACGGCAAGCCCAACCTCATCAACTACGACCTCCGCGAAGGGACGTACATCATCCCGACCGTGCTCCAAAACGGGTACGTCGAGCTGGGCAAGAAAAAGATGGAATTCGCGAGGAAGGGATAAACCGCCATGCTTCCGATTACGCCCAACGGCGCACCGACGCCCGCAACCACCCAGCCCGAGCCCGAGCTGAAGGACCGGACCACCACGCCCAGGGGTGTGCTCGAAAAGCACCTCAAGACCATGGTGTACGTGGGTGTGGTGCTTGTTCTCGTTCTCGCCATGTTCGTCAGCAGTGGTAAGAAGAAGAGCACGGCGACTGCGCCGGCCAAGGACGCGGCCCCGGCCCCACAGGTCCAGGACAACACGGCCAACAACGTCCAGGCGTTCCACACGCAGCTCGACACCGAGCGTCAGCAACGGCAGCAGCAAGAGGCAAGTCTGGCGGCGGCATCAGGCACCCCGGCGCAACAGGCGGCGGCAGCCTCCTACGGAGCGGCCGGCCAGCCCGTACCCTGTGTTCCCGGCCAGGTCTGCAATCCTTCGGCTGCTTACGCAGCCGGCGGCGGCAGCAACGGCGGTCAGCAGCAGCTTTCCCCCGAGCAGCAGCAGATCCAGCAGCTCGCGGCCAAGGAGCGGGAACGGCAGTACGCCTCTCGCTTCGAATCGAACATCGTGTACAGCCATGCAGCTCCCGAGGCGCAACCGGCGACGGGGCAGGGAAGCGCTCCGTCCCAGGCCAACCCCTACGCCGCGAGTACCCAGCCCGGACAGCCCACCAGCTTCATCGCAGCTCGGCCAGCAGGAGAGGAACCCGCAGCGGGAGCACCGGCAGCACCGGTAGCGCAGAGCTACAAGCGAGCGGCAGAGGTCAATGTCAGCGCGGCCAGCGGCCAGCCCTACGTCATTTTCGAGGGTCTGTCGCTCGACACCGTTCTGATGAATCGCTTGGACGGAGACGCGGCAGGGCCGGTCAAGGTGCTTGTCTCAGACCCGGTCTACTCGCACGACCACCAGCACGTTCTTATTCCCGAGGGGACGATGGTTCTGGGGGAGGCCAGAAAGATCGGCGGCTCAGGCTTCGGCCAGCAGCGCCGCATGGCAGTGGTCTTCCACCGCATGATTATGCCGGACGGCTTCTCGGTCGATCTTGACCAGTTCCATGGCCTCGATCAGATCGGAGAAGAGGGTCTGAAGGACAAGGTTAACAACCACTATCTCCAAATCTTCGGCACCTCGATTGCTCTGGGGGTCGTCTCGGGCGCAGCTCAGATCACCCAGGGAGGCACCGGCTACAGCTCGACCGGCTCCCAGTCGTTCGTGAACGGCGCGGCGGCTGGTATTTCGCAGCAGGCCACCACCGTGCTCGACAAGTTCATCCAGATTCCGCCGACCATCACCATCCGGGAAGGGCACCGGGTCAAGGTTTACTTCACCCAAGACATGCTCCTCCCGGCCTACACCAGCCACACCATTCCGCAGACATTCTAAGGGCCAGCAGATGAAGAATACCCTTGTGTTGTACGAAACACTGCAAGCCTCCAGGAGCTTTAACATGCGCCGTTTCGCTCTCGCAGCAACCCTCAGCATCGCCGTTTTCTCCCTCGCAGGATGCAGGAGCCCAGTGCAGGTTCAAAAGGAGAACGCCGATCAGCTCACGGCGAAGATGCTCGATGCCTCAGCTGAATACCGGAGGGTCTGCCAAACTCCCTCCGACGCAGTGAGTAAAGCTGCAGTTCACGATGCTTTAGGGAGTACGACATCCGCCCAGCAAAAGGCACACTTCGATCAAGCACAAGCGGAATCCAAGGCACGGCTAGCAAGCCCGGTGTGCCAGCAGCTAGCGGCGAAGAGAGATGCAATAGGTACAAAGCTCAATGCCGTTCTAAAACAAGGCGCACCGCAGTAAGAGCCGCCACAGTTCCCTAATTGCCCCTGACCCTTGCCCCACAACAGCGGTTTACAGACCGCACAGGAGATCTACGCCTATGAAACGACTTGCTCTATCAGCAGCGCTTGCCGTGGCAGCGAATGTCCCGGCACACGCTCAGATCGGCTGGAGTGTGACCTTCGATCCAACGCAAGCGACTCACGCGCTTTCGCAGATCGCCCAGGCCGAAAAGACCTACACCACGACGGTCCAGACCACCGAGAACGTCATCAACGCTTACAACCTCGCCAAGCACATGGCATCGTCCCCCAGCTCGCTTTACACGAGCTACGGATCGGGCCTGCCGTCGTGGGTGCCTATGCTTCCCAGCCAGGACACCTACGGCAACACCGGGGGATACCTCAGCTCGGTCAACAGGTACACCGGACAGGCATCGTCGGCCATTCAGAACGCGAGCGTGACCCGCGTCGCACAACTGACCGGTTACGAGAAGCAGACCGCCAACAGCCAGAAGGCAATAGCCGCACAAGCGGCGACGCTCGATCTGGGAGATTCCGTTGCGGCGACGAACCTCCAGGCGGTCGGCACCATTCGCAGCAACCAGACAGCACGGCAGACCGAAATGGCCAACCTGGAAGCGGCCAGCCACTCGCTCGATCCCAACCAGCAGACCGAAATGGCTGCATTGCAGCGCATCAATCAGGCGCTTCTTCTGTTGCTCCGCACCCAGCAGGACCAGAGCCAGTTGTCGCAGGGGCAAACCTTGCAAGGGATGGTTCAGCAGAAGCAGCAGCAAGACGAGATGAAGATGCTGTTCCAAGCTTCGCAGGGATACGAGGCCAACTTCAACAGCAAGTATTCGACTTCCGCCGCTTCAGTCGCAACGGCGATGCACTTCTAAGGGCTCAACGGAACAGGGGCAATATGGGATCAGGAACAGAAGTCCTCAGTTACATCAATCATGGATGCCAAGCTCTCTTGTCGGGAACTTCGCCCACCATCGACGTGATCGGTATCCGGATGCTCCTCGGCTTAGCGACGATCATGATGGTCTGGTTCGGAGTACAGGAAGCGTTAGCTTCCGCCCACGGGGGACCGGGATTCAGCATGGGGAAGTTTCTCAACTTCGTCATGCTTCTCAGCTTCGCTTACGCGTTCGTTTACTACTACAACACTGCTATTCCGGGGGTCGGATACTCGCTGACCGGCTTCGTTCGCCAGGGGACATCCGCGCTCGCTGACTCGATCGGAACAGATCAGGCGAACACGATGATGCAAGCGATTCAAACAACGCTTTCGCAATCAGGTCCGGGAATGATTGCAATGACTCAACCTTATTTGCTTATGGTGTACACGATCACACAGGTGATGCTCGCGCTTCTCTCTGCTCTTATTGCCGCGATCATCGCATATGGAGCAATTGCAGCAACGATCCTCGCTCTCTTAGGACCGATCTTCATTCCATTCATGGTGTTCGAAAAGACCGAGTTCCTTTTCTGGGGATGGCTAAAGGCATACATCAGCTTTTCCTTTTACAAAGTCGTCGCGGCGGCGGCCATGAGCGTGTTGGGGCAAATGTTCTTTGGGTACTACCAGGGCGTGGCTTCGATCAACAGCGACCAGAGCGAAGCCGCCAAGAACTTCCCAATCCTGCTTCTTCTGATCATCATCAACGTCTTCATTCTTACCAAGATCCCTGCCATGACTGCCTCCATCTTCTCCGGCCATACTGGCGGGCATGACGGCGGCGCGGGCTTGATCAAAGGCTTGTTCTAAGGAGATTCCATGCCAGTCACCCAGACGCACAATCCGGCGACCACCAGGGCCGCAGAACGGTATTTAGAGCAGTACGGCGAGCCCATGGTGATGAACACGTACCTGAAGATCACCATTCTCGTTCTGGCGATCGTCTGCCTCATGTTGGGAGCCCTCACGTTCAAGTCGCAGCGAGCGCTTGCCGGCATGAAGCCCATGGTGATCCGGATCAATGAGGTTGGACGGGCCGAGGCCATCGACTACCGCAATTACGAATACAAACCGCAGGAGGCCGAGAACAAGTATTACCTCGCCCGCTGGGTGACGCTTTACTTCCAGCGCAACCGGTACAGCATCGAGGCCGACCAGACCGCGTCCCTCTATTTCCTGAGTAGTGACGTGCAGCGTGCGGTGATTCAGCAGGAGCAAACCGAGAAGACGATCACGACCTTTCAGCATGATCAGACGCTGCCGTACGTCGACATTGCCGTCAAGAGCATCGTTCTGGACGGTCTCCAGAAGTCGCCCTATTCCGCACAGATCGAATTCGAGAAGGTCTTTACCAATCCCGGCGACCATTCCGTTCTGAAGCGGGAGCGGTGGATTGCGAGCGTTACGTACGTCTTTGCGGACAAGGTGGCGAACGAGGCTTTGTCGGTCAATCCCCTGGGGCTCACCATCATCCGCTACCGCGCCGACCAGGCCTTCAATTAGGAGCCCGAGATGAACCGCGACCTTGAATTGCTGATTGCATTCCTGGCACCGATCCAGGCTTTGCTGCTGGACGACTCCGTGACCGAGATCATGGGGAACCCGGATGGGAGCTGGTGGTACGGGCGCGCAGGCAGGATGCACCACGCCGAGGGTGTCAGCTTCGATTCGAAGAGCCTCAATACGAGTCTCGAGGTGATTGCCAACCAATTAGGCAAGAAGCTCGACAGCAGCCACCCACTGATGAATGCACAGTTGCCGGACGGGAGCCGTCTCGCCGCCGTCCTTCCTCCGGTGGTGAAGCCGTTCCCCTCGCTCACCATTCGGAAGTTCGCTACCGTCCGGTACACCGTGGCGGATCTGGTCGAGAAAGGAGCAATGCCGGTCGCGATTGCTGAATTCCTGCGCGATCAGATTGAGGCCGGACGCACATTGCTTATCAGCGGCGGGACGGACAGCGGGAAGACCACCGTCCTCAACGCTCTAACCGATTTCATTCCCGAAGACGAGCGCATCGTCGTGATCGAAGACACCCGGGAACTGCGCATTGCAAAGCCGAATGTATTAGCCGCCGAGTGTCAGACCGACGCACACAACGGCACCGTGGATTTCGATGACCTTCTCAAGGCCTCTCTCCGGTGGCGTCCCGACCGGATCATTCTGGGAGAGATCCGGCGCGAGGGAGCCCGGACGCTGCTCGACTCCTTCAATACCGGACATGCGGGCAGCATGGCGACCATTCATGCCAGCAGCGCACGGCAGGCGTTGCGCCGCTTCGGGGAATTAGCCATGCGATCCCATCAGCAGGCCACCAGGGACGACATTGCGGAAGAGATCGGGGAGTCGGTGCAGCTGGTCGTCCAGACCCAGCGCTTCAAGAGCACCCGCCGCATCAGCGAAATCATTCTGGTGCGCGGATACGACCGAATTCTCAAAGCCTTTGATCTTGACTCCGTTTACGACGTGGCGCACGAGACAGCGAGCGCACCGTTCGACAACTCCCACGCAGCCTAAACCTTGCAATTCCAATTTGAGGAGAAGCACATCATGCCATTGCTCGAAGTCACTCAGATCAAGAAGCTCATAGCCACCGTGTCACTTGAAGAGTCAACCGCGAAGCAGGTAGACCAATATGCTGCGTTCATCAAAGCCCCGGCAGATGAAGTGGTGAACAGCGCCCTTGAATATGTGTTCGGAAAGGACCGCGACTTCCAGGTGTTCCGTACTGAGAACCCCAGTCCCAAGACACCTGGAGCATTACGAGTGAGAAAGCCGATCGATGCCTCGACAGGAAAAAAGCGAGGCCGCAAACCCTCTCATTCTCCGGTCACTGCAATTGCCTAAAGCCTTCCTCTGGGGCGGGCCGCTCCAGAGGAATAGTGATGCATTCGGCGCCACGGAACAGCAACAGCCCGCAGCACGAGCCTTTATCGGTTGAATTTGGAAGTGGGTGGCGGAATCGCGAAACGTGCTGCGCACGTGGAAAGGATGACACTCCACCCCTTCCAGGGTTCGTGTTTTGACAAAACAGTAGACCATTGTCAACCGCCTCATTCAAGGATGGTTACCGTTCAGCGGTAGACAACAGTAGACGCAGGTAGACGGTTGTCTACCTGCGGAGGAGAGACGAAATGGAAGACCAGAGCACAGGGGTTGGGATCGATCTAGCTAACCGGTTACGGCGTTCTCGTGGCCGTTCAAGCCGCACGGTTGTAGCGAGCACGAAGGTGACTCTTGCAGAGCAGGGCGAGCTTGAAGGGGCTGCTGGCGCAGAAGGAAAGGCTCTCAGTGAATGGGCTCGGGAGGTGCTTTTGCGAGAAGCGAGAGGCACGAAACACGATCCCGTCTTTACCGAATTAGTTTCGATGCGGATGCTTCTCAACAACGTTCTGAAGGTGGTGGCGACCGGGCAGAAGATGACGGTCGAGAATTTCCAGGAGATCCAGACGGGCATCCGGGGCGACAAAAAGAAAGTGGCTGCGGATTTGCTGCGGCAATACACCCAACCGGACGGAAAGGAGCGGTAGCGATGGCGACACAGTGGGGTCGAAGAGAGAGCGTTGTCTGGCCGCCGCACGCACCGGTGTACACCTATGGGGCGGTCATGATGGCGTTTCTGTGTACGGGTGCGTTTCTCTGGGCGGCGTTCGCGGCCCAGGCCCCACTGCAGCAGTTCTACACGCCGGCATACGTCAAGAGCGCAGTCGCAGGCCAATTCAAAAAGCAGGACAAATACCGCCTTCTGTATCTCGGCGATAGCCACAACCAAGGCCGGATTGCGACCGCCGCCGACGTTGCCGAGGGCTCGACACCGACGCCGGACGGCAAAGTGCTGCCTCTCGCACTGTCCGCAAAGGCTACGGAGCAAGGCTTCCGTTTCCTCTTTCGAGGACCGGAAGCCAGCTACAAGAATGAGCCTCTGCACAGCTATTTCAAGAGCGCTGTCTTCGAGGGTCATGGATTCGGGGACATTTATGGCAACGAGCTTTGGTACGGCGTCCTGGCGCTCTGCGCCATGCTCCCTTATTCCATCTTCCGCGACGTGAAACGTCGCAAGGAGATGAAGTACGGGCGGAGGCTCAAGGGTCCACAGATGTGCAGCCCCAAGGAGTTCAATAAGGAGGTAAAAGGAGACGGGATCGGCATCCAGACTGCCGATAGCAAGACTATGGTGCGCATCCCCAGGCGGTCCGAGGCGCAGCACATCGAGATCATCGGAGACACCGGTTCAGGAAAATCGACTCTGCTGATGGGGATCATGCGGCAGATTGCAGACCGGAAGGAAACCGCCATTGTGTACGATCCGGCGTGTGAGTTCGTCCAGCGGTTCTATGACGAGTCGCGGGGCGACATCATCCTCAATCCGCTGGACAATCGCTGTCCCTACTGGGGGCCAGCGGAGGAGCTGCGGAGCAAGGCCGAGGCGAAGGCGATTGCCGCCTCTCTCTACCAGCCGACCAGCGACAAGAAGGGCGAATTCTTTACCGAAACGCCGCAAAAAATATTCGCCCATCTGCTCACCAAAGGGCCGTCCCCGCAGGACCTAGTCCAGTGGATGTCCGACCCGTCCGAGGTAGACCGGAGGGTCGAAGGGACCGAGTACGCGCAGATGATCGCAAAGGGCGCACAGCAGCAGCGGAGTGGTGTTCTGGCATCGCTCGGTCTGATTGCGGATAGCCTCCGCATGCTCCCCACCAAGAAGCAGGCGAAGACGAGTTGGAGCGCAACCGAGTGGGCCGAGACCCGGCAGGGATGGATCTTCATTACGTCGAAGGCGACCGAGCGCGAAGCGCTCCGGCCTCTTCATTCGCTCTGGATTGATTTGCTGGTGTTGCGGCTGATGAGCGCACCGACGGAAAAGCAGAACAAGGTCTGGTTCGTGCTGGACGAGCTGGCCAGCCTGCAACGACTGCCGCAGCTCCACACCGCCATCACCGAGTCTCGGAAGAGCAACAACCCGATCATCCTGGGGCTACAGGGAAAAGCACAGTTGGAGGACATCTACCGGCCCCTTTTGGCCCAGGTGATGCTCTCGCAGCCAGCCACCAAGATCTTCCTCAAGACGACCGAACCGAACGCGGCGGAGTGGATTGCGAACGCCATCGGAAAGGTCGAGATCGAGCGCGTGAAAGAGACGCATTCGCAAGGCACGAGATCGGGAAAGAGCTTCACCGTGGACCGCCAAGTCGAGCCGCTGGTGATGGATTCCGAAATCTCCGGTCTGGAGGACAAGCACGCCTTTCTGAAGCACGGAAACCACGTCGCCCGATTCAATTTCGATTACGTTGAGATTCCGAAAACCATTCCGGCGTTTGTGCCGCGCCAGGTGGAGAATGACGAGCTGGAGTTCGACCCGAAGACCCTACAGCCCAAGCCGCGAAAGCTTCAGGCGGCCACCGAGAAGGTGTCCAGCAAAGCGAAGGCAAAGAAGCCCGCAGCGGCGAAAGACGCAAGCGGCGAGGCCCCGACAAAAGCACCGAAGCGGGTTCGCAAGGAGGGCGGGGCAAGAGCCGCGAAGGCCGCCAGGGAAGAGCAGCAGGACCAGCCGGAATCCATGGAACCACCGGACCTTGACCCGGATATGCCGCCCTTCCACGATGACGATGGGCATGGAAGCCATGGCTACGCACCGGAAGGGTATTAGCCATGGTGAATATCTCAAAGCCCCTCAGCGCCAGCCAAGCGCAGGCGTACCACCGGCTTGAGTTCACCTCCGACACCGCGACCTACTACCAACAGGGAGACCGCGTGCAGGGGGAGTGGCAAGGGCAGCTCGCCGAAAAGTTCGGGTTGTCGGGAGCCGTGAGCGAAGAGCATTTTGCCCGTCTGAGCGAGGGGAAACACCCTCAGACCGAAGCCCAGATGGTGAAACACCGGCAGGCTCAGGAGTACAAAAGCGCAGACGGTTCCATCACCAAAGCGGTCGAACATCGGGCCGGTTGGGACGCGACCTTTTCCGCTCCTAAATCGGTATCGTTGACCGCTTTGGTCGGCGGCGATGACCGGGTCCGGGAAGCGCATCGAGCCGCCGTCACGACCGCTCTTTCCCAATTGGAGCGGTATACGCAAGCGCGTATCGGTGGCAATCATCCAGCCGAAACGACCGGCAAATTCATTGCCGCTAAATTTGAGCATGACACCGCCCGTCCGGTGGACGGGTATGCCGCACCCCAGCTCCACACTCACGTCGTCATCTTCAACGTCACGGAACGAGCGGATGGCTCGACCCGCGCTGTGCAGCCGCAGGGTTTATTTGACAGCCAAAACTATGCGACGGCGGTCTATCAATCCGTTCTGACCTATCAGCTCCGCAATCTCGGATACGAGATCGAGGCCGGGAAGAGCGGAGCCCCGGAGATCAAAGGCTATTCCCAGGAGTACCTTGATGCGTCCAGTCTTCGGTCGCAGCAGATCCAGGAGCAGCTTGCCAAAAGCGGCCACAGTGGACCCGAGGCGGCGCAGATCGCCGCCCACGCCACCAGGGACAGCAAGCAGATCCTCCCACTGGAGGAGGTTCTGAAGGCGCACCGGGAAATGGCGTCTCAATTCGGTAATCAGGCCGACAAGGTGATCGCCGAGGCTCGCGAGCGGGCGCAGAGCCAGGAGCGGCAGGTCGATCCAGCGGCTCGGGCCAAGGAAGCGGTGAGCTACGCCAGGGCGAGCGTCTTCGAGCGCGAGGCAGTCTCGGATGAGCGCGGCATCATGCGTGACGCGCTCAGGCGGGGGATGGGAGAGACGACGTACACTCACGTTCGCGCCGAGTTCGACGACCGCGCCTCGCGGGGCGAGTTCCGGCAGATCGAGGGTGCGAAGCACGACACCGGACGAAGCTTTTCGACACCCGAGACCATCGCCGCGGAGCGGGCGAACGTGCGCTCTATGAAAGAAGGACAGAACACCGTCGCCCCGATCATGAGCAGGGACGGCGCCCGAGCCCAGGCGGAGACCCGACCCTTTCTGAATCCGGCCCAGCGTTCCGTGATCGAGGAGGTGTTGACCTCCCGAGATCGCATCCACGGTCTGCAGGGTCTTGCCGGAACCGGCAAGACCACCACCCTTGAGACCATCAAGGAGGGAGCGGAGCGCAACGGCTACGCGGTCGAGGGCTTCGCCCCCACCTCCCGC
The DNA here is from genome assembly GCA_965200515.1 of Granulicella sp. Taxonomy (GTDB): domain Bacteria; phylum Acidobacteriota; class Terriglobia; order Terriglobales; family Acidobacteriaceae; genus Granulicella. The sequence goes on along the minus strand of CBDAUT010000009.1, from coordinate 112,957 downwards.
GCCACCGGCCAGCTCCGCGAGGCCGGGATCTCCGCGAACACGTTGCAGAGCTTCCTTGCCCGAGGCGGCCAGGAGCAGACGGCGGGCGACCCCGCCAGCCGCCATCTCTACATGCTGGACGAATCGAGCCTTGCCAGCACACGGCAGATGCAGGCCTTCCTCGCCAAAGTGGGGCCACAGGACCGGGTTCTCGTGATCGGGGACATTCGTCAGCATCAGGGCGTCGATGCGGGCCGACCCTTCGAGCAGATGCAGGACGCCGGGATGCGGACGGCGAAACTCGACCAGATCATGCGCCAGAAAGACCCCGAGCTGCTGAAGGCGGTCGAACACCTTTCGAAGAACGAGACAGTTCCAGGCATCAAGCTGTTGCAGGAACAGGGCCGCATCACTGAGATCCAGACGCCTCAAGAGCGCTTTCAGGCGATCGCTAAGGACTACGCGGCGAAGCCTGAGAACACCATCATTGTGTCTCCCGACAACCGCAGCCGGCAGGAGATCAATCAGGCCGTGCGATCTGAGCTGCAAACGACCGGCGCGGTCGCGAAAGAAAGCCATCCGTTCACAACACTGGCGCAGCGCTCCGAGATGACCGGCGCAGATCGAGCGTGGGCCGCCCGCTATCAGGTGGGCGATGTGATCCGGTACACCCGAGGCAGTGAGACCGAGGGAATCGCACGCGGCAGCTACGCGACCGTCCTCTCCGTTCAAGCGAGGGAGAACACCGTCACGGTGCGCCGCCAGGATGGAGAGAGTGCGACCTACGACCCGACCCGGCTGCGCGGGGTGAACGTCTACCGGGAGGTCCAACGAGAGTTTGCGACTGGAGATCGCATCCAGTTCACCGCTCCAGACAAGAGGCTGGAGCTTGCGAACCGGCAGCTCGGCACCATCCAGAAGATCGAGTCCGACCGCATCACGGTGAAGCTCGACGGGAAGGACGAGCGCACGGTCAGCTTCGACCCAGCGAAGATGCGCCAGTTCGATCACGGCTACGCTGTGACCTCGCACAGCTCGCAGGGACTGACCGCAGGGCGGGTGCTGGCCAACATCGACACGGAAGGGCCACGCGGCCTCATCAATACCCGGCTAGCCTACGTCGCCATCTCCCGTGCCGCCCAGGATGCGCGTATCTATACCAACGATGCCGCCGCTCTCGGCGGACGGCTCGCAACCGATGTGTCGAAACGTGCAGCCGTCGAATTCCGGCCACCGAGCAGCGCCGCCCAGCTCACGCAGGCGACGGACCTGTTGCGAAAGAACGAGACCGTCCCAGGCGTGGAGCTACTGGAACGGCAGGGCCGCATTCGCGAGTACGCCGACCCGGACCATCGCCTCGCCGCTGTGGTCCGGGAGTTCTCCGCACAGCCGGGCAAGACGGTCATCGTTGCACCTGACCGCGCGGAACGGCAGGAGCTGACCCAGCTCCTCCGTGCCGAGCTGAAGACCACCGGTGCTCTTGCACCCGAAGACCGCAGCCTATGGGTCTCGACCATCCGACCCGAGGCCCGCTTCACCGCAGCGAACTACCAGAAGGAAGACCTCATTACCTTCAAGAAGGGAATCGAGAGCCAGGGCATCGGCGACGGCGCGACCGGGATCGTTACCGGAGTCGATGCTCGATGGAACATGCTTACCGTCCAAAAGGCAGACGGCGAAGAGGTCTCCTACAATCCAGCGCGGCATCGCGCTGAGACCATGAAGGCGACGGTGGAGCGTCACGAAAGCCGCGACTTCGCCGTTGGCGAACGCATTCAGTTCACCGCCCCCGACAAAGCTCTGGGTGTGAGTAGCGGCGATCTCGGCACCATCGAGGGAATCACGGGACACCGCTCGATTGCAGTTCGGTTGGACAACGGCAAGACGGTCGATTTGAACGCGATCACATCGCGAGCCATCGACTACGGGTATGCCGTCGATGGCTCGAAAGCCGTCTCCGCCGACCGCATTCTCGTTAGTGTCGCGAATGCACCGCAGCTCACCGGCGAAAGCAAGATCTTTCAGTCCCTCTCCGCAGCCAAGCAGGACGCCGCGATCTATACCTCGGACGCCAGCACCCTTAGCCGCGTCCCCGTCCTCCCTCCGCCCAGGCCGCCCACCGAGATCGAGCAGCTCAAAGAGGCTGTCTCTACCTTGGGGAAGAACGAGACCCGCGCCGGAGTGGAGATGCTCGACCGGCAGGGTCGCGTCCATGAGCACCGCGATCCAGGCGAACGCGCCGCGTCCCTCGCCCGGAACTTCGCCGCTAACCCGAACGGAACCATCGCATACGCCGACCGGCCGGAGGAGCGCGATCGGCTGACCGCCGCCATCCGCACAGAACTCAAGACCGAAGGCATCGTCGCGCAGAACGAACACGCCTTAGTAACAGCCCGACCGCGCCTCGATTTGACCGGCGACGATAAGCGGGACGCGCGGATGTACGAGGTGGGAAATGTCATTCATTACCGCGTAGGCAACGAGAAGCTTGGAATCACCAAGGACAGCACAGCAGAAGTGGTGGCGATCAACTGTGACGCCAACCGCCTCACCGTCGAGCGCCCCGACGGCAAGCGGGTCTCCTATAACCCAAATTCCTATCAGGGATTCCGCGAGACCAGCACCGTCCATCGCCCAGAGGTCGGGCAGTTCGCCGAAGGCGACCGCATCCGCTTTGTTGGACCGGACAAGGAACTCAGCATCCGGCGTCTCGACTTCGGAACGGTCGAGAAGATTGGGGAAGCTAACGACCTCCTTATTAGGATGGACACCGGAAAGCGCGTCGAGATCGAACCGACCCGCTTGCGCCAGATCGAGCATGGCTATGTAGTTCCTGAGATCAAAGGTTTTATGCCAGATCGGGTGCTCGCGAGTCTCGCAGAGCCCTCCCTAGTCCATCGCTCCAGCGACACCTATGCAGCACTCTCGCGAGCAACCCAGGATCTCGCCATCTACACCGTCGATCAAAGATCCATGTACGACCCAAGGGTGCGTGTGGAACAGGTGGAAGCGATTACTCGCGGTCCTGAAGTTACGCATCCGGTGACGGAGAAAGGTGAGCAGCCGTCCCTATCCATCCCGGTCTCGCCGAAACAGACGGAGATCGGGAACAGTCAGAGCTTCGGGCTCTAGCTCACGCGCTGAGGCATTTGGCTCATTACTTCCGAAAATGCGACATCACAGGACTGAACGCAGACCGCCTGTAGTTAGAAACTGCGTTCAGCTCAAGCAGCAGTGCGCTTGAGCAAGTTTACGTCGCGTCGGGGAGGCAGGCCGAACGTGCGGCCGTACTCACGGCTGAATTGAGAGGGACTCTCATAACCGACTCGGAACGCAGCATCTTCGACGTTGGCTGCGCCGGCCATCATCAGGCGTCGAGCTTCAAGAAGACGAAGCTGCTTTTGATATTGAAGCGGAGTCATTGCGGTCACCGCTTTGAACTGACGATGAAACGCCGAAGGACTGAGCTGAGCGATCGCAGCCAGGTCGCCGATGCGAACTGACTTTGCGAAATGATCGCGGAGATAGTGGATGGCCTGGAGTATGCGATGTTCGTGATCGCTGCTCAGGGTCATCCTAACCACATCTCCTCCGTGAGGTCCGGAAAGCAACCAGTAGGAGATCTCCCGCATGATGGTCGGATAAAGAACGGGGATAGCGCTGGGCGCGTCGAGAAGGCGAAGTACGCGGACCGTGCAGTCCCTGAGCGGGCCGTCGAAGTCGGTGACGAATACGCCACTCCCTACGCTATCGCTTGGCCTGGGAGGATCGGCTAGCTCACTTGCAACGGCGCGCAAGATCGCGAGGTCGAGTTCAAGGATGACTCCAAGATAAGGCTTGTCGGGGCTTGCCTCCGTAACCGTGCCGAAGCCGGGCATCTCGACACTCACGAGCAAAGCCTGACCGGCGCTGTATTGATGGCAATGGTCGCCGATGGTAGCTGATTTCGATCCCTGCACTGTGATGCAGAGGGCGGGCTTGTAAAGCAGATGATTGGCCCGGCGTTGGGAGTCAGAGCGCAGGATCGTCAAGCCTGTGACGCAGGTGATGTAGGGACTCTGGCCCGGTTGCGCTTCGGTATACCGCAACACGAGTTCCGTCAGGCGTTCCTCCATTTGGTCTACTCCACGCTCTATAACGAGGCTAATCCGTGGAGCAGGAATAGGCAAGAATGGAGAAAGTTCCGGTCTGGTTCTGTCTGCGTGTGGAACGTAATCTGACCTAAGAACGAGAGTCAGAGGAGCCAAGCATGTCTGAAACAAAAGCAGCGGGAACATCCCAGAAGATAGCCATCGTGACCGGCGGGAGCCGAGGGCTCGGGCGTAACACAGTGCTGAACTTGGGCCGGCGCGGCGTACATTCGATTTTCACCTACAACTCCAATCGTACAGAAGCTGACAGCCTTGTGAATGAGGTGAACGAGGCTGGGGCAAAGGCCATCGCACTGCAGCTCGACGCAGGGAAGATCACCACCTTCGACGCGTTCGTGCAAAGTGTTGCGGCAGCGCTCAGAGAGATGGGGGCGGAGCGTTTCGACTACCTCGTCAACAACGCTGGTACCTCGCACCATGCGCCGTTTGACAAGGTCACCGAAGAAGACCTCGACGGCCTCTACAACGTTCACTTCAAGGGTGTGTTCTTTCTCACGCAGAAACTTTTGCCGTTGCTCAACGACGGCGGACGAATCGTCATGATCTCTTCCGGGTTGACCCGATTCGCGTTTCCAGGAAGTTCAGCGTACGCCTCCATGAAAGGCGCTGTCGAGGTGCTCACGAGATACCTGGCAAAGGAGCTGGGGCTACGCGGCATTGCCGTGAACACCGTGGCTCCGGGCGCGATCGCCACGGACTTCAGCGGCGGCATGGTGCGGGACAACCCTGCAATCAACAAGCAGATCGCGGGGCTGACGGCACTGGGCCGTGTCGGGCATCCCGACGACATCGGACCCATGATCGCCTCGCTTCTTTCCGAGGAGAATGGCTGGGTCAACGCTCAGCGAATTGAGGTCTCGGGTGGAACGCTGATTTAGCAAGGGCGCTGGCCCGTTGTGTTCCCGGCTTGAGGTCACAACGGGCTAGACTGATGGACTTCGCGTCCAGATGAGTCCTCATAATGTATGGTCCGCCGCGCGACTGCAAGGGTTAGCTTGGGCCAGAAGACAAGTCTGCGCAAATGTATTCGGCCTTTGGGTGGAGATCGTCTCTCCTGGCCATGATGAGTTGCGCACGTGTCTGTCCTTATAACGCCGCGGTCGTTGGAGACCATTATCAGGATCAGGTTGTAGACACGTCGTTGTGACTGTTCTTTCGTCCTTGCTATCTATGCAGACTTTCGGTGGAGAGCTTGTTCGTCGTCGTGGTGCGGCTAAAGTGGGAGCGCGAAGCGCTTCCAAGCCGGAGGCATCTTTTCCGCGCCTACGCTGGTACGCCGAATGGTCTGTAGTCGTTGCCGCTGGACAGGACAGCCCAAGCGGTGCGAGCTAACTTGTTGGCCATGGCGACCACAACGACGTTCTTGTGCGCCCGAGCGTCCAGCCGATCGAGCCAGGCTCCGATAGGCACCCTGTCCCGCTTGATCCGCAGCACGGATGCCCTAGCGCCATGGATCAGGATCTTGCGGAGGTAGACGTTGCCGCGCTCGCTGATACTCAGCAGGTTCGTCTTGCCTCCGGTCGAGTACTGCCGGGGCACGATCCCTAGCCAAGCGGCGAACTCCCGGCCCTTGTGGAAAGCAGCGCCGTTGCCGATCGCGGCAACGATAGCCGTAGCGACGACAGGTCCGATGCCAGGGATCTTCCGGATGCGGGTACAGCCGGCATCGGCTACGCAGATCCGTTCCAGCTCATCGCCAAGCTCTTCGACGCGTCGCGACCGCGCACGCGGAAGCTCTTGCAGACGACGGCGTCCGGGCGACGCTATACCGAAGGTGGTGGCGGCAGGATGTGCAAGGCGGTATGGCCGCACCTGCAGCCGCCAGCCCAGTGGAGGCCACCATGACGCGGGAGTAGGTCGCCGTCGCGGCTCACCTGCTACGCGCCCGGTCGATTATGCCGATCCACTACGGCTCACTGCACAAGGCCGGCATCTCCACCGAGACGTCGCTTCCCACGCCTGCAAGCCGAGGCTGCGAAACTTGGATTGCGGTGGAGTTGCACGGCCCCGGTGTTTGGTTCGAGACACACTGAGATTTCACAGCCCGTGCAGGTACCATTCCGCTTATGCGTCACACTTAGGCATGGCGATAAAACCCGAACTCGACGATGAACGATTCCACGCGCTTGCGCGTGTGCTTGCTGATCCGCGCCGCTTCGCCATCCTTCAGCAGATCGCCTCCTCTGCTGGAGCTCTTCCCTGCAGCGCGCTCGCGGCTCAGCGCGAGGTCACACGAGCCACCATTTCACATCATCTGAAAGAGCTCGTTGAAGCGGGTCTCGTAGACACTGAGCGCCAAGGCCGTGTCATGCTACTCACCTTCCGCCGCGATCTGTGGCGCGCTTACTGTAATCGTCTCGTTGCGCTTTAGCGAAAGTTGTGAATCCGGAAGCAGGCCAGGCCCATCTGTTAGATGAACGTCTAACATCATACGGAACTCTTCAGGGGTGCAGGATATGGCAAAGCTTACGGGCAAGATCGCGGTAGTTACCGGCGCCTCCAAGGGTATCGGCGCAGGCATCGCAAAGGAACTGGCGGCGCAGGGCGCGTCGGTTGTCGTCAACTACTCATCCAGCAAGGAAGGCGCGGAGAAGACCGTCGCCGCCATCGTGCAGGCAGGTGGTAAGGCAGTCGCCATCGGCGGCAGTGTAGCCAAGCCCGCCGACATCGACAAGTTCTTCGCCGAGGTGAAGGAGACCTTTGGAACGGTTGACATCCTGGTCAACAATGCCGGCGTGTACGCCCACGCTCCCATCGAGCAGGTTACAGAAGAGAGCATCCGTGAAGTGTTTTCCGTGAACGTGACTGGCCTGCTGCTGACCACCAAGGCCGCGCTCGCCCTGTTCCCCGAGAGCGGCGGAAGCATCATCAACATCGGTTCAATCGTCAGCGAAACAACGCCAGCCATGATGTCGGTCTACAACGGCACCAAGGGCGCCGTGGACGCGATCACGCAGACCTTGGCCAAGGAACTCGGCCCGAGAAAGATTCGTGTCAACGCGATCAACCCGGGCATGACCGTCACGGAAGGAAGTGCCCACATGGTTGAGAGCCACATGGCGAAGGTGATGGTCTCGCTGACGCCGCTAGGACGTCTTGGACAGCCGGAGGACATCGCGCTTGCGGTAGCCTATCTCGCGTCTGAAGATGCGCGCTGGGTCACCGGAAGCCTGCTGCAGGTTGGCGGCGGTCTCCGCTGACGTCTCGGTGCGCTGAATCAAGCAAGCACATCGCCGGGTACTCCTGTGAACGTTCTGATGAGGGGCGTAGGTTCGCTGCTAGGCCGCCTCGTCGCTACCGGATAGGCGTTTAGAATCGATATTTTGTATCTGCGAACGGCCGCAGCAAGCGGGCGACGCGGCGACCGTTTTGCCACACCTAGCGTTCCTGCCTGGCTACGCCGCCTTTACTGACGAGAAATGGGATGAGCAGGTCGCCTTGGAGGAGGACACTATACCCATGAAGAAGCCAGCGCAGCACCTCATTGCTGAAGTTCCACGCAGACGGGCCAAGTTCGAGATCACCATTCGGATCGATCTTGGCGATGTCCGGAGTCATCACTGCAAGCTCAACCAGGACGGCGACTTTGTTGACAGGGGGCGTTTCCGAACCACACCGAAGGCGGTCGAGACGTGGTTCGTCGATGTGCCTCCCTGCGCCGAATGAGCCAGATATAGTAGGCCATGTCGAAGAGCGAGTGGTGTGGGTCAAGCCCGATCTCGACCTTACCTGGCGGTAGAGCATCGGCTTCGGCGTAATTGATCGCGTACACCTCGGATGGTGCGAACGACAGAGTGCTGCTTGCCGCCGTCATGCGGTCTTTCCAATCTCCAGGACAGCAGCCGCAAACGCGTCGGGGGCTTCCTGCGGTAAATTATGGCCCACATGATCGAGCGTCGCGACACGCCGCAGAGCAGTGAAGTGCGGCTTGATCTTCTCCGGCGGTTCGGGCCGGTCAACTCCATCGTCGGCACCTTGCAACACGATGGTGGGTACGGTGATCCGCGGCTCCGCCGAGAGTCGCTTTTCCATCTCGTTGAGGCTTGGATCTCCTGGAACCGCGCCGATACGGTAACGATAGGACTGTAGGACCACATCGACGAAATCCGGATTATCGAACGAGGAAGCCGTCTGTGCATACGTGGCGTCGTCGAAGTGCCACGTGGGAGAGAAGTTCTGCCACAGATAGCGGCAAAGACCGGCTCGGTTCTGCGTAAGCGCAGCCTTTCCGCGTTCCGAGTTCAAATAATACCAATACCAGTGCAGTCGTTCTTTTTCCGGCTCGATTGGCTTCAGCGCCTGCATTGAGTTCTGCAGGTTGTACCCGGTGCCGCAGCTCACGAGGCCGCTCACTCGCTCGGGATGCAGCGCGGCGAGAACGCAAGCGGCGCGTCCACCCCAGTCGTAGCCCGCAAGGGTCGCACGCTGTATTGACAAAGCGTCCAGAAGCGCAAGCAAATCCGAACCAAGCGCGGCTTGTTGGCCCACGCGCTGCGCGTCATCGTTTAGAAATCGCGTAGGCCCGTATCCTCGCAGGTAAGGAACGATCACACAGCGACCTGCCGCTGCCAGTTGTTGCGCCGCAGCATCGTACGAATGAACGTCGTATGGGAAGCCATGAAGCAGTACCACTGCCGAGCCAGAAGCAGGTCCCGTTTCCAGGTACGCAACGTCCAATTGGCCGGCGTTGATTCGTTTCATGGTCGCTCCTGTAACGCTTGCTCGATCTTTCTCTGCCGACACTCCGCGCGAGACGCCGGTATAAGCAGCCGCGAGAGTGCCTGCGGTTATACCAACAAAGCTACGCCGGGTTCTTTGCTCTTTTCCTAGCATGAGCCCTCCATTGTGGTCGACCAGAACGGGTGGAGATAGCCGTCGTCATAGAAGCAAGCAAGCGCCAACGACAAAATAGTCATGGACGAACAATCGTTGCTAGGATGCCATCCTGACGATTCGACGCAAGCTTCCGGCACTGGCACACCTACTTTAGCCTTCAAACATAAGCGTTGCTCATCGACCAGAGTCACCAAGCTCAGCGGTACTTGGCAGATGCAGGCTGTTGGCTGGACTAATTCGTCGCAAGCCTGTTCCGCACTGTTGTCGAGCAGGCCCCCAGCTTCGAACAGGCCCAGCTGCGTACAGCTTCAAGCCTGCGCTCTTCTGTCCCTAGATCAATCCTGACATTTAACCTATTCCTATCCGTCCTTAGTATCGGCTCGTGGTCGGATTCTTGAATGTCAAGCCACGGTTCACAGTCGTTGCGGCGGCCCGCGCAATGGGCAAAGCCGCGTGCAGTACAAATCGCGTTGATCCAAGTGGTCCTTCATTGTGGAGTGACTTGCATATTCTCCGCGCACCGAAGCAAAGCACACCGTAACGCCTCAATCTCTGCCTGATCGAATCCTTCGGTCATTCTTTCTTCGATCCCGATAAGAACCTTGTGCGCTTTTGCCAAGATTTCAGCACCTCTACGCGTAAGTTCGCTTCGCCTTATACGGCCATGGGTAGGATGCGGAACCCGGCGGAGCAAACCCTGCTTCTCCATGTTCGCGATCACACCTTGCATACTCTGCGCCGTTACGAAGGCCATGCGGGCCAGGGCAGCATTGGAGATTCCCGGCTCGAACGCGACTGCGGAGAGGAGATTGTATTGTGCTGTGGTGAGGCCAAGCGGACTGAGCTGATCGTCTATGCTCGTGCGCAACGCATGTTGCGCTCGCTTGAGCAAGTAGCCCAACCGTTCTGACATCGGATGTTCCGTCAACTTAGACCGCCGCACTAGTTCCTCCCCTTGATGTAAGGAGCCTTACATGATTATATAAGGTTCATGACATCTTCTCGCAACAACGCCAACCCCGTGGAATGGATCGGCCCTAGTTTCCTTGCTCTCCAGGTGCGTGATCTTGAGGCATCTAGGGTGTTTTACGTTGAGAAACTAGGACTGGTACCGTTGCAGCAGAACCCTCCAGGAGCGATCGTATTTTCTACGCGCCCGGTACCGTTTGCAATTCGGACTCCGATGATCGACCTGGATGCTACCAGCAAGCTCGGATGGGGTGTCTCGTTCTGGATAGCCGTCACCGATGCAAATGCCATGCACGACCAGCTGGTGAAAGCTGGCGTACCGATTGTGCTGCCGCTCGCGGATGGACCATTCGGAAGGTTTTTTGCCTTCTGCGATCCGGACGGCTACACGATTACAGTTCACACGCAAAGACCCGAGTAGGACCCCGGTGCCCAGGCGGTTGGTACTGGGAACAGCCGCTGCCGCTTACGTCGAGAAGGTAGAAGCGGCAAGGGTAGAACAAGCGGGCTAGCCACCCTGCTGGTGGATTGCTCAACATTGAACGTTTTGTCTGAGCGGCTCCCTAGATGGAGGAGAACAGAGGCTCCACGTAAAGTGTGCCCGAACTCCATCAGATCCGCTCGTCGTCCACCCCTGCATCGAAACGGATCATCGCTTTATGGCATCACAGCCGTCAAGTGTCAATGTGTCACACATAAACCTTAGGACGCCGCGCGAAGGAGGAGGAATCATCATGGAACCGAAGCGGGACTTTGATCTTGTTGTGATTGGAGCCACAGGATTAACCGGCCGCCTGGTCATCGAGCAGCTTGCGCATCGCGATACCCTCTCGGGCTTCACCGGCAAACGCCGCTGGTCGATCGCGGGCAGGAATCCGGACCGTCTTGCCAAAACGCTTGCCGATCTTCATCTTGAAGACGTGCAAACGTTACATGCGGATCTCGACGATCAAACGTCGCTCTGTGATCTCGCAACGCGAACGGCTGTTGTGCTGAGCTGTGCTGGACCGTACAGTTCGCGGGCCGAAGGCTTGATCGAGGCGTGCGTGCAGGCCGGTACTTCGTATGTCGACCTCAGTGGAGAGATCCCGCTTTTACGTCGGGTGATCGATCGCTTTGATGAGCCCGCTAGAAGTGCTGGTGTGCAGGTTGTTCAGATGGCTGGCTGGGAAGCGATGCCCGCTGATCTCACCACATTGGTCGCGTGCCAGCGTGCAGCCGCCTCGATGACTGCGGGATCCGAGCAAGGTGGGCTCTACATCGGTCCGGGAGCAGCACATCCCATTACGAGCGTCCATGTGGCTGTACGCTTCCTGCGTCGCCCAGAAGGTGGCGTGCCGTTCAAGCAATCCGTGTCTGCGGGAACCATGGCCAGCATCGTTGAAATCCTCAAGGCGCCCACTGCCGGTCTGGTAGGGCGGTCGGCGGGCCTGCTGCCGATTTCTTCAGCAAATGAAAGATCGCAGCAGCCCGCCCCCTTGTCGCTGCGACCGCAGGTCCAACAAGGACGTATGTTTGGTCCGGTCGTGCCGGTTGCTTTTCTTAACCCGCCGATTGTCTACCGAACCGCCGCCATCCTAGCCCGGGAGCGGAGAGTAGCTGTTTCTTTTGCCAGGTACCGAGAAGGTCTGGATCTGGGGTTTTCTGCAGGTCTTCGTGGCATCGGACGCAGAGTTGCTGCCGTACTGAAGGGGGTCACGCAGACGCTTCTCATTGGCGTGACACGCCTGCCGTTATCGCTGCGCAGGCTATTGGCTGGGCTCCTTGAAAAACTTCTTCCCTCGGCAGGTTCGGGTCCCTCAGGCCGTCATCTCACGCAGTGGACGTGGGAGGTCGAGGCCAGAGCCACGGCTGTAAATGGCAACATTGCTACTTGCGTGCTCGCCGGAACCGGGCATCCCGGGTATACCGCAACTGCGGCAATGATTGCGGAAGTTGCTCTGCAGATGGCAGATCGAAACCAGAGCGAGAGCCGTTCCGGATGCCTGACACCGGCTCTGGCTATGAGCAACTCCAAGGAGCTAAACATGAAGATGCCGTCCCTGACACTGCGTTAACCGCTATGGTATCCAGCTAAGGAGAGACAGGCGATCTTGCGTTTTGCTCCGGAAGGAAGAGGAAAGTGGAGCGCCGCCCATGCAAGGAGCGCCACTACTTGGATAACCGCTTGGGACTGGCTCTTCTGTGGTTTTTGAAGCTCTGCGAGAAGACGTTTTAGGCAATGGGGCCAAGCTGGACAGCTTGTAAGGTGACGGCCAAGCGATAATTCCGAGATGTCCAAGAGCCTCCGCACTCTTCGTCGATGGGCAATCTCGTCCACACTCTTTCCCGAGACAACACTTCCTGACGCCCTCAACACGCTCGGCTTCGTTCAGGCCGATCCGATTCGCTCTCCGGCACGCGCTCAAGAGTTGATCTTGCGACAGCGCGTGAAGAACTACCGGATCGGCGACCTCGATGCCAACTACGCTGCATTGACTCTGGAGGAAGATTACCTTTACGCATACGGCTTCATGCCGGCGTCGACCTGGCAGGTATTGCACCCAAGGGCATCAGGTTCGCTCACCCCTATGGAACAGGAGTTGCTCGCTATCGTCTCGGAAAACTCTCAGCTTCACCCAGCCAGTCTGCGGAAGGTTTTTGGAGACGTAAAAGAGCCGAACGCATGGGGAGGTCATTCGAAAGTCTCGACAAGGGCCCTTGAACGACTGCACTATCGCGGCCTAATTCGAGTAGCAGGGCGAAAGGGTGGGATAAAGCTCTATGGGAAAGCAAACCCAATCAGTGAAGCAAGGATGCCAAATGAGCGCCTGGACTTCTTAATTCTGCTGGTCGCAAAGATCCTTTGCCCCATTTCAGAAGGAAGTCTTCGAGCAGCACTAGGTCATCTACGGCATGCGTCGCCGGAGTTGACCGGTCGTGCCGCCGCACTCTCCAGCTTGATCAAGCGTGGAATGCTCCAAGTGCAAGCGGTGGACCAGGTCCGGTACGTAGCTCCTGCCGACAGCGGGCCAGTCGCTGAGCAGGAGGACGCCGTGCGGTTTCTTGCCCCATTCGATCCTCTGGTCTGGGACCGCCGCCGCTTTGAGCATCTTTGGGGTTGGGCCTATAGGTTTGAAGCTTATACTCCGCCTTCCAAACGAAAAATGGGCTACTACGCGATGCCCCTTCTGTGGAGGGACTCAGTTATAGGCTGGGTCAACGTTTCTGGCGGCGGCGCGCTCTATCAGATTGAGCCAGGCTTCATTTCAGGCAAAGCCCCAACTTCAGCCACATTTCGGCGGGCCTTTGAAGCCGAAGAATCAAAGCTGAGGAGTTTTCTACGCCCTCGTTCCACGCTGGGCTGAGGCCACATCCTGGCACAATGCGCAATGGCTGCCAGACGCTTTCGTCGCCGCACCTGATTGTATAAACCCGTAGCATCACCCGAACCAGTTCACATTCTCGAGACGGCCAGGTTCGCCGGAACGCACGTTTGCGAGAAGCTCGCAGGCTTCAGACACCCAAACGGAGTTCATCTGAACCACTCCGGCATCGTCGCGGTCTGCGTCGCAGAAATTACAATCGAAGTTAGGAGAATGGTGATGGCAAGCGAAGTCCACAAAGAGACGTATGAAGCGTACGGGCGAGTATGGGATAGCCGAACTCCGGGATGGAAACAATTACTGGCCGAGATCGTGGATGAGAATTGCGTGTACAGCAACATGGTCGTGAGCGGTGCGGGCTTGGAAAGCCTGACGCAGGTCATCGAGGCATTCCATTCAACGAATCCAGAGAGCGTCTTTGCCACAACCGACTACATGGAACAGCACGGGAATTCACTCGGTCATTGGAACCTGCTCGACGCCACTGGCCAAGTGGTTATGACAGGATCCAATTTCACGGCCTACGACGAGACTGGTCGCATGATTCAGATTGCGGGTTTCTGGGGCATGTAGGGCAGCACATTCATGTCGATTGAATTGTGACCCTCAGCAAAAGAAGAGCTTCTGGAAGGATCTCTACAACGATGGATAGCGAGAGCGGTTCAGATCGGATGCGTTCTGCAAGATCGTTGGCAATCCGCGTCCTCGCAAACTGGTTTTCAAGTGCTGTGCCAGGGTTTGTGGCGCAAAGCGAATCTCGAGAAGAACCCGTCCATTAAGAAGTCGGCAGTGAAGCCGGGTCGAAAGACAAGGGGCCCGTTGATCGGTTATACACGGAGCGCAACCCATGACCGAAAGCGAGAGCTGCAGACAGAGGAGCTTCAGGATGCCGGCTGCAAAAGACCTCGTGCGCGACTCCGGCTGGATCCAGGAAGGCTGAACCAGGCTCTCACCGCTGAGTGACCACTTTTCGACATAACTGGTCGAAAGCGGCCGATCCGTCTCCAAGAACACCAGAAATCGGGACGGTGGACGAAAGGTAACCCGCGTCCTCCTCCTTCATGGGAAGAGCGGCAGCTCCACCGCGCTCGCCTGGCCGGCCTGATGGTAGATGCGCTGGGTCGCCGCCCGGTAGTCGGCGAATCTGGCGCTGAAGATGTTGGGCACGAACGTTTGCGGGTTACGGTCGTAGAGTGGGAACCAGCTCGACTGCACCTGCACCATGATGCGGTGGCCGGGCAGGAACACATGATCCGCGTCCGGCAGAGCGAACCGGTACTCGACCACCTTGTTCGCCGGGATAGCAGTCGGGTGAGCGGGATCATCGCGGTAGCGACCGCGCAGGATGTCCATCGACACGGCGAGCTGGTAGCCGCCCATCTTCGGCTTTTCGGGCACCACGTCGGGGTAGACGTCGATCAGCTTGACGATCCAGTCCGCATCCGTGCCGCTGGTGGACGCGAACAGGTGCGCGAACGGCCGGCCCGCGATGTGCACGGGCTGTGTCAGCACGTCGGACGTGTAAACGGTCACGTCCGGTCGGCTGGCTGCGAAGCGTTGGTCGTCGACCAGCCAATCTTGCCAGGTTGAACCCTTGACGTAGGGGGCTTGGTTGGGCCGCTCGCGATAAGTGACGGGCTTGGCCGGGTCACTGACCCACTGGTCGTAGCCCTCGCCGGACGGCGCCGGACGGCCGAGCGACAGGGTGCCGTTGCCGCCGAGGTACAAGGGCACGGTTTGTGCGGCGGCCGGCCAGTCGGGCAGGCGGCGCCATTCGTTCGTACCCGTTTCGAACGCGGTCACCGGCGCGATATCAGCGGCGGGTGCCCCGTCCTTCATCTGCGCGTCAAGGAACGGGAGCAGGACGTGGTCGCGGAACCATTTGCCCGTGTCTGACCCCCAGTCGAGGGCGAGCTTCGACCCGTCCCCATTCTCCTCGCCGTGGTACCAGGGGCCGAGCACGAAGTACAACTTTCCTCCGGACTGCGCCTTCAACGCCCGCCACACCGTCGGCGCACCGTAGATGTCCTCCTGGTCCCATTGGCCGTCTACCAGCAGCGTTGGCACGGTGAGCCGCTTGGCAGCCAGGATGCGGTCCACCGCTTGGTCCCGCCAATAGGCGTCGTAGGCGGGATGCTCAACCAGACGACGCCAGAAGGGCAGCTGGTCCATGCCCATTGCAGTCCCAAACGCGCCGGCCGAACCGTAGCGCAGAAAGGTGTCGTAATCGTCATAGTGCAGCGCGAACCAGTTCTCGCCCGAATCCTTTTGCGCGGTTTGGCCATAGATATAGCTCATCATCTCCTGCCGGAAGGCGCCGTTGTGGAACCAGTCATCGCCCTTCCACACATCCACCATAGGGTTCATCGGCACCGCGGCCTTCAGCGCTGGATGCGGATTGACCAGGCTCATCAGGGTGGTAAAGCCGTCGTAGCTTGTGCCGATGGTGCCGACCCGGCCGTTGCTTTCGGGCACATGGTGGATCAGCCACTCGATCGTGTCCCATGTGTCGGTGGAATGGTCGACCTGGGTTCTGTTGAGAGGTCCGCGCACCGGACGGTTCATGACATAGTCGCCGCCGGATTTGTATTTGCCGCGCACGTCCTGCGCGACGATGATGTAGCCGCGGGTCGCCAGCTCGGCATACGCTGGGAACAGGTTCTGGGCCAGAAGCGGGCCGCCGTCGTCTCCGGTGGTGAGCTTGTCCGCGCTGTAGGGCGTGCGGTCGAGCATCATCGGCCCGCGTTTAACCGCCTTGGGCACCAGGATAACCGTGTGTAGCATCACCCCGTCGCGCATCGGAACCTCGGCCGTGCGGCGCTCGAAATCGTAATCGTCGCGTACCGGCGTGAACTTGATCGGAATGTCGCCGCCGATCGGGATCGGCGGCACCTGCTCGGCTTTGGCACCGGTCTGGGCGGGCGCAGCGGAAGCTAGCAGCGTGGCGACGGCAAGCAAAAGAAGGCGGGTTCGAGACATGGGTGGAGGGGCTCCTGCGGAAACTGCGGGGTAGATGGGAACCTAGCTGTAGCAACGCGCAATGCAAATCTAGCAAGCGCCCAAACGCGGGATCTTCCGGTTCGCATTATTTTAGACAAAGCGGCTTTTTGGAACAGACCAGAGAGGGCCGGGGCGTCTCACGGGCAATTGAAGGAACGTTCAATCAGCAACACCAGATATCGGCTACTGACCTCTGGAGTTTGTCAACTGCTCAGCACTTGATTACCGCCTAGGTTTCAAGAAGCTCCGACGCCGCCGCTTATGAGGCGCTTCATCTCGGAGTGACTTGCATTCTCGGCGAACCGATGAGAACCTTGTGCGCTCTTATAGGAGCCCGGTATCTTTGCGCGTAAGCTTACTCTGCCTGATACGGCCTTGGGTAGGATGCGGAGCGTGGCGCAGCAATCCCCGCTTTTCCATGTTTGTGACGATGCCTTGCATACTCTGCGCCGATACAAACGCCATTATGGAGGCTATTGCGATTGTCAGGAGATCAGCTTAGTCGTTCTATGCTGCGCAAGCGCTCCGAGCAGTAGATGCAACACAGCTCGACCTGCCTGGTTCGAATCGAAGCGAGCGGCGCGACTGAGGTAGAGACTAGCCATGCCGTGCAGCAACGCCCACACCGCGTCGGTAAGCTCGTTCAAAGCTGGTGCATTTACCACCGCGAAGCTGGCATTCTGTGCAGCCAGCCACTGTTCAATAGAACTTCCGGTTACCTCGCAGATCCCCATTGCAGCGGTGCTAAGAACTTTGCCATCGACGGATACTCCGTCGATGCCGTTCATTAGACGGTACATTTGACTCTGTTTCTGCATGTAGTTCCAGTAACGATCCGCCAGCACGAGGATGGCCGTCTCCGCTCCTGTGTTCACCGGCTTTCGTAACTCGCGATTGAGTTCTTCAAGACCTTCGACTGCGAGTTGCGTCAGCACATCTTCCTTATTCCGGAAGTGCTGGTAGAGCACAGGAGCGGCATACCCCAGGCGATCCGCCAAAGCCCGAATAGTGACTGCCTTCCAACCGTTCTGCACGCCGGTCAGGCGTGCTGCAGCCAGGTTCTGCTGCCGGTTCGCGATCACGCGTTCTTTGCCACGGCTCATTCTCGTTTTGGCAGCAGGTGATTCTGGCTTCACTGTTCCCCTAGGCTAAGAACGCCTGCTTGAAGTCTTGAGCAAATGTTTGGAAGGTTCTCGGTTTGACGCCTGTGACATCCTGGACGGCGGTCGACAGCGTGGTCGCTTCTCCACGGCTGTAGTGCTCATAATCTTCGACAAGACCGTCTGCCTGCCATCCGGGCATGTGGAAGCCCAGCAAGGCTTCTCGCATCGCTGCCCCGGAAATATTCTCAAAAGTGACCGGCTTGCCGATGGTCTGGGCCAGCTCTTCTGCCATCTGCGCGTGAGTCAGCGCCTCCGGTCCTGTAATGTCGTACGACTTGCCCTCATGCCCAGTCTCAGTTAGCGCCGCCATTGCTACAGCGGCGATGTCCCGCACGTCCACGACACTGACGGGCGACTCTCCCACTGGAGCAGTGATCTTGCCCTGAGACGCGATCGATTGCTTGAACAGCAGCAGCCCTTGCATGTAAAGGTTGGGCCGCAAATTGGTGAATGCCATCCCGGATTGGGCAAGCGCTGCTTCAACGGCTGCGTGGTAACGCAGGAAGCGCACAGGCGAGTCTTGCCTCGCATGGAGCTGTGACAGGTACACGATGTGCTTAACTCCAGCTTCGCGTGCAAGGTCGACAAATTGAAGCTGCTGTTCCTCCACCTTCTCCGACGAGGGCGTGACCAGGAACGCTCGGTCCACTCCGGCGAGCGCCTTCCGTAGGCTGTCCGCGTCATCGAAGTCCGCAATCGCGTACTCAACGCCGGCTGGAGAACCATCCTTCTGCTCTGGCTCTTTGCGGACCATAGCCCGGACCGATTTTCTCTGCGCACTCAGCTCTTTGACGATCTCTACCCCATTGTTTCCCGTTGCACCTGTAATCAGAATCATGGTTCCTCCTTATCTACCAGCGATAGATATGATCGCCGACGGGAGGGTTCCGGTTCCACCCTGAGGTGAGCGGCCAGCGGTTTAATTCGAAGGCCGCATTGCCAGCCTGTCAGCGTCGTTGAGCTTTCCCCAATGGAGGGGAGCGATGATTGTGAAATCACGTTTGTCCACAATTCGACATAGAGGCGGTCCGGAACATGCGGGTAGTCTCACATGACGACAGGCATTCATGAGGACTGATCTGCACTATCAATACGAGTATGCTCACGGGGAGAAGTACCCCTCGTCCGTCTGAACGCCGCGCTGAAGGCGCTCACGGATTTGTAACCGACTTCAGACGCGACAGAAGAGATCGACTGCATTGGCTGCTTGAGTCGCTTCGCCGCGATGGTCATGCGCCAGTGCGTCAAGTACTCCATGGGCGCCTTGCCGACCTTCTCCTTGAACAGCAGCGCGAAGGCCGTCCGCGACATACCTGCGGCGTGGGCCAAATCTGCCAGGGTCCATGCTCGCGCCGGTGCTCGATGGATGTAAGACAGCGCCGCCCGCAAGCGTACATCTGCAAGCGCAGAGAGCCATCCCGGGTTCTGTTCAAGGCCGTCTGCCGCATGCAGGCGGAGTGCTTCGACAAGCATCGTGTAGGCAACCTGCTTTGCGATCAGGGTGCTACCCGGCTGAGGGTCACGCGTTTCGCGAAGCAGCCGGTCCACTGCCCAGCGAAGCGATTCCCGCTGTGCGTCGCTTTCCAGCAGGACTACCGGAGGCAAAGCATCCAACAGAAAGCGCGCGTCGCCTTCCAGCCGGAAGTGACTGCCGAGGATCACGAAGTCATCCCCCGGCGTCAACGGCAAGATGCCGTTGTACCGTTCCTGCTGCGACAGCATTTCCCATGATTTCGGCGGATAAGAAAGGTCGCTGGCGAGACTGAAAGGCCAACCTCGCGGGAGCAGCAGACAGCTTCCGGTCTGCAATCTAATAGGCTCCGCAACATTCTCTACGGTAAGCCAGCACGTTCCCCGGACAACGCTGTAGCACTTGATCATCCCGTGCGCCGGGAAGCGGACTCCCCAGACGCCTCCAGCACTTAACCCGCCCGTGGCATAGGTACTCGGCTGCACAAGAGAGAGGATGTCGGAGAGTGGGTCCATAATCCTGTACGCACGCGACAGTTTTCTGAACGGTGCAGCATTGATGGTACAGCGTCAGCCCCATAGTCTTACTGGTGGAGGCTTAACATGCATATCTTCGTTACCGGCGGCTCGGGCCAAACTGGCCCGGCAATCGTTTCGGAACTGATCGCGAATGGCCACACCGTCACGGGGCTGGCGCGTTCTGAAAAGGCGGTCGATCGACTGGTTAGGCTCGGAGCGCAGACGCTCGAAGGGTCTCTGGACGACCTGCAGGTGCTGGCAAACGGTGCGGGGGCTGCGGATGGGGTCATCCACATGGCGTTCGGCGGGGATTTCTCAGACCCCGCGAGCATGACACGACGCGACTGCGCAGCCATAGAAGCAATGGGAGAGGCGCTTACTGGCTCTGGCAAGCCTTTGGTGATCACCTCGGGAACATTGGTGATGCCGACTGGAACGGTCGCGACGGAACAGGATGCGCCAGATCCGCAATCGCTCGGAACTTTAAGGATACCGGGCGAGCAGGCGTGTCTCGGTTTCGCTAGTAAGGGAGTACGCAGCATCGTCCTGCGGCTCGCTCCAACAGTTCATGGGCCGGGGGACCACGGTTTTATTCCGTTCCTGATCTCGACCGCGCGGCGAACCGGCGTCTCCGCTTATGTAGCCGAGGGCGTTAACCGCTGGCCCGCAGTGCACCGTCTGGACGCAGCTACCCTCTACCGGCTTGCCGTCGAGAAAGCACCGGCAGGCAGCACTTTGCACGGAGCAGGAGAGAGCGGCGTCACCTTCCAGACCATCGCACATCTGATCGGCCAAATGCTGAACATCCCGACAGTCTCCATCCCTGTAAGCAGGGCCGTAGAACATTTCCAGAATCCATTCTTTGCCAAGGCCTTTGCTGTCGATTCACCGGTGTCCAGTATCTGTACACGCGAGTTACTTGGCTGGGACCCGGTTCACCCGACTCTTCTACAGGACTTGGAAACAGGCGATTACTTCTCGTCGGAAGCAACATCGGCTTTTGATAAAGCCGCACATTAGTCCCGCTATGTCGCATTGTGGGAGCAATTCGGCTCGAGTGCCTTCGAGACTCTAAACCCGGTCAACTTCCACAACGGCGTTAATGAGATGGTCCGCCGCTTGCTTCTTTCATTCCTAGCCAAGGATGGTTAGGAGCAAGCTGTGACAGGAGGATCATCGACATGCAGATTCATTCGATTGGCATCGACTTGGGCAAGACGACGTTTCACCTCGTGGCGCTGGGCGCAGCCGGCAAGGTGCTGGTGAAGAAGAAGTTCACCCAGAAGCAGCTGCTGACCTACACCGCCAACTTGCAGACGTCGCTGATCGGTCTGGAGGCTTGTTCCGGAGCTCACTTCCTCGGGCGTGCCTTACGCAAGCAGGGCCACGATGTCCGGCTGATCGCAGCGCAGTTCGTAAAGACGTTCGTAAAATCCAACAAGAACGACTTCGTGGATGCCGAGGCTATCGCCGAAGCGGTCGAGCGCAAGAACATGCGCTTCGTCCCGATCAAGACCGACGACCAGCTGGACCTGCAGGCCATTCACCGCGTTCGCGATAGGCTGGTTTCGAGGCGTACCGCTGTCATCAACCAGATCCGTGCGTTTCTGCTGGAGCGCGGCCTGGTGTTCGCGCAGTCTCCGGCCAAGCTCAAGGCCACGATAGCCGACGTTCTTGAGAACGCTGAGGCTGACCTCACGCCGATGATGCGCAACCTGATCAACGTGCTCTGGAGCGAGTGGAAGCTGATCGAGCAGCAACTCGAAGAGCTGAACGATGAGCTCGAACGGATATGTGCAGCCGATCCCGGCTGTACCCGCATACGACAGATCCCTGGTATCGGACCCATTGTGGCTACAGCTATCGTTGCCGCGATCGGCAACGGAGCCGCTTTCCATAAGGGCCGGGAGTTCGCCGCCTGGCTTGGCATCGTGCCGCGTCAGTACTCCACTGGAGGCAAGACGAACCTTCTGAGTATCAGCAAGCGCGGCAACGTCTACCTGCGCAAGATCCTGATCCACGGAGCCCGGGCAGCCGTGCTGCGTATCAAGCGAGATCGAGCGCCCATCGGCGCCTGGCTTGATCGGCTCGACGCTCGGGCTCACAAGAACGTCGTCGTAGTGGCTATGGCCAACAATATCGCTCGCACTGCTTGGGCTGTGCTCTCCAGCGGCAACGACTACAAGCCATCCGCATCCGCCGTACCAGCCTAGGCGCGGAAAATACGCCTCCGGCTTAGAAGCGCTTCGCGCTCCCACTTTACACGCACCACGGCGGCGAACAAGCTCTCCACCGAAGTCTGCACAGGGCAACAAGGACGAAAGAACAGTCACAACGACGTGTCTCAAGCCTGATACCGAGAATGGTCTTCAACGACCGCGGCGTTTATAAGGACTGACACGTGCGCATCTCATCCTGGCCAGGAGAGACAATCTCCACCCAAAGGCCGAATACATTTGCGCAGACTTGTCTTCTCGGCCAACCTTACCCTTGCAGTCGCGCGGCGGACCATACATTATAGGTAGTTTGATCACGGCCGTCCATTTGACACAGATTCCGGCTTCAAAGAAGTCGCATACCGGCGCGGTGCGCAACCCACCATACGTCGGAACGCTGTGCTGAAGGCACTCTCTGATGTGTACCCCAGTTGCGTGGCGATGGTCCCGATCGCGTCCGGGGAGTTGAGGACGCGCTCCTTCGCTAACGACATGCGCCAGCGCGCGAGATAGTTGAGTGGTGAGAGTCCAACCAGGTCTTTGAATTTGACTGCAAATCCTGTCCGCGACATTCCCGCTTTTCGCGCCAAAGAATTCAGAGTCCACGGATGACTCGGGGCCTGATGCATAGCCTGTAGTGCCATGCCCACCTTCTTATCCCTCAGTGCGAACATCCATCCTACGTTGCCTCCCAAACGAGAGCTGAGATGGGTACGAAGGATTTGCACCAGCATCAACGTGCCAAGTTGCTGTGTAGCTAGTGATGTGCCCGGCTGCGGATTATGGAGTTCCTTCCTCATGCGTTCCAGGCACCAACGCAGCACCTGCTTGTCAGAGTCTTCACGTATGTGAACGACCGGCGGCAACATGGCGAGCAGAAGATCTGCGTTCTCGCCTGCCATGTCAAAGTGTCCAGCCAGCCCGAAGCAGTCGGTCCCGGCACTAAATCGTGCTATCTCATTCGGTAGAAGAGAGTGGACGAGAGAGTCCCCATCCAAAGAAGGCAAGCTTAGATTACTTGCGACCCGATAGCTTCGCCCGCTCGCTAGCAGCAGGCAATCCCCGGCAAGAACACGGATTGGCTCTTGAAGTCCATCGACAGCAAGCCATCCCTCTCCGGACACGACCGCGAAGAGTTTAATTCCACTCGAGGGGCCAAAAGTCACGGACCAATCATTGCCAGCCTGAAAACCACCTGCGGCATACACCCGAACCTTGAGCAGCGAAAGCACATCCGACAACGGATCCATAGTGCCTATTCTGAACGATCGCAAAGGTATTCTGGACGAACTGCTCTGTGAAATCCGGTTTTCCGAGCCTATCTTTACTAAGGGAAGCTTATGACCGACACAACAGACGACATCTGGATTTTGGGAGCCGCTGGTCGCTCAGGACGAGCGATTGGAGCAGAGTTGGCAGAAAAAGGTCTGCCGATGACCTTCGTTGGGCGTGACGAGGAGACTCTGAAGCAGGCAGCACGGTCATTGAAGATAGAGGCCGGAATTGTTGTTGCCGGTACGATCGAAAACATGGCTGCAGCCATCTCGCGCGGGAAGCCACGAGTGGTCATCAATACGATTGGGCCTTTCACAAGGACAGCTCCTGCGATTGTCAACGCGTGTCCAGAAGGGACGCACTATCTTGATATCGGGAACGAGTTGGAAGCATTTCTTTTGCTCTTTGCGATGAATGACGAGTTGGTCCGAACCAAACGATGCGTTGTTCTCGGCGTAGGCTGGGGTGTTTTGGGAACGGAGAGTGCCGTCCTTAAGCTCTGCGAAGGCCGGCCTCCCGCAGCGAAGGTGCGCGTTGACAGTGTGGCCGCAGTCGAAGCCTGTGGACCACTCGGAACTACCCTGGCGCAGACCATTGTGGACGGCATTCCGTACGGCGGTCGCCGTTACGCAGGCGGTAAGCTGAAGCGAGTTTTAGCCGGCGACGAGGAAGAAACCTTTTCCTTGCCGGATGGATCGACAGCAGTCACCCGGCTCATTGCAAGTGGCGAGCTTGAAGCAGCCCGCCGCGCGAGCAGGGCCTCCGAGGTTGTCGCTGCATTCCCTGCTGTCCCCGGTGGCATCCTTCGTTTCGCAATCCCTGCGATAGCCCCTCTTCTTTCCATCCCCGCACTCCGTCGTTTCGCCACGGGGCGATTGGCAAAGCTAGTGCCGCCTCCCTCGAAGGCAGTCGTCTCTTGGGCACGAGCCCGCGTCGAGTGGCCAGATGGTTCGGTACGCACCGGATGGTTGCGTGCAGGTGACGGGTACGCCTTTCTAGCGAAGGCTTCGGCGGGTGTTGCTCAGCGTTTACTGCAGGGGCAAGGACAGCCTGGATGCTTTACACCTGGCGCCCTATTTAGCATGGAACTTGCCATTGAAGCAGGCGGGACATTTGTATTGAGAGACTAGGGAAGCGCGGCCCAAATCGCGACCCTGACAAGTCGCATGATCATCAGTAACGGCTGGAAGCTCTAAGGATGCGTTGAGGAGGGCACCCATCTATATAAGTAGGTATGGAGACGCCCAGGTTGCTGGCCACATCGCGTGCTCGTACTCCACTGGCCAGCAGCTTCTTCGCTGCTTCGACCTTACTTTCGGTCATCTGCCGTTTGCGGCCGCCTGTGCGACCGAGCTGGCGTGCGAGAAGGGGCAAAACCGTCACCGACTCTGATCATGACCGTCGTAACGACTACTGAGTTCAGCGTCCCATTCGGGGCGCTTCGGCAGGCAGAACTGTCTTCCATCAGACAGCGGATGCTTGTTCGCATCGCCTACAATCAGCACGTCAACAGCGCTGAATCAGTTCATGCTGAGGGAAAAACGTGAAAGCTAAGGACTTGCTCGTCAGAATCGTCGTTCATCGCGCGCATGAGCCGGGTGAGATAGACTTGTGCCCGCCTCTGGACCAGCGTGCAGCCTTGAGGATCTTCGGTGCAGGTGCTCAGGGCAGCGTCGTTGCTGGGTGCGGCAGGTCAGGCTCCACGTCTAGTTCCGGGAGCAGCGAGGGATGAACTCGGTAACCAATGCCGGTGATTCCATCTAGTTAGATGGAGTGGGAGCGAGACTGATGGGTTCACAAGCGCACGCCTACTGAATCGTAAGGAGAGCATTCAAGTGTCAGAACTGAAGCCGCAGACCGAACTGGTAGTGCGTGGCATGGACCACGTTGGCTTGACTGTACCCGACCTCGAAACAGCCACAACCTTCTTAATCGAGGCCCTTGGAGCAGAGGTGGTGTACGACGTCGTTACATCCGAGACCGGTTCGCTCAAGGGTGAGGACAACGAACGCCAACTCGGAATTCCGCACGGATCCGAGATCAGCAAAATCCGCCTTCTTCGAATCGGGGATGCTCCAACCATTGAGTTGTTCGAGTTTCGACGTGCAGATCAACGGAGGCCGGTCGTGATCAATGACTTTGGCTGGAATCACGTCTGCTTCTACGTCGATGACATAGAAGCGGCTGCAGCGTTGTTCGTCGCTGCCGGTGGAACTCTTCTCTCTCCCCCGCACTCGATCGGCGGCATTGAAGGCGCACCACGCAACCGCGGCTTTTATGGACGTCCGCCCTGGGGAGGCATACTTGAGATGCTCACCTACCCAGACGGCATCAAGTATCCCGATCCAGCCAGAGTTCGCTGGACGCCCCCTGCACGTTGACGCCTTGAAACAGACCGGGAGCCTGCCTTGAAGTATGGGATGAATCTTGTTCTATGGACGACGGCGGTCACCCCCGAGCACTATTCCGTGCTTCGCGCACTCAAACAGATGGGGTATGACGGCGTCGAACTGCCGATTACACGCGGGCATGCGGAAAAGTTTGACGAACTTGGTGACGTTCTCGAAAGCGAAGGGCTCGAGTGCACAACGCTTACGAACCTGCCGCCAACGTCCAACCCGGCGGACGCAGACCCAGGCGTGAGAGCTAGAGCACTTGACGACTTGAAGTGGGTCGTCGACATAAGTCAACGATTGGGCAGTCGCAGCGTAGCCGGTCCTCTGTACGGCACCGCCGGCGTCTTTACGGGAATAGGTCCTACACCGGGAGAGCTTGCCCGTTCGGCGGAGGTGCTACATGCGGTGTGTGACTACTCGCCTGACACGCTCATCGCGCTTGAGTTTCTTAATCGTTTCGAAACGTACATGGTGAACACCACTGGGAGAGCAAAGCAGCTAGCCCGTACGGTCGATGCACCCAATCTCCGCTTGGTTTACGACACCCACCATGCTCACCTCGAAGAGAACGATCACGCGCAAGCCATTCATGAGGCCGGCAGCCTGCTTTCTGAGTTGCACTTTAGTGAGAGCCATCGCGGCACCCTGGGCACCGGACTTGTGCGTTGGCCGGAGATCGTCAAAGCGCTTGGGGATGTTCGTTTTGATGGATGGGTGATGGTGGAGGCTTTTGCAAAAGATGTACAGCCTTTGGCGAAAGCCGCCCATGTGTGGAGAGATGTCTTCACCAGCAAGATGAACGTCGCTCGCGAAGGACTTACGTTCACAAAGGATTGTTTCTCCGGGAACGGCCCTCGTTCCTAGTCTGGAAAACTCTTGGTCATCATCTACATTCTCGTCGCAATTGCCGCCGGCTCCATGCTGCCCATGCAGGGCGCTATGAATGCTCGGCTGGCGCGAACTCTTGGCTCGCCTATATGGGCGGCTGCATTTTCGGGACTCGTGCTTACCGTGGCACTCACTCTGGTCGCTTGGGCTTTGTTCCGCGGTGGGCCACGCACGGCTGGTCTCACGTCGCTACCCTGGTGGGCGTGGGCCGGCGGTTTTGGTGGGGCACTCCTACTTGCGGCAACAGCTTCGCTGACCCCTCGATTGGGTGCAGCAAGTCTGATTGCGTTGGTCATCTCGGGGCAGATCCTATGCTCACTGGCTATGGACAGGTTCGGCCTGCTTGGATTGGAGCCTCATCCTGTCAGCATCAAGCGCGCGATCGCAGCCGGACTGATGCTGACGGGTGCCGCACTTATGCGTTAGCCGACAGCCCCTCGCGAGTCATAGTGCTTGCTTGCTCGTTATACGAAATCATGTCCGCCACATTCAACACACCTCTAGGAGCAACGATGCTTCCGAACTACGTCCAAACTGGTATTGAGTCCTTCAAGCACTCTTCTGTCGTAGCGAACGGGACCAAACTTCATTTTGTTGTTGCGGGCAGTGGCGATCCGGTCCTGCTGCTACCCGGATGGCCGCAGCACTGGTATGCGTGGCGTCATGTGATGCTCAGGCTAATAGCTGCCGGCCGGCAGGTCTACGCGCTAGATCCTCGCGGATACGGTGACAGCGAGAAACCCGCAGACGGATATGATCTAGCGACTGCGGCGGAAGACGTTCACTGCTTCCTCACCGAACTCGGGCTTACACGGCCGGAGGGCATCGATGTGATAACACATGACCTCGGCACTTGGATCGGATACGCGCATGCCCACGCATATCCCCAGGAACTGCGCCGCCTTGTGGTTAGTGAGGCCACCATTCCAGGTGCTATTCCACCAACCGGATACCCTCAAGACGAAGTGAACAAAAAGACCTGGCAATTTGGCTTCAATCGGCTTAGCGATCTTCCCGAGATACTTATCGCCGGCCACGAACGCGCGTATCTCAGGTGGATCTTTTCGAACAAGGCTGTCCGAGGTTGGGAGATCGATTCCGCAGCGCTGAATGAATATGAGCGAGTCTTGCAGATCCCTGGTACGGTACGCGCGACCTGCTCATATTATCGCGAGGTATTCTCCGAGGCCGGCTTGGCCGAGATGCATAGGCGGCTCGGCCATAAGCTGAGGATGCCCATCCTAGCACTCGGCGGCGAAGGCGGAATTGGCATGGCTATGCTGCACAGCATGCAGCTCGCAGGAACGGACGTGCGTGGAGGCGAACTGATGGGATGCGGTCATTTCATTCCCGAAGAGTGTCCAGAAGAACTTGCGTCAAGGATCATGGCTTTCTGGGATGAGACGCGAAGATAATGTCATGGCGCGACTAGGCAAGTGTTAGTGCAGCAGACAAAGCAGGATTCCTTCTGCCCTGAGTGCCCAGCAGTCGAGAGTACGAAGGGTTATTCAAAAGTGCTGAACGGCTTCGGCATCTGAATGGCCTGCAAAGTTCCGCAACTATTTCGGCGGCACGGTCGAGATCAGATCGGTAAGGCGTCGTCGCTCGAATCGCAAGACATGGTGTCATATCGATGCACCTTCTTCCAAGCCCCTCATCGATGCCAAGCACTCGCATGTCTCTGACGTTCGTTTCCCGGGAGAGGAAGTCCATGAGCAAGAAATAGCAAACACAATCGAATACACCGTTGCGTAATTGATAGCGCCGTCGCGTGGAGTGTACTGCTCCTTGCGAGTAGCGCTGTGTGAAGCGGCCCGTTGCCGGTTCTTACACAAACGATGCATCCAAGCAGCACGTTCCACGCCAAGGAGGAAATTTGGAACCCAACGCAACAGCTATCGACTCGACAATCTACCGCGACATCTTCAGCACGGACGCCATGCGTCGCGTGTGGACCGATCAGACCCGCATCCAGCGCTATCTTGATGTGGAAAAAGCATTGTCTGTGACACAGGGCAGGTTAGGTGTAATTCCTCAAGAAGCCGCCGCTGAGATCGCCCAGCGTTGCGATGTGGCGCAAATGGACTTCGGCAAGTTAAGGTCGGTCACCGAGCACGTCGGCTACCCCGTTTTGCCCGTCGTCGAACAGCTGACTGCGCTTTGCAAGAACGGTCTAGGCCAATGGTGTCACTGGGGCGCGACAACGCAGGACATCACCGACACGGCCACGGTGCTGCAGATCCGGGATGGTCTTGAGCTTGTGGAGAGCGACCTGAGGGAAATTCTGGAGGCACTTGCCGGGCTTGCAAAGAAACACCGAGACACCCCGATGGTGGGTCGCAGCAATATCCAGCAGGCTATCCCGATGACGTTCGGTTACAAGATCGCCGTTTGGCTGGCTGGCCTGCAACGGCAGGCGGAACGCTTGCAGCAGATGAAATCGCGTGTGTTGATGGGGGAGTTCGGCGGTGCTGTGGGCACTCTGGCCTCGCTCGGCGAAAAGGGTTTACCCGTGCAGAAGGGCATGATGGAGGAGCTTGGGCTAGCCCAGCCACCCATCGCCTGGCATACGGTTCGGGACACGATGGCGGAGGTGGGCTGTTTTCTGGGGCTGCTTTGTGGCCTGCTCGATAAGATTGCGACCGACGTAAAGATCATGATGATGACCGAACTGAACGAGGTCCAGGAACCGGATGGGGGAGGCGGCCGCGGCGCGTCTAGCACCATGCCGCAGAAGCGCAACCCGATCTCCTGCGCATACATCACGGCTTGCAGTAGCGTGGTGCGTCAACATGCAGCGGCGTTGCTGAATGCAATGAATGCCGACTTCGAGCGCGCGACGGGCACGTGGGAGCTAGAGTGGTTGGTGTTTCCTGAAATCTTTTGTTTTGCCGCAGGTGCGCTTGCGCAGGCCAAATACATGTTGAGCGGTTTGATCGTGCACCCCGAGAACATGATGAAGGATCTACGGTTGACCGATGGCCTGGTCAACACCGAAGCCGTCATGATGGCGCTTGGGCCGAAGATGGGTCGCGGTAAAGCGCACGACAAGCTGTCGACTATCTGCATCGCGGTTTCACAAGGCAAGGGCAAGTTGATCGACCTTCTAAGCGCCGACACGGACATCAGCAAGATGTTTGACCGCAAAGCGCTGGAAGATCTACTCGATCCGACGAAGTACTTGGGGAGCTCGGGGACCATGGTGGATCACGTCCTTAGCTTGTCAAAGTAGACACTCGCGGTCGAGGGTTTATAAGCGACGGAACTCTAGTGTGTCGTCCCCTGTTCGAGTGGGAGGCTCATGGTGTCTCTGGAGTTCCGCCTGTCAAAAAAACGGTTCTCAGACAGGCAGACGCTGATCCCTAGGGCTGCCTTGTTCTTCCAACACGAAGGCGGCCGTACTCGCCTTATCTGACGGCCTCCGTCAGGAGCTGGCGGGGCACATACGAGTCAGCACAATTCTTGCAGGCTTCACCGACACGGCGTTCAGCGATCACGTAAGGAATCCCGAGTCGAAGGCCCAGATGCAGAGGGCAGGTGAGAAGTTCGCCATGTCACCTGTGGCTGTGGCGAATGCCATCGTTTACATCCTCCAGCAGCCGGCAGAGGTAACATCGGAGAGGTGACCCTTCGCTCAAGAGCGCAGGGCTGAACCGCTTTACATCTAAGTTTCGAAGGAGCCGCCCCATGAAGATGCTGAACCAACTGTTTGATCAACTCGCCTATGTGACCACCGATATCGATCAGGCCACCATGTTATTCCGCGACCAGTTCGGGGTTGCTGCGTTTCAGGTCGGCGAGCAGGAGGTGGATGCCGAGGAGAACGGCCGGCCCTGCAAGGTCAGGATGAAGGTCGCGCAAGCAATGATGAATGGCGGGGAGCTGGAGATCATCGAGGACCGGGGCAGCGACACCGACCTATTCCGCCAAAACCTGCCGACCGACGGCAGCTTCGCGGTCAAGGTCCATCACGTGCAGTTCCAGATCACCGGAACCCATGACGAGTGGCTCAACTACATGGAGGAAATGACGCGAACTCACCCGCCGCGCCTACGCGGCGCAGTGGGTGACGACCTGCGCTTCGCGTTCGTCGACGAGATGGCCAGATTAGGTCACAACCTCGAATATGTCTGGTTTAGCGATAGGCAGCGCGAAAAGATGAAGGCTGTCCCCAAGATCGGCTGATGCCGCCTGCTCCTACTTCAAGGTGTCTGGCCTCCGCTGAAAAAGACTGCAACTGACTTCCGGCGGGTTGCCAACCTTTGTGGCGAAGACATTGCCAGGAGTTCTTCGGAGCATTTACCCAGACAAAGCTTTGATGTCGGAGGTTTCATGATTGCAGGACAGGTCGTTGCAATTACAGGCGCGAGTAGTGGGATAGGCAAGGCGGCAGCCCTTCAGCTGGCTCGCCTCGGAGCAAAGCTTGTGTTAGGTGCCCGGCATGAGGAAGCTCTTGCGCGGGTTGCCGAGCAGATCCGCCTTGCCGGAGGGGAAGTGGTATTCCGCTCGACGGACGTGAGCAAGCGCGAGGACCTGATTTCTCTGGTGCGCCTCGCCCAGGAGAACTTCGGGCGGCTGGATGTTCTGTTCAGCAATGCCGGGGCCATGCCTATTGGGCCGTTCGACGAGCTTGCTGTCGAAGACTGGGAAACGATGGTGGACGTCAACATTAAAGGCGTCCTGTACGGGGTAGCGGCTGCGCTCCCTCTATTTCGGGAACAGGGCTCGGGTCACTTCATCCATACGGCATCCACGGCAGCCCGGAAGACAGTACCGAACCAGGTGGTCTATTCGGCCACGAAAGCGGCAGTCCTCGCGCTCTCGGATGGTCTTCGACAGGAGCTGGCTGGACAGATACGAGTTAGCACCATCCTGCTGGGCTTTACCGATACGGCATTCAGCGAACACGTCAAGAATCCAGAACTCAAGGCCCAGATGCAGAAGGCGGGAGAGAAGTTCGCCATGTCACCTGAGGCTGTGGCGAAGGCTATCGTGTACATCCTGCAGCAGCCTAAGGAAGTGAACATCGGAGAGGTTACGCTTCGCTCCAAGGCGCAAGCCTGAAGTCGTCTTCATAATCCTGCTAAACGCGGTTGTGGGAAGTTGGGCGCAAATGAGTCCGCTTCTGTTCAGGAGTGCCGATATGCTGAGAGCGCGGTCGTTCGAAGCGGACCATCGGCAGCATGAAGTGAAAAACGGGAGAGATCCATTGGCGACGAAGAAAGCGGTAGCGAAGAAGACGGCTGTTCCGGCGAAGAAGACAACACCAACCAAGGCTTCGGCGGGTACGAAGGCACCTGTCCAGAAGATGACCAAGACCCAGCTGATCCGGTACATGGCTGAGCAGATGGAAGTGCCTCCCAAGCAGATCGCGGCCTTCTTCGATCTGCTGATCGAGACCGCGACCACCCACACCCGAAAGAACGGCGAGTTCACGATTCCGGGCCTGGGCAAGCTGGTCAAAGCACAGCGTGCAGCCCGGATGGGCCGCAACCCGGCGACCGGTGAGGTGATTAAGATCAAGGCCAAAACGACTGTGAAGTTCCGGTTGGCGAAGGCCGCCAAGGATGCCGTTGTCCCGCCCAAGCTGTAGTGATACCATTGGACGTAAGTTGTTTCCGGTGAACAACTTACGTCCGATAACAAAGCTTCTGTAATAGAAAATATAAGCGCCGGATACAAATGTCCTACCCTCGCCCGATAGAAATGTCCGATTCCGCTTGCAAGCCTAAAGCTTGGGAGGCACGACTTGGGCTGGGTGATGATGAGCGAACGCGATCTGCAACGGATCGAGGTGCTGACAGAAGTTGTGGCGGGACGGCGCACGGTGGTTCGGCGGCGATCGTGCTAGATGTGGCGGTGCGGCAGGTAGGCCGGCTGTTGCTGCGCTACCGGGATGATGGTGGCGGCGGGCTGATCCATAAGGGCCGAGGTAAGCGGTCGAACCACCGGGCCAACGAGGGTGTTCGAGAGTACTCACTCGAGTTGGTCCGAACTCAGTACCGAGACTTCGGACCGACGCTGGCCATCGAAGCCCTGTATGAGCGGCACGGCATCAAGGTGGGCCGGGAGACCGTGCGGACGTGGATGCTTGAGGCTGGCCTCTGGGCCTCTCGCAAGCAGCGGAAGACGTTCCATCAGCCACGTCTCCGCCGCGAGTCGTATGGCGAGTTGGTCCAGATCGATGGCAGCGAACATCGCTGGTTCGAGAGCCGCGGCGAGCCCTGCACGTTGTTGGTCTTCATCGATGACTCGACCAGCAGGCTAATGCAGTTGCGCTTCGTACCCAGCGAGAGCACCGCAAGCTACTTCGAAGCGTTGAAAGGATACGTCCAGAGCCACGGCTGTCCGGTGGCGTTCTACTCCGACAAGCACTCGATCTTCCGCGTAAACAGACCGGAGGCCAAGGGCGGTCAAGGCATGACGCAGTTCGGCCGTGCCTTGGCTGAACTGAACATCGAGATCATCTGCGCCAACTCCAGCCAGGCGAAGGGCCGCGTGGAACGGGCCAATCGAACCTTACAGGATCGGCTGGTGAAGGAGCTGCGCCTGGCAGGCGTCAGAGATATGGAAGCTGGCAACAGCTTCCTTCCACGGTTCATCGAGCGCTACAACGAACGGTTCTCTGTACGTGCGGCGAAGCCTGAAGATCTGCATCGCACGCTCAACCTTGCGGCTTCACGGCTCCAAGACATCCTGTGCCATCGCGAGCGGCGCTACGTCGGTGCGCAGCTCACCTTCCACTACGATCGCAAGCTGATCATCCTGGAGCAGACAGACCTCTCGAAGGGGCTGGTGGGCCGGTACGTCGAACTGTACGACTTCCCCGACAGACCGCTCGAGGTGCGCTGGAAGGGCGTAGCTCTTCCCTATCGTGTCTTCAGCAAGGACCAGCGGGTTAGCCACGCCGCGATCGTCGAGAACAAGCGACTCGGACATGCGCTGACGATCGTCAAAGCGCAGCAGGATCTGAAGCGCGGGACGAAGGTGATGACCAACAGCGAAAAGACTGGGTACAAGAAAAACCCACGAGCGATCTACGGACCGAACTTCGTCGAGAAAGCGCGTCCGCGCGCCGCGGTGGAAATGACGGTCTGATGGAAAGCATGGAACGATAAAGCCGTTCCACCCTTCCCACAGACCTTGGAAACCGCCAAAAGAACGGCAGTTCCCACATTACGCACCGCGAAGACGGAGACGAGAGTTAGACTGACATTTCTATCCGGCCCCCATGTAGGACATTTCTATCGGGCACCAACAAAGATGTCACCTGGCAGACTGCCCACCATCTAGGTGGACATGACGCTTCCGCTCCAACTCCGGAGAAACTCTTAGCCAGGAGCACGCGTTCTCTTGCGTCGGCCAGTCCTCTTCAATCCAGCACTGCGACAGGATGGCGAGTGCGGTAGGGATGCCGTTCGCCGATTTCTTCGCGTCGTACGTGGCCTTGCTGATCAGGTGACGCCAGAACAGCAGCTCCACGGGCGCGAACACGTGCCGCGGTGCCGCTGTTCCCTTAACCAGGCTCGCCCTGGCTCAGTTTGTACGAGCGGTCCCATGGCGCTGTAACTGTGGCACGGACGTGGGTTCGCTCACCAGGTCCGACCACAGACCTGGTGAGCAGCGCTGATTTACAGGGGTAAATCCCCATCTTCAGCAGCTCGCACGGCCGCGCGCAGCATCTCCGGGCCGTTGTTTCGAATGTTGCCGACCTTGGGGTTCGCCTCAAAGACCTCCATATCCTCCGACTCGTACGGTCGCAGCAAGTCAAATGGCAGCTGCTCCGTCTCTCCGCGGTCGAGCCAGCGATCGAAGTCACGTGTATGGAGGATCACCGGCATCCGCGGGTGAATTCGGCTCATAACCTCATTCGCCTCGGTCGTCACGATCGCGAACGACTGGAGCCAGTGCCCCTGGGCATCTTTCCAGGCGTCCCACAGCCCGGCAAGGGCCATCGGCTGCCCATTCGCCAGCTCAAAGGCATAGGGCTGCTTGGGAGGCTTCCCTGCTTTCGGCCATTCGTAGAAAGCGTTCGCCGGCACCAGGCAACGGCGTTTGCGGAATGGCTCTCGCCACGTCGGCGCCTTGGTGATCGTCTCCGCCCGGGCATTGATGGTCGAAAGCCCTTTCACGTCCTTCAGATCTTTGGTGAAGAACGGCACCAGACCCCAGCGCGCCAGAACCAACTCGCGTTCACCAGTCTCCCGGCTCTGCCGAACGATCGGCTGCTGGGTAGTGGGCGCGATGTTGAAGTCAGCGTCCGGCAGCGGGAACTCAGCCGGCTGCGGGTTCGCATGGAAGTAGGCTGCCAGGCGCTGCTTGTCACTCCGGCGAACGTAGCGGCCACACATGGAGTGATTCTAGTGAACCCTCTCCGACAGCTCGGGCTGGCCTTTGCACAACGGGCAGATCGCACGGTGTTCACATACGGCCTGCCAGGCGGCGTCTGTCGCCGCCTTCTTGGCCATCGCCACATCCCAGGTGTCATTCGCGCGAAAGCGCCCAAGCTGGCCGACGTGTGCTGTCTGGAGTTGAATGGCGAACGGGCAAGAGCTCATGACGAATACTCTAGGGCTCCAAGGGCCCATGTAAAAATGCGACCGACGGGTACTCGCCTTTCGCCCTGTCTTCAACAGAGAAGAACGACACCAAGCCACATGCAAGGGTGAAGACGCTTGCCTCTGATGGTGACATCCAAAGTCCGCTTCGCTTCACTCGATTACGGCTCAAAGTCAGCACAAAATCTGACTGGACCAAAGCTCACGGGAGAGGACACAATAGGCCCATGACTCTTCCCCTTGCGGCTCCCCAGGCAAACGGCAGGTCGATACAAAGCGCGCAGAAGAACCTCATCCTGATGATGCTCGCCGAAGGCGTGGCGTTCGACGAAGGGCTTCGACTCTTTCAGGCAAGCTACATACGACATGTCATTGATGCGCAAAACGGACACATGGGAAAGGCTGCATCGGAAAATGGGGATGCATCGAAATCCTCTTACTCGCACGTTGAGACAGCAGACGACCCCGGAGAAGGAACGTAGCTTCGATTGAACACCTCTACTCTCGCTTCATCGTCGGCAACAAAGAAGCCAACCGCCATCCCTGGACTACTACTCTCCAGTCGTGTGGCTTGTACGGACGCTGACAGTCTTCGCAGGTGTCGATACATTCCTCGCAGGAGGCTTCTCGGCGACGGCGTTCTTCACTGCGGACTTGCGGATTGCTTCGCCACCATCTTTTCGCGACAGGAGCACTCTTGCGGGTTGAGGAGGCCTTGGATTTCTGGCTAGTTCGTCCTTCTGTGCCGCCCAACGCTTCTTCTGTGCCGCCTCAATCTTTGCCTTACACTCGGATGACCTGGTGCGACGCTTCGGCGACAGGCACTCTTCGGCTTCAGCGCTGATCGCTTTGTTGGTCGCCCGCTTCGGGCGACTGCGGCGCGGGGCGCTTCCGCATCTTGCCCTAACATCAAGTCGTGGGCGGAGGTCAGACCAGATATCTCAGAGTTCTGGTAAGCTCCGGAGATCCTGGTCAACACCGGCAGGATGCCGAGAACTTCCACGTCCTGCCGGGCAGCAAGAAGTCTAATCTTGCTTGGCTTCCGGTATGCTCGGCCGGTCTTCGACAAGCTCGCAACCCTCCGCTCCAACAGCCAGAACATCACGGACACGCATTACTACTCCACGATCGCCGCGGGAGACCTCACCGGGACGAATGCCAGCAACCACGTAATGTATGTTTCCCCGGGGAGGGTCCCAGTAGAACCGGAGTTGTGAACATCATCCAGCGTTGGACACTTGCTCAGATAACCGCTCTCCCTCTTTACTGCTGGTCTGCGGAGATGGAGTCGGTGCCCAGAAGATGCACCATGAGCCCGTCCAGCTGTTCGATCCGAGCTTCTCACGCTGCACGGCTCGCAGGGCAAAGTGTTGACGCTGAGTGCGGACGACTTGTCGAAGTTGCCACATCGATTAGTTGTCGTTGTGAACGGACATACCAAAGCCAGCGAAAACTATTCCGGGGTGTCGCTTTCAGTTTTGCTCGCCAAGGTCGATGTCCCGCAAGGAGAACAGGTCAAGGGAGGTCTGGTGTCCTTGCGGAAGGAGCGGACGGGTACGACGTGCTGTACTCGCTTGCAGAGGTGGACCCAATTCTTCATAGCGGTGAGGTCTAGGTCGCCGATGCAGTTGACGGAAAGCCTCTGGGCGGAGATGGCACACTCAAGATGGTCTCAACGGAGGATAAGCGGCCGGGCCGTTGGTTAAGAAACCCTGAACCCTAGGATGATATCGGTGGTGACGGTAAAGCCACAGATAGCAGAGCCCCCTCAGTAGTTAGCGCCTATCTGTCTGGGAAGGGCGTCGCTGAGGAGCGGTGTTCCTTTCAAAGGAAAGCACACTGAAGCAGGCACAAGGCAGCCCCGTTTCTTGAATGGCTCGCGCCTGGTCGAAGCGGTGGCGATCGTCTCCTAGCGGGCGTTGATGGTCGAGAGCCCCTTGATGTCTGTGAGGTCCTTTGTGAAGTACGCACCAAACCCCAGCGCGCTAAGACCAGCTCGCGCTCGCCCGTCTTTCGACTCGGCCGGACGATGGGCTGATACGTCGTTGACGCAATGTTGTAGTCGACGTCCGGCAGCGACAGATCGGCCGGGATCGGGTGCGCGTTGAAGTGCTCCGCTAGTCTCTGTTTGCCACTGCGACAGAGATAGCGACCGCACATACGGTGATTCTCATGAACCATCTCTTCGCCAGGGGCGCTTCCCTTGCACAGCGGGCAAACCGCACGATGCTGGCAGATCGCCTCCCAGTCGAGATCCGTCGCTGCCTTTTGAGCCAGCGTAGTCCCCCACGGGTCCCCAGAACTACGCCTCTGCAGTTCGATGAGGAGATCGCTGAAGACTTGTCGGCGGCCAGGCGCGAGATCATGGGGGGACTGGGGTCTACGCGGCAATAAAGGAAATCTGACGGACGGGGCACGCACACGCCATCGGGAGCTCCCGCACCTGGTGTCTCCGTTCACTCTCGCCACGCCATGCCGCTCGAATCTCGCACCCAGGGATTAGGAGGTGGCAGCGTTTTCACCCTACAACACAACAAGCATTCAACCGAGTGCCGGGTCCAGGTCGGTTGCCTGTGAGACCGTGTGCTGCCAGGACCACCTGTGAGGCGTCTTTGTCTGCGATACTGCATGCACGCATTGCCGGACCATGAAAGAGAGAGCGAACATGGCCGTTCAACGGCAGTTCTTCTGGGGCGGGATACCCGTTCCTTACGTGGCACTGTGGTCGAGCGAAGTGGGAGGCTACCGCATCGCAACCGATCGGCATGCAGGAGGTCGGGCTGCACTCTTCACCGTTGGTGCTCGCGGTGTCGGCTGTCCGGTATGGGGCGTGATGAATGAACAGCGGCAAAGGCAGACGGTCAAGACTCGCTGCTGTCAGGTCTGCAACGTCCCGCTCACGTCGCAGCGCTCTTTCGGCATGGATATTCCTGAGAACTCCCGTGCGTTGCCGTCTCTCGACTTCGGCCCCCCACGCCCCGTGCTTCGCGAACCGCCGGCGTGCACCGCTTGCACTCGCTATGCGATCGCACATTGCCCTGGCAGCCGGAGGCGTTATGAAGCCGGCGTCCTGGAGTGCTTTGAAATCTTTGAGTACATCTCCGTGGGGACGATCGTAGGTCGCAGGAAAGATGGCGGGGCAGCCTCACCCTATCTCGAGGAGGTCCTCGGTCCAGGCGAAACCTGCATCGGGATGTTGAAGTGCCTGCTAACCGAATTTCGCCGGCTTACGTTTGCAGAACTCTCCGCGGAGGTCGCCGCATGAAGCTCTTTAGCAAACTCCCACAAAAGCTTGTGCTCGACACGTTCCTACCCCACGAGGCGACTAGGTATATGGCGGCGTCGGCCAGAACGTCACGTTGACGATGCTGCTGGCGAGCGCCCTTAGAATGCTGAAGTCTGCTG
Source organism: Granulicella sp. (assembly GCA_965200515.1). Taxonomy (GTDB): domain Bacteria; phylum Acidobacteriota; class Terriglobia; order Terriglobales; family Acidobacteriaceae; genus Granulicella. The sequence goes on along the minus strand of CBDAUT010000009.1, from coordinate 74,767 downwards.
CTTTTCAGCAGCGTTCCGTCGTTTTCAGCACACACGCGCTAGCTGTATAGCAACCCGAACGACCAGGAGTACACGCAAGAAGTTGTGCACCACCATAGAAAAGGCACGGACCAGCTCTCACCGGGTCCCAACGTAACACAGGAGAATGTTGCTTTCTGAGACAAGGCGAGCGTCCTGTCGCACGATTCCCACAAGTTCATCCCAGCGCACTTGCTAGCACGTTATGGGGAGGAACTGTCGTTGACCAGAACTAGAGGAACCAAGGATGTGGAATGCAGCAACACACGACGGGACTTCACCTGCGCTAAGTGCTTTCATGAACACTTGCGATTCGCGAGCACATCGCGTGGCGGGCGTATTCTGTTTTGGGAGCGAGGAGGGCGTCAGCCCGAAACCGCGGACCTCGGCTGAACGTTAGCTGAGGCAGAGCTTCAGGAGGCATGTCATGAGACCAGCAGAGTACCGCCATAGCTGTACTGTTTCGAAAGAGGTCCCGTATAGCGTTGTTGATAGCGCTTCGAAGGGAACACACTCGGGAGAAGGAATCCTGAACATCGGTAGGGTGGTTTGGCTCGACCACAAGCTCGAGAGCAGCTCTGGAGGCGCGACATGCACTGCCTTTGCCGATGGAATCGGCCTCATCACGGTAGATCCACGCTCTCTGTCCAACGTCTCTTGAAAGATGTTCGGATCCATGCAGATCGAGATAGTACTTGCTGCGTTCACTCACACGGCGATGGTCGGGGTTAGTGAACTAAGAAGTACAGGTTTAACACCTGACAGCATCAGAACGCCTAGCCACCGTAAGGAGTAGCCGTCGTATGCCCAACTACCTCATGTACCGAGACGATCTCGAAGTACTCGCCACCGATGAGAACGAGACGATACAAAAGATCATTCGGGTGATGAAAGATGGGATGGAGATGGCCCGTCAGGAATACGGCCAATCAGTGCGCATCTCCCACGCCAAAGCACACGCACTCTTAAAAGGTGAGCTGATCATTCAGGAAGGATTGCCCGTGCATCTGGCGCAAGGCCTCTTCGCTCAGCAAGGTCGGTATCAGGTGCTGGTGCGTATGGCTCAGGCACCTGGTGAACTTCTTGACGATTCAAAGCTCTCGACAGACCGCGGTATGTCGGTGAAAGTGCTGGGGGTGAAAGGGGCAAAGCTTGAAGGGCACACCGCCGATACGCAGGATTGGGTATTTGACGTGGGCAAAACCTTCCTCGCGAGTGAGATGAAGGAGTTCCTACAGGCTTTCAAGCCAAATGCTGAAGTTGCGCCGAAGCTCTCGGATGGTGTGAAAGGCGCGGTCTCAACGGTGGCGCGGGCAACGAACGCAGTCTTAAATGCCGTTGGAGCAAATTCCGAAAAGATGGCGTTCTACGGCCATCCTGTTATGCATCCCGCAAGTGAAGAGTACTTCTCTCAAGTCCCTTATCGCTACGGCGAGTACGTGGCAAAGCTGGGTCTGTTCCCTTCGTCGGCTGGTCTGAGAGCACTTAAGGAGCAATCTTTTAATCCAGAGACTCCGGACGCCTTGCGCGAAGCGATGAATCATTTCTTTAGCTCGAATGCAGCAGAGTTTGAGATGCGGGTTCAGCTGAATACGGGGTTGGAAGACATGCCTATCGAAGATGCGCAGGCGGCATGGTCCGAGGCTGACTCGCAGTATGTGACGGTTGCCCGGCTCAACATTCCGGCGCAAACGGCTTGGGAACCGGTGAAAGATAGGTATTTTGAAGATCTAACATTTTCCCCCGGCCATGCACTCGCCGCTCATCGTCCCTTAGGTGGTATCAACCGGGCACGGTTGGTGGTCTACAAAGCTTTAGCCGAGAGCCGGCTTGCTGATAATCGCAGGCAACCAGAGACTCCAACCAATCTCGACGAGGTGCCGGCATAGCTGCAGCAGCTGCGAAAGCCTTGGCCTGAACCGGCGCACGACACCACCTTCTGTCGACGGCACTTCGTCTGTGCGTCCGTACACTCCTAAGGAGAGTCGCAATCACGGGTGCTCGGATGAGGAGGACCGCATCACTCAGTCCCCCTCAATTCCTGCATTTAGCGAAACGATAGAACTAGCTGCTGGGCGGCGAGCATCTCCGCTTGACGGGCCTTGCTGACGACAGCACCCATACCGAAGAACTCATGTGTGACACCGGTATAGAGTCGGTAAGTGACGGAGACGCCAGCTTGCCGGAGTTTGGTGGCGTAGGTCTGCCCGTCACTGCGTAGTGGATCGAGCTCCGCGGCGATGATGGTGGCAGGTGGCAGACCCTTCAGATCCGCATTAACAGGAGCCACGTCAGGGTCGTTGGGGTTGGCGCGGTCAAGGTAAAGTTTCGAGAATAACGGCAGCGCCGGTGTATTGAGCGGCAAAACCGGACTCGTGTAAAGCTGGTCAGACGTTTGGTCGAGGTTGCTGCTGGTGATGGGGTAGACCAGCACCTGCGCCGTGGGGTGCTGGAGACCACGGTCGCGAGCGGCAATGGCTACCTCAGTGGCCAAGTTGCCCCCGGCACTCTCCCCCATGACGGCGATCTTGCGGGGGTTGCCCTGGTAACGCTCAATGTTGTTGACAGCCCACTGATAGCCAGCGACCGCATCGTTCAGTGCATCGGGAAACGGTGACTCAGGCGATTTGCGGTACTCGACTGCGATGACGATTGCACGAGCGTAGTTGCAGATCGCGCGGGCGCTCGAGTCATAGGTGTCGTTGGTGGCGATCACGAAGCCGCCACCGTGAAAGTAGACGACCACAGGAAAGGGACCCACCCCTTCTGGAGTGTAGATACGGACGGGAATGTTGGTGCTGTCGGGGCCGGGGATCATCATGCCATCGGTGACCTTCCCAACGGGCATGGGTTTCGTCGCGGCGCCAGTCTCGCGTGCCACAACCTTAGCCGCGTCCTCAGCGCTGAACTGCTGCCGCGCATCCTGGGGGGGCAGTTGAGTGATGGGGGCGCCCTTTATCGCATCGAAGACCGAGATGACTTTTGCCATGTCGGGATCGAGAGCGGCACGAACCTGAGCGTCCGTGAGAGGTGCGCTTGATTGAGCATGGAGCGGCACGACGGTGAACAAAGCGAATGCTGTAAGGAAAGCGCTGCGTGTGACAGCACGATGTGAGAGCGTCATTATTAAACCTCTGAAGAAGGGTGGCCTAGCGTTCTCGACCGGCAGATTAGGATGCCTTCACCTGCGTGAGGCCGTTCATCACTAAAGTGCTCAGGGGAGTAACGTGCCCTGCTCTTTGCTGGATGGTGAACAAACAGACATAATCATGGGCTCCTCAACGCATCACTCGGTAACGGCATCCGCCAGCGGATCGTTCACTGCATTTCCTGTCGTTGCGCATTGCGGCGCGACGAATAGGACTTGACCATGGGCGGCTGAAGGTCCGTACCGCAGGGATCTGTACGCAAAGCAAACGACACTGGGAGGGTGCGCTCTTGCCATTGGCGAACTCGGTGACATCAGCTTATGATCTGCTCTACGGCAATAACACCGGTCAAACTTTGTTTCATCGCAGGCTCTCGTCCTGGATGAGGTCGGTTGATGCCCACCGAAGGTGATAGCACTAGCTCGTTAAGGGCACTACGCCCAACCCTCTGATGCGGTCAGTGCGACATCCGAAGGCACCCACAAGCGGAAGACCGTTCCGTGCCGCTCACCTGTCGAGCTCCGAAACCAGAGATGACCTTTGTGTTTGTGAACGATGCGCTTGGAGATCCATAAACCAAGGCCGGTTCCATGTATCCCTTTGGTCGACTGAAAGGCCTGGAAGAGGCGCTGTTGCGCCTCAGCAGATATGCCAGTACCCGTATTTCCAATCGTGATCGCGGCACCTTTCTGTCCTGTTTTGGGATTAGTCGAGCATCGCGCTCGAATTGAAAGAATGCCCCCTTGCGCATCGCATCGTATGCGTTGCCTACCAGATTATTCAGCACTTGCCGGATGTCACCTTCATAGGCGCTGAAGGTCACGTTTCGACCGAGATCCAGCCGCAACTCGATGTCCGAGGCCGTGAGTCTTGTGTTGTAGAGAGCAAGTACCCCTGCACCATTGCAGCGGCGTCGCTCAGACGTGCGTACTCTGCTTCGAAGGCAAGATCAGACAGGTGCTCAACAACCTGGTGGGGAATGCGGCCGATGCCATGTATCCGACCGGGGGCCGGCTCCTGGTGCGAACACGCGATGGGCGAAACTGGCTTACAGGCAGCAAAGGGCTGGTTCTGACGATTGCCGATACAGGTCCAGGTATGTCGCCGCAAATACTGCAGAAGGCTTTTCAGGCGTTCTTCACGACTAAGGGTATGGAGGGTACGGGGCTCGGACTCTGGGTCAGCAAGGAGATCGTCTCGCGACATCATGGCGAGCTCCGGCTCCGGAGCTCGCAACGGGAAGGGCATACCGGGACAGTGTTTGCGTTGTTCCTGCCTTACGAAGCCGCTACTCGATAAAGCGACCCGGGACGCGCACAACGGATGTTGCGCACTCTGCTCGTCGAGTTGGCTCACGCTGTCTAGCCGTGCGCCACCATCGCGGACACTGAGGTCGATGTCAGAACCCGTGGTAAGGCAAATTGCGTCGTATAGGACTAGCCCTCAGGTTGTTCTGAAGCATCATGCGGCAGCTCCATGGCGTACCAAGGTCTGTGGGCAGCAAGAAATGATGCTGGGAAGAGCGCGCTTTTGCCGTCTGCGAACTCGATGAATGCGTCATCTCCGATCCGCTTCGCGGCGACCACACGAGGTTCAGTTTCCGACGTCATAGCAGTTCTCTCCTCGCGCTTGCATTTTCAAGGGGTTACAAGAATGAAGACGCAACCCCCGCTCTGAAAGTCGGCGAGCGGCCCGAAGAACCATCGACGGGACGGGATTTGCTTCCCTTCAGTCGAGCAGGTGTGATCTCTGGCAAGAGACGGCACTCAGGAAACGGTGCGCTCCATACCCACATATCGCGCCAGTTCATGCTCTGTATCACCAGACAGAATCGCGATCGCGTCGTCTGAGACTATGACGGTTCTGCTCCGCAGTGTGACGAACCAACATGGGACGCCTGCGATCTTGCGGAGAACTGTGCCGTGCAAATGACCCCAGCCGTCGGGTCGCTGCGCCAAATACGCCAGCTGGTCCAGGGTGGGTTTGAACGTGATGTCACACCCGACTGCTACTTCCTGCTCACTGAACATGGGGATGCTCCTGAGGGGTGCGGCGGCGAACGCCCCCCTTGCCGAACATCACCGTTCGTTTCGCCGAGATATTTCTGTGATGCGTATTCCGCAGCCGCTGGATCGACCTTTCTGTCGAGCAATCGCCTCGTATTCGCCGGGCTTAAACTACATTGGTCAGGTAATACCGAGAAGGCCTACTATCGTCTCTACGACAAGCCTAAAAGTAGCGAACAGCTGTGCGCGCATCGGCTTGTCCCCTCTGTTGGCGATGCTCAGCAGCTCCCAAGCGCGCCTTGGCCGCTGGTGAGCATGCTGTGCGGACCTAATCGGAAAGGGAGTTCAACAGATTGCGGTCGAAGGCAGCTAGCTTGCCTTGCGCAACATCAAGCTCTGCGGTTGCGTCGCGGAGAGAGGCGCGAAGCGCTGAGCCACCTCGAGTGACCTTTACCCGCTCGCTGAGGTCCACAACGGAGCGGCGCCAACGTTGTACACTGTTTGCCAACGCTTTCCGCTCCGAGGCGAGCGCTTCCATCTCGTTCATGGTGCTAAGTCTACGACTACTACAGCAAGCGAGATCAGTGCACCAGCCCGGTCATCTCAGCCCATTGGCTCGGATCGAAGGGCATTAAGCCAAGTTCCTGAAGAAAGCGCACCGTACTCTGCGCCTCAGCAAAGAACAGGTAGTTGCAGCGACTGAGATGGGTTCGCTCAAAGACGACCGGGCCGCCGCTGTACTCCAGGGTGCAGCTCTGAAACGTGCAATCGACAAAGTGCTTGCCATCAAGAACAACTGTATCGTTCTCGAATGCCTTGTGCTGGAGGATGTTCAAGGGGGCTCTCCTTAGGATGAGGCCACACGTCCCGAACTGACCAGTCATGAGTATAGACGTTCAGCCTGCCTGCTGCACGTGGTCCTATCGCTCGTTTCTATGCTCAACATCTCGCAGTGCCACCCGCTTGGAACAGGTGACCAGCTGGTTCTCCTAATGGATTTGAGGTCACCTCTCCCGAGCGACCAGCATCATTCCTCCTCCTCGAATGGGTTCTCTACTCGAAAGCCCGGCACCAGTTCCCAGAGCAGCGTGGCGGGGAAGACCGCCAATCGTCCATCACTAAATTCCACCATCACACCTTCGCGGACACGCTCTGCTGCAACGATCTTGATTGTGGGTTCCATGCTTCTTTCTCTCATCCCTCGTGCACCTCTATCTGCCCAAAACCGAACGAAGTAGGTCCTCTTTCGTTTGCGGGTAGGAGTTGCATCCTAAACAGAGAGGTGCCCGTGAGCAAAGAAGCGATATCGAAAACGCAGAAGAAGAAGGGTGACCGGCTACCAGAGGCGAGGTCTCAGGACTCGCCTAAGCCTTAGCTGGCAGATGAGTGGAGCGCGCAGGGGCTTTTCGGACTGAGTGCTTCGCACACCCCAAGGAGATTTGTGCCAACCCACCCCCATGATTCGTCTTCTAAGGCTCCGACTGCCTCTCCGACTCCGCTCGCGAGCAGTCAGCGCCTCAGTGGACTGGCCTTGGAGAGCGGACAGCTTGGCAGCTGGAGCCTGAACGTTGCAACGCAGCAGACCATCCGCTCCCTTCGTCACGATCAGATATTCGGCTACGAGACGCTGCATCCGGATTGGACCTACTCCACTTTCCTCAAGCATCTTGATGCGCGCGACCGGGACCGCGTCGATACGAAGTACCGTAAAGCGCTTGAGACAGGCTCGGATTGGGAGTTCGAGGCTCGCATTCTCCGAGTTGATGGTGAAGAACGATGGATCTGGGCAAAGGGAAAGCACTTCCGGGGCGAGACCGATGAAGTAGTTGAGATAGTTGGCTTGGTGGGAGATGTTACTGACCGCCGCCGGGCAGACGATGCCCTACGGAAGAGTGAGCAGTTGGCCGCGGTGGGCCGACTCGCCAGCACGATCGCTCATGAAATCAATAATCCTCTCGAGTCCGTGACCAATCTGCTCTATCTAGCAGGAGGCGCCTCTAGCCTCGAGGAAGCGAAACAGTACATCACCGTAGCGGAGAGCGAGTTGCAACGGGTGTCGGCCATCACCAACCAGACGCTCCGTTTCCATCGCAGCAAGCCGGCACTGCGCAGAATGTCAGCTCCTGCGCTTTCGTCCGGAATCAGGGAGATGTTCGGCGGCCGCCTCACAAACCACAACATCTCCTTCTCACTCCGACACAGAACAGACCGCACCACCCTTTGCTTCGACGGCGAGGTCCGCCAGGTCCTCACCAATCTCATTGGAAATGCGATCGATGCCATGCGCGACGGCGGCCATCTCTCCATACGGAGCCGCTCAGGTCATAACCGGAACGGAACTGAGGGTGTCTTTATTTCGATCTCCGACACGGGGACAGGCATCAGCAAAGAGACTGCGAAGAAGATGTACGAGCCGTTCTTCAGCACCAAAGGAGCAGACGGTTCAGGTTTGGGGCTCTGGGTCAGCCTCGATATCGTGCAACGGCACCACGGAACTCTGACCATGCGGAGCAGCCAGGGAGAAAAGGTCTATGGCACGGTTTTCCGGCTCTTCCTCCCCGCTGAACAGACTCCCGAAGAAGCTCGTCAGCTATAAACGAGAGAGATGAGCAGAAGTGGGCAGCTTACGCTGCCGCCTGCGAGGCCATAAGATGATTTGATGATCCGTCCTTGTTATCTGGTCGTTGACCGTGAGCACTCTGGCAGCATCTCCACGCGCAAACTCGTCATCGAGACCGGCAAGTTCAACGTGATTACCGCATACAGCTCTCCCGAAGCAATTGAGACCTTAACTGAGTTTCCGAATGTCAGCGGCGTCGTACTCGACGCCAAGATGCCGGACATGAGTTGCGACGATCTTGTACACGCTCTGAAAGCAATCAGGCCGGGTGTGCCCGTGATTGTGGTTCATGCGCCCGGGAGTAGAGAATGTTTCAACGCGGATCATCATCTCGAGACCTTCGATCCGGCCAGCCTGCTCACCCTGTTGAAGCGCTTAGAGCCGCAAAAGGCTGCCGCCATCGAAGCCAAAGACGCGGAGTTGGTTTCCGCCTAGGCGCAACCGCTCCGTGTCAGACCGCATCCCCTGCTTCGACATGCCAGGGTTCCTTCGCGGTATCGGCTAGCTGCAGTGGCAACCAGAGCTCAAAAACACTTCCGTGATGATTTGGGGAGGGGCTGCTGTATGCGCGTACATAGCCACGATGTTTGTGCACGATGCGACATGAGATCCACAGTCCCAGACCAGTGCCGTTGATGCCTTTGGTCGTGAAGAACGCTTCAAAGATCTGAGCAAGAACTTCCCGACTCATCCCAGCACCGCTGTCCGCGATGGTGATTCGCACACCGTGCTCCTTGGTGGACCAGCGCGTAGCACGTCGTGTGCGAACCGTCAGGCGTCCACCTACCCGCATAGCGTCAACGGCATTGCCGACAAGGTTGTTCAGTACCTGACGGACATCGCCTTCAAAGCAGGTGAGCAGCGCGTCCGACGCATAGTCTCGTCGTATCTCAATTTCGGAGTTGGCGAGACGCGCGCTGTAAAGCTGCAGGACCTCTCCCACCAGAGCATCGGCCTTGACCATCGTCGCCGCAGTGGACTGGCGATGAAAGCGCAACGTCTGGGACGTGACCTGAGAGACACGAGCGAGTTCCCGATCTGCTGTCTCCAGGTAGTCCCGCACGTGCTGCGGCACGGTCGGGTCCTGACGCACGATAAACAGGAGGTTCGTCACGGCTTCAAGAGGGTTGTTGATCTCATGCGAGATGGTGGACGCCAGCTTGCCTACGGCAGCTAGCTTTTCTGTTTGAAGCAGGGCGGCCTCGGCCCTCTTCTGCCGTGTCAGGTCCGTGAAGAAGACCGCGATATCGTCTCCCTCGCTGTTCACATCTGACGCAGGAATCATCGTCGCCCCGAGAAGCATAGGAACGAGGCGACCATCCTTCGCTCGGTAAGCCTTCTCGTAAGGCTGTGCAACGCCCGCTTCTTGCAGTTGGCGGAGGGCGCTTCGATCCACTTCCGCATACTTTGGCGGGGTGAGGTCATCCCAGCGCACCTCTCCTCGCCGTACCTCTTCTTCCGTATACCCAATCAGCGACAGCAGAGCTGGATTCATATAGGTGAGCGCACCATTTGCGTCACCGATGTTGATACCCACGCTCGCACGGTCGATCAGAGTACGAAATCGTTCTTCGCTCCGCCGGAGTGCCAATTCAACAAGGCGCCGGCTGGTGATCTCCCGCGAGACAACAAGAAAGCGCCTCGAGCTCTGCATAGCGGTGATCGTGACATCCCACCAAGTCGCTTCATCCGCGAACTGCAGTTCTCCCTCGAAGTGACCGGCTCCCGTGACGCGAGCCTCCGTTAATGCACGTTCAGCCTCTGCCTGATGCTGTCCTTCCCAGTAGGAAAGCCAGGACCGCCCCACAAAGCTGCCTATGTCGGAGAAGCCGAGCCTCTTCGCACCTTCGATGTTTATGGAAACAATCAGGGCATTCTGATCGATGACGGTGACGCGATCTCGTGTGTTGGTCAGGATGTCTTTATTTGCGAGTTCCTCAACTGTTCGCGTGAGCGCGGCTCCGACGCGTGCCCCCAACTCTTCCCCGGCAATCTGGTCAGCACGGGTAAACGGCAGCGCCATAACGTTCCGGATGAACGTAAGCACTCCGAGGTGTCGCTGGCCTGCGCATACCGGTACAGCAAGGATGGAGCGCGGTTTCAGGCGGGTCCGTAAGAATTCGAGATGTTCGGCATCCCTTGCCGCGGCTTGCATGATCGCGTCCGTCACCACTGGCAAGAAAATAGAGGCTCTGCTTTCTAGAACCGCCCATGTCGGGTCGGCCGAAAGCTCCGAAGCTAAAATGAAGCGGCACAGCTCATCGGCCGTGTCCTGCAGTTCGGAGAGGCGATGACGTCCAACGCGACGCTGCAGTTCTCCGGAGGGCTGAATCAAATCAAAGACTGCGAGATCCGCAAAGTGCTCTGTCAGCAGTCCATCCATGCGGGCGAGCAAGTCATCTGCCAGAACCGCCTCACCCAGAACCGTGCCGCTTCTGGATAGAAGCTCGAGGTTCCACTCCGCTTCGCGGCGGGCGGTGACATCACGAAATACGAGGACAACGCCTCGCAGCTCACCTCGTTCATCGAGGATTGGCGCTGCGCTGTCATCAACAGCCACCTCGGTCCCGTCACGACGAGCAAGCACCGTATGTTTGGACAAATCGACGACGGTTCCAAGCCGTAGCACTTTATGAACTGGATCTTCAACCGGCTTTCGTGTTGTCTCGTTCAGAATGACGAACACGTCCTTGAGCGGCCGGCCAAGTGCCTCCTGTTCACTCCAGCCCGTCAGCTCCGCAGCAACGCCGTTCATCATGTTTACACGGCCGTCACGATCGCAAGAGATCACGCCATCACCGATGGCGCGGAGCGTGGCTGCAAGGATGGCGTCTGTCGGTATGGTTAGCATCGGGGCCACTCACATCTTCTCGCAAGCTGAGCTGTATTGGTTCGCGGGATGAAGCGGAGTCGGCCACCTTCACTGTGGCACAGAATCACCTTCTCAAGGACGTCGCGTGGACGGGGTTCAGCCCGGTATTCCCGTGAGCTTCGCTCCACGGCCGCGCAGAGAGAGAGCTTTCGATGAGATTGCGCGCTGAAGCAGACACGGGGTTAGGAGCTGCTAACCAGCTGAATAGTGTAGGGTCAGGTATACCCAACGAGACGCAGCGACCTTATCAGGTCTTTGCGTTCTGACGACCAACGGGTGTAACGACGGGAGTACCCAGTGAACAGGCAAGCTCATATCCTTATCACTGGTAGAGATCCGGATCTACTGTATATCCGAGAGCTGGTGCTGAAGTCCGCTGGATACCATGTCTCAGCGACACTGGTGCCCATTCGAAGTTTCTCCGGTTTGCGGAGCGTTCAGCTACTTATCATCTGTCACACACTCAGCGTGGAAGAGCGCCGAAGCGATCTGAATACACTCGCTTCGGCATCTCCGGACACGATCCCACTCTGCATGATGCCGCGCAGCGAGTTCTGTGAAGCAGGAGTAGCCAGCCTGGACTGTCTTCGAGGCCCGTCGGAGATGCTGCACGTAGTCCATGAGCTGCTCAGCAATGCGCCGCATCATCCCTCAGGCATGGGACAAGACCATTGACCCACGCACTGAGTCGAGATGTTGGCACATTCTCTATATCCGCGATCAGGGCCAATTCTGAGCAGACTCGGAAAGGATTGAGATGGAACTTCTTGCAACTGTTGTTTCTCCGTGTTCCAGTCGAACGTACCAGTAGGGAGTGTGCAGCACCTTGCGAACTACCGTGCCGTGCAGATGACCGCGCTCGTCAGTTAATGACGCGAAACGCCGGACTTGCTCTTCGGTAGGGTTAAATGCAACCTCGTATCCGGCTTTAATCTCTTCTTCGCTGAACATGCGTGCTCCTTCCGTGTGATCTGAATCCTGGGCGCTACCAGCATGATGGTGGATCACCCCGAAGACGGAACGGCTTGCTGTTGAGCAAGCAAACCGTGACTCCGAAAGACAGATATTCGTGAGAAAAGCCCTCGTAGCAAGTCAGAGATCACAGGACGCCTATCGACCGTAGTCCGCCATGTACTCTATGCGTAGCTGTTGCTAGGGATGTTGGACCTTGGCTCGAATCGAAACCTTGTCCGCCTGGGGCCCTTTCTCCCCTTGAACAATGTCGAACTCGACCTGCATGTCTTCTTTCAGGCACTTATACCCGTCACGCTGGATCGCGCTGAAGTGACAGAACACATCAGGGCCATCACTGCGCCCCAGAAAGCCATAGCCCTTGGCGTTGTTGAACCATCGTACCGAACCCTGATATTGCGCCATATCCGTTCCTCCGTGTGTCGCTGTATTGGTTCCAAAGAGAAGGTAACGAGCGCACGTAACGCGAGAGAACTGGGAAGATTACTAGCCGACGCGCTCTTTCAGGCAGCTCGAAGATTGAGGGCACATTTCTCAAGCGCTCACGATATTAGCGGAGATGGCGTAACGGGTCAGCTCTGCGGTTGTCCGCAAACCAAGTTCGTCCATGATCGCTCCGCGGTGGAACTCGGCCGTCTTGGACGAGATGTTGAGAGCCGCTCCGATCTCCTTAGCGGATTTACCCTCTGCAATCAATTGCAAGACCTCGCGTTGCCGTGGCGTGAGTTTGTTTCCAAGCAGGCTGGCTGGATTTGTCCGCGGGTCACGACGAGCAAGCAGGTCCGCCTTTTGCCCCGTTGCTCGAGAGGTCACGTAGTAGTGGCCATGCAGCACGGCTGCGATCGCATCCAGGAGCTCGGCTGACGAAGACTGTTTGGCAACGTACCCATGCGCGCCAGCGTTGAATGCAAACTCCAGAAAGCTTGTTTCGAGGTGCTGAGAAAGAAAGACGATCCGCGACGTACACCCCTGCTCTGCCAGCTGACGAACGGCTTCCAACCCATTCAGCTCAGGCATGCCGACGTCTACGACGATTACGTCTGGCCGCAGGCGCCTCGCCTCAAGGACAAGATCTCTGCCGTTACGAACCTGACCGACCACCCCGTAAGTCGGCTCAAGCAGCGCGGCGACTCCTGTCAGGATCAGCTCGTGATCGTCAGCAATCAGAATGCGCTTACGAAGACTCATTGAAAGGAAGCTCCACCGTGATCGTCGTGCCCAGGCCCAAGGTCGAGTGCACCGACATTGTGCCATGAGCCATGTGAGCGCGCTCCTTCATCGTGATCATCCCAAGACCTCGTATCGGCTGAGTCGCATCAGAGTTCTGGTCGAATCCGATCCCAAGGTCGATGACCTGCAGCCGGAGGTTCTGACCATCCCGCTCAAGCAAGACCTTCACATGAGTACGACCAGCATGCTTCGCCACGTTACGAAGAGCCTCTTGAGCGATCCTATAGAGTGCGATCGCCGCCGGCTGTGTTTGTAGCGGCACGAGGTCTCGACTCAGATAGGTCGCCGGCATGCTTTCCCGCTGACCGAACTCATCTACCAGAACCTTCAGTGCCGCCGACAGCCCGAGTTCATCTAATACGGCGGGATGCAGATGATGAGAAATGAGCCTGACGTCGGTATTTAAAACCTGGAGTTGCTGGCGGGCTGCCTCAAGCGTGCTGCTCTTGCGTGCAGCTTCTGGACCTACTCGCACCTCACCCAGGAGCAGATCCAGGGCGCTCAGGCGCTGGCTGACGTCATCGTGCAGCTCTCGCGCAACCCTTTGCCGCTCCTCTTCCTGCACCGTGAAGAGATGGGACGTAAGACTTCTCAGATCATCCTGGGTCCGATCCAGGGTCATCGCTGCTGAGGCGACTGCGCTGTGAAGCGCAGTGTTTTCACGGTTCAGGAGCATTTCGGCCTGGCGACGCACGGTGACATCTTCCATGACAACAAGCGCGACTTGATGGCCATCTGCCTGCAGCGCTTGAAGCCGGATTGCCAGCATCTGCTCGTCGGGGGTCGTGGAACGGTGTTCAAGCTCGGAGGTTCCGCCCTGCTCAGCTCCAAACACCTTCTCAAGGTGTTCTCGCATGGTACTCAGGCCCCAGAGAAGTTGGACAAGATCTGGGAACGAGTGACCCTCCAGGTCGTGAGAGCGCCTATGAGCCAGTGTGCGGAATGCCGTATTGGCCGTTTGAATCGTTAGATCCTCTCGGACGACGATTACGGGCAGTGGGACGCATTCGATCACGGATCGAGCAAAGTCTCGCGCCTCCAGCATCTCCTGCTGGCTGCGCCGGAGCTGATCGATGTCCATGAGAATGAGGACAAGACCCTCGATCTTGTCGTCCGACGTGCGGTACGGCCGTACTCGAAGAGAAAACCAACGCCCATCGAGATCCTGCACTTCGATTTCCCGCGTGCTCAGCGTCTCCATCACCTCGCGAAGCATCGGTTCGATATTGTCGATGCTGAGTTGAAGTCGGATCTCGCTGATGGGCCTACCGATGTCGGTCGGTCGTACACTCAGCAGTCGTTGTATGGGTGGTGTGAACTGCCGGATGCGCAGATCGCTCGTCAGCATCAGCAGTGGAAGGCTCACACTGGTGAGCAGATTGCTGAGATCGTTGCCGGTCTGCGCAAGAATGAGGTTTCGCTGCTGCAACTCGTCGTTGACCGTCTGCAGCTCTTCATTGGCGCTCTGCAACTCCTCTTTGGTGGTGCCCAGCTCTTCATTCGTGCTCTGCAATTCCTCATTTGCAGCCTGGATCTCTTCGTTGGCCGAGACCAGCTCCTGATTCCGACCATCTCGCTCCTGGAGCACAGAGCGCAAATGCAAGCGTGTTGCATTCAGGTCCTGTTCCTGGCGAACGATCAGATTCTCGCGCTCATCTGCGGACAAGCCGGGTGAGGGATGAGAACTTGGCAGGCTCTTCGCCTCAAGGCCAGTCTGGAGGAAGACAAGGAAAGAGCGCTCTATGCTGCTGACACCGGCTCCGGTGATCGGCAGAACGTCCACGTGCATCTCTCGCGATTCGCCATCCTTGTCGGTAAACGGGAAGGCAGTGGACACGGCAACGTTTTCCTGGACTGCTCTCCGCACGGCCTGCCAGACGCCGGTTGCGATGCTCTCACGAAGAACACGCTGAAGGCTCCAGCTGACGGCACCTGGACCAGGCTCGATGTAGCTGGACATGTCTCCGCGCAACTGAAGGATGTTCATACGCTCGTCAACCACCATGCCAGGAGGTGTAAAGCGTGCGAGAGCAATGCGGTCTGCCGTACGCTGCAGCTCAGCCTCGGGCCACGTGCTCCCTGTCTCCTCAGTGGGCGGCCGACTCAGAGAAAGCTGGGACGCGCGGTAGCTGCGATACAGCTCAGCATCATGGGACATACTGCCTTGCTTGCTGTAGATCTTGTTCTTGCGATCCACCGGCAGAAAGGCATCACCAAAGTCTCGTAGACCTTCGGAGAGACCGAGCAAAAGATAGGAGCCGGCATTGAGCGCGTAGTGAAAGGTCGCCAAGACCTGCTGTTGCAAGACCGGGGCGAAGTAGATCATAACGTTGCGGCAGCTCAGGATGTCGACGTGGGAGAATGGTGGGTCGTTGCAGAGGTTTTGCTTCGCAAAGACACATAGATCCCGCACGCGCTTGGCGATCTGGTACCCCGTATCAGCTTTGATGAAGAAACGTCGTATGCGTTCCGGCGACAGTTCACCGGCAATGGTATCCGGGTAAACCGCGTTGCGGGCCATGTCGATCGAGCGCTCGCTCGCGTCAGTGCCAAAGATCTGAACTGGAATGTCGATGCCGTGCTCGGCCTTGTACTCCAACAGCGCAATCGCAAGCGAGTAGGCTTCCTCGCCTGAAGAGCAACCTGCGCACCAGACCCGCAAGGTGTTTTCAATTGGGCGATCGCGAAAGAGCGCAGGTAGGACGGTTGATTGCAAGGCCTCCCAGAACTCCGGATCCCGGAAAAACCGAGTCACGTTGATCAGAACGTCTTCTTGAAGCTTTCGCAGTTCGTCGGACCGGGTTTGCAATACTCGCAAGTATTCGGGCAGTGTCTCGATGCGCTGCAGAATCATCCGCCGCGCCATCCGCCTTCGTATCGTGCCAGGCTTATAGAGCTTGAGCTCCAGGCCAGAGACTGTTCTTAGCAAACGCAGAATGGCTTCAAAAGCCTTGTCTTCGCCCTCAGGAGTGTTGCCGCCTTCCAAAGAAACCAGATCAGGACGTGTGAACTGGTGTGCCAGGCGTGCCAACTCGAGCGCGAGTTCGGCAGGCGGGAGCACCACATCAACGTGATCGGCCGCAATGGAGTTCCGCGGCATACTTCCATGAACTGCGGATTCTGGGCTCTGCACCAGCGCAAAGCCTCCTTCCCCTTTGATCGTCTTCAGTCCGGAAGCCCCATCCGAGTCGGCGCCAGAAAGTACAACGCCAATGGCGTAATTTCGCTGATCGGCGGCAACGGATCGAAAGAAGGTGTTGATGGTCGCCGGTGCTCGATCGTCTGCTCGTCGTTCCTGGAGGCGGAAGCGTCCCTCTCGCATCTCTAAGTACCAGTTCGGCAGAAGGACGTAGACGTGGTCCGGCTCGGGACGCTGACCTTCCTCAATCTCGTGGACCGGCATTCGGGTATGCCGCTCCATGATCTCTGTCAGATAGCTCCGCTGGTCGGGAGCAAGATGCGTCACCAGGACGAAAGTCATTCCGGTTGTCTCTGGGAGGTGCTCCAGAAGCTCACGAAAGCCTGAAGACCTCCGGCTGACGCCCCTACAGCGACCAATGGGTAAGGAAGAGCGGGAGACGGCCGAGAAGCGGCCTGTTCGACCCCGATGTTGCTCGAACCATTGTCGCCGCCCGTTTGATCAGGAGCTACGGAGAACTCTGGCGCCTGTTCTGCCGCACTCGCCCCGGAAGCACCGTTGCCCTGCTTTTGATCGTGCAAGTCGCTCTCCTCAACTCACGAGTCAGCATAAATCCGCTTCAGCCTCACGGACGAATCTGCTTACGACCCCGTCGTGTGCTCCTTGGCCATAGCCGCGATCACCCTCCGGAAGGAGTTCTCCTCAAGGGGAACGCCGTGGAGCAGTTCAACACTCGCAACGGCATAAACCACAGCCTTCGGGAGCAAGATGCTTTTCTCCTCACGTGGATCGTCTTGAGCCCAGCCCTCGAGGACCATGCCGGCAGTATGAACCATCAGGAAGTGAAACCCTATGACGCGAGCGCATAAAGCCTCCTGTTGACGATGACCGGTGTAGTGGGTGCATACAACCCGAAACGCCTGGTAGAGAGTCGCTTCCGATGTCAGCTTCGAACGCACCGGAGCTTGTGGAGTCGTCCGGTCTCTGCACAAGGCTCCATAGAGCTGATCGCAGGTCTCCTGACCTCTGAACTGGTGCTCGAAACCGGCAGCCGTCAGCCTGAGTTGCTTGCCGTTTGCCGCGTTCACGAAAAGGCTCAGCGCTGTCGCCATCTCGCTGACGGGTACTGAAGGATACGTGAGATCTGAAGGGATACGGAACCACCTATGGCGTTCTACGTTCAACCTTCTAGGAAGAAGTGCGGCCAGACTTCGTGCAGCGCGTAGCCGAGATTCTCGAGCTCCCGAGGGAATGCTCCCATAATAGCGTGCAAGGAGGCAAACCGCCTCTTTCTCAGGACCCATGATCGGCCGTGATCGCTGAACGTACCCTGATGCACAGAGATGCCGTCTGGGAAAGTTCCTAGTTCACTCAGACCGGGCTATTCGATCACATATTCTTGTCCGTCTCGCGAGGGGAGTGGCCCATGGCGATATTGTTCTATACCGTCTACGAGGCAGTGTCAGCTGGTTGCTGGCTCGATACGTTCGCCGTGGGTTCTGGCGTTAGCCGAGTGCAAGCGAATCTGCCCGTAAGATCCGTTTCACATTCACATTCATTCCCCACACACTCGCGAGGTGGATCTCCACAAAGGATTGGAGCTGGGAAGATTCCTAGTTCCTCATCGTGAGTCCGGACGTTGTGATGTTTCCATGATGATGCGCACCGACCCTCAACAAGACCCGAAGCTGGAAAGCGCGCTCCTTTGGCTCGTCGGCTATCTCCGCGAACTGAACTCCCCGGACTACAACGAGGTGCTCAATCGTTCGCTCAGCCGATTGGCTGCCATGAACGTCGAGCTCACCCCTATTCCGAATGCGAGGCAGAGTTGACCGAGCCATCGTTGAAGCCCTGAACGTCGTTAAGTTCAACAGAACTGCTGAGAACGAAGTCTTTCGTCGAGATCTCTACGGACAGCAATGCAGGGTGTAGCTTGCATGCAGCAGCGGAGGCGGACCGCTCGAGTACTGGAGACAATGTCGATGTTTGCTCTTCGGGCCCACTTAAACGGTGACAACGTTGGCGACCTGTCGAAAGACATCCTTCTAGCGGTGAGGCGCGCGCAGGCGTCCCTTCGATCAGCAATGGCGTTGCTCGGACCTGCAGATGTCCTGTTCTGCTCCTCTATCCCCTGCAGTGGAACAGGCACGCCATTTATTAGACCCTGCGCTCCTGCTGGTTACGAGTGGGCGTTAAGCCGCCAAGCACCTCATTGGTCGTATTGCGGATCCCAAAGCGCTTGCCGATGTCCCGGGGTAATTGAACTCCAAGGCGGCCTCGGGTGAGAGCGACGTACAGCAGGCGCATTTCGGCAGCGAGTGCTACCGGCCGCCCCTGGAGGGGCGATCGCGCCGCGCGCCCGAACCCAGCCTCGAAGTCATCGTCGAGCCTGACGTAGCCCCACTCCCGACCCTTGGCACGATGAGTCGTCGAACACACCAGTTCCGCGGAGCCCTCGACCTTCTCGCAGGCTGCGAGCCCTTGCAGGATCCTGTTGGCACCGTGCTGCTGGATCAGCATGAGGATGGGCCGGAGATGCTCCCCCTCAGGCGTGCTGCTTGCCCTGAGGACATCCTTCCAGGATGTGAAGCCGAAGAACTCCGGCGAGGTGGCAGGTTGCCCGGCTTGAATCCTTGCCACATCAAGCAGGAGGCGCTCCATCTCCGCTGTACCTCCCAAGACGAAACATCGCTTCCCCTTTGAAAGTGCTGCGAGCACGTTGCCGATAACTCCGGCGTTCGAGCGAGCCAGCACCGCATTGGGAAGGACGCGGCCGACGTGCGACGACAGAGTGGGCTCTCCTCGGACTGGGACCCTGGCGCCGAGCTCACGCAGGACAATCGACGCTGCGGCCGCGATCTCGTGACCGAAACGGAAGGACTGCGCGAGCAGCGTCCGGTGTGGAGTGTGGACCTGCTCCATCGCGTTGACTGCCCCGCGCCACTCGTAGATCTGCTGAAAAGGATCTCCTGCGTAGACGATCTGACACTCGGCCTTCCGGAGCGCATGGAGCAGTACTGGGTTGAGATCCTGCGCTTCATCGACCAAAAGATAATCCACCCTGGGATGAGGGTCAGAGAGCGCCCATTGCTTCAAATAGCCATCATGCCCGAGGGGCAGGCCTGCTTGCCGCTGAGACATCGCTCTCCAGAGAAAGCCGGCCTGGCTTGCCGTTTGCTCCGCAAAGCTGGCGAACTGATCGGGCTCGAGCTCTGCGAGAACTCCGAAGCGAGGCGTATGGGACGGCAAAGGCTTGTCGTCTGCACTTAGCAGGAATCTCCTCACTGCCTCGAGCAAAACGACTGCAAACGTATGCCGGGCAAGCACGATGCCGCAGTGGAAGGAGACTAGGTCCGGAAAGCGGAAACCGTCTGCGATCTTCTGCGCAGTAAGCTTTTCCGTGAGCTTCCACTCTGGGTACCGCAGCTGTCTACGCACTCCGCGAAAAGCAAGGGAGTGGATCGTAACGGCTCGGACGTGCGCAGGCAGGCGTCTTTGGGCCTCGACAGCAATCGATCGATTGAAGGCCAGATACAGCCCTTTCGTCTTTCTGCTTTCGGCAAGAAGTACAAGAGTGCAAGTCTTCCCTGCCCCGGCATACGCGTCAATACGGAGGTTCCCCCGGGTGGAGAAGAGATCCGTCGCTACCTGCTGTTCTTCGGTGGGCCGCACGTTACAGAACCAGTGTACTGGTTTCCTTGTGCCGAGGTCGCCCAACTTCCGCTAAGCGCGCACTCAGGAGCTTTCTTGCTCATCCCGTTTAGCCCCTATCAGATCTCAGCGAGATCGGACGCTGAACGTTGTTGCTCGAGGCCTTATACCCTATCACGTAGGCGATTCAGGCAAGACCATCCGCTCACGTAGAGAACCACGGGTTGTCCTTGCAACGAAGTACATCTCGGGGTGCAACCGGCCTCCGGCGCAGACCCGTTCCGGTGATAAGCTCTTGCAGCTCTGTTAAGAGGCTGAGAGTATGTCAGGCATGACGGACTCCGAACTCGACTCCTACGTTGTCACGCTCACGTGTTCACAGTCGCTCGCCTACGATTGGTTTGCGGTTGTGCAGAAGCACCCAGCAATCTCCGTTGAGCACGAGCTTTACGTCGTGAAACGCAACGTCATCTCGAAGATGTACGGAGCCTACGGCCAAGCTCCCACTGTGATCGACGAGCAGATCAAGAAAGCGATCGCCATCGCAATTGCAAAAGAGACAGGAAACAGTTCCCACCCTGCACTGACCGACTGAGAAAGTGAGTGGACTCGCTGAGATCTTTACAATCGCCCGAGGTTGTGGCTGATTTGAAGGGCCACATCGCCAGCGTAATCACTTCACCCCAGGAGCTTACGTTGCGTTACGACTCCGTGACGAAACGTCCCGACGGGCAGTAGCAACGCGCCGTTTGCCGCTTGCAGAAGCGCTGTGGAGATTGCACTTAGCGAACGCTTCCGCCATCGAGCGCGCGTTTCGACAGCACTCCGTCCGCTGCCGAAACATGCTGGTCCATGAGCTGTTCGTAGACGCGCTCGAGGCTGCCGGGTCCGATACTCACTTTGCCGCGGAACGGGCTATCCAGCGTTCCGATCAGGAAGACCATCAAACCGAGCAGGGTACCGAGCAGCGTGGTCATCCAGAAGTGCATGCGGAAGCTCGGCATATCGAAGAACAGTGTCACAGTTAACGTGATTAGGCCACCGAGGATCACGAGCGACCAGAGCGAACCAGGCATTCCGCTAGTCACGCTTTCGAGACGGCCACGACGCGCCTCCACCAGATTGTTGAAGACTTGATACGCCTGCCCAGTAACGATCTTTTCCCGCTCTGTCTTTGGCTCAAACAGGAGGAGGTCCGCCTGGAACTTCTCCAGCCTCGGGCCGGAGCCGTAGGGAATGACCCCCTTGCGCTGCTGTGGCCAGCTCACATCAATCACCTCGCGAACATACGCTCGCAGATCGTCATCGAGCGTTGTGCGCAGCGGGTCGGGAAAGCTGTTCACGTCGCGGTAGAGGCTGGCAACGACTTGGGCTTCATGATCGACCTTGTCCTGTGTACTGGCGTAGTTGGTCCAGGTCGCAACAGCAAGGAGGCCAAGCGTGATGCCGTAGAAAACCGTGATTGCGGCCAAGAAGTAGCTGACGATGTCATTGTGAGAATGGTCCTGCTTGTGCTGGCGCTGGACCCAGGAGCGAGTGGTGAACAGGCCCGCAAGTGCGTACAGGAGAAAGAAAAGGACGACGACGACTCCAAACAGCCAGTTGGGCAGGTCGTACAGCCAGTAGAACGTCAGGTTGGGCATGAGCGATTGTCGCTGATGGGGCTGCGAACCAGCTACCCAGCTAGTTAGCCGGTCCGGTGTACACCTCTCATGATGAGGCCATCTCCATTGTGACTCGGCATGCATGCAACGCCAGATGATACGCAGGATCGCGACCACAGGAACGGAGATAAGTGCGTCAACGACCCGCAATCTCCCCGCCAGCGACTTACCCATGATGATGCGCGGTGCGCTGACGTAGTCTTGGGTGAGCCGCCATGCTCCGAGAAACACGGCTCCGCCCTCCTCCGACGACCAACTCTACGAGCCGTTTTCGCCCGTCGACGCCCATCCTCTCAGCACCAAAGCGAACGGATCTCCTGCGCTCCGCGCCCCAGCAAGGTAACCAAGCCTGCTGAGGGACTCCGTCCCTGGCGCGCGCAAGCGGCACCCTCATCTTCCGCGCCTCTGGCTTGTGCAGACCTTCGCTGCGCTCCATCTCTCCGTTTCGCTTCCGCTCCACTGCGGGAGAGGGAACCCACCGCTTGCACTTGCCGCCCCTGCTGGCGTGGGCCAGGGCCAAGGCGTGATTGAGAGCAATCACAGCCAAATCCAGCAAAGCGAGAAGACCGCCCCAGCCTACAGGGCAGGACGCAGCTCTTACCCGCCTTCCCCTTGAGAACCTCTGAAAGGCAACGACCATGGACAGGACTGAAGCAACGGTGCGCAACATGCTCCGCACAATCGAAGCACCACGGTACGATGTAGGCGTCCTCAGCGACCGAGGCATGCTTCCCAACCTGGACGGCATCTCCGCTGAAGCTGTAATCGAGAAGCTTCCCCTACTCAAGTACCGCAACGCCCGTGGCTCACACATATACATCCGTCCCTCAGGCGAACATCGGTATACCGCCCTCGATGACCTCTCCGCGAGCTCGCTCGACCGACTGACCGATGACGGCTTTGCACCATGCGCCGTCGTCGAGACCAGTGCCGGCAACTTCCAGGCGTGGCTGAAGCATCCTGAAGTCCTGCCCAAGCTGCTCGGCACCTTGGCCGCGCAGACGCTCGCAGCTCGCTACAACGCCGATCCGAGTGCGGCTGACTGGAGGCGGTTCGGCAGGCTCCCTGGCTTCACCAACTGCAAGCCCAAGTACCGGAGGCCGGACAAGCTGTTCCCTTTTGTGCGGCTCAGGAGCTCAAGCGGCAAGCAGTACCCCATGGCGGAGAGCTTTGTGGCAGAGATCACTCAGCTTCATAAAGCGCGGGAGCAGGAGCGTGAGGCGAGGCGCCATCAGGCTCCTTTTTCCCCCAGAGGGGACCGAGGTCTATGCCCTCGCTCGAACACTTTCGCACCTTGAGCAAGTACCAGGACCGGCCCGCTGCTGCAGACCTTGCCTTTTGTGTCGCCGCGTTCTCCTGTGGCATGAGCGAAGACCAGATTGAACGTGCCCTGGAGAACGACTACCTCTCCCGCGATCCGAGTACCGCGAAGCGCGCTGCCTATCTTCGCAGGACGATGACAAAGGCGAGGGACTGGGCTGGGCGCTGATGCAGCAGCAGGTGCAGAGGGCCATTCTCTACTTTCCCGGATAGAACAGCTGCACCTGGAGGGCTGTGAACAAGCGGCAGCGAATGCCGCGGCGATTTGCGCCTTCGAGGCGTACCGTAAGAGGCCAGGGTGCATGGTTTCCTAGGCTTGTTCGAGGCTACTCAGGTCAGCCGCAAGTCCTCGCCAGAAAGGCAGCTCGGCACAGGAGTCGGCCCTTGGGAGAGAGTCATTGCGCAATGGCGGGAGCGTGCATAGAGCAGCAGCGCAAAAGGCTTAACCGATTCGGATCACAGGCTCTCCTGATACTTACCCGAACGATGGTTGACGGCGTTCCAAACTGACAACATGGACCTGATTGATACGCAGCACGAAGACCTACACTACTCCATCACCACTCTATGCTCGGCATTATTCGTTTCATGAACTCGTCGAATAAAGGCACCGTGAATGCTGTGTCGCCATGATTTGGACTCCAGACCATTCCTTTTGCGATGAGACTGGCTCGAAGTGGGCCCAGGGCGTTTGTCGGCTTTCTGAGAGCTATCGCGATATCCCCAGAGCGATGCGGCCCCGGACCTAATTCTGCCATCGCGCGCAGGTAATGTTTCTCCTTCGGCGTTAGTCTGTCGAAGCGAACTCGAAAAAAGCTCTCGTCGAGAGCTGCAATAGCTTCCGTTGAAGCTTCCCTCACGTCCCTCAACGTGATTGGGCTTTCCTTGGCCAGGTCCCAAGAATGTTTCCCCCATTCTTGGAGGAAATAGGGATAGCCCCGAGTTTGATTCACGATCTCAGCGCTTGCTTGAGCAACGTAGTCCGCTCCACTAGCACGGGCTGGTTTTACGATTGCAAGCTCCGCCTCTGCGGGATCTAGCGGCCCTATCTGGGGGAAGTTGAAGAGCCTCTCGGCATACGATTTCGCATTGCCGGCTAGTGCTAATAGTTGCGGGAGGCCAGCCCCCACGACGGTGACAGGAAGGCGCCCCTGAGCGCAACGATGGAGCGCCGAGATCAGCGCTGCAAACTCCTCTTCCTTGATGTACTGCAGCTCGTCAATGAACAGAACGACAGCTGTTTCAGCACTCTTGGCTGCCGCTCCCACCTGTTCGAGCAGCGAACTCAAGTCGCCCTCTAGATCTCCATTGTCTGCAAGGCCGGCTTCTGGTTCGAGATCAAGCCCGACCTCAAGATCTTCGTACTTGACCTTGAGTGCTTTGGCGAAGCCGGCGAGAGCACGAAGGCCGCGACGCGCTAGATTCTTCGCGGCTTCTACATGGCTGAGGCGTAGAAGGGCGAGACGCAGCTGAGGAGCGAGAAGCGCTGGCAGCGATCTACTCTCAGGAGCCTCAATCCGGATCGTATGTACACCATTGACTTCAGCGTCCAGTCTCATCTGCTCCAGCAACACCGTCTTACCAACGCCTCGGAGGCCGACCATCAGGACACTCTTGGCAGAGTTCCCTACCCGGATGCGCGCAATGGCCACTCGAACTTGCTCTCGAAGCCTGTCGCGCCCTGCAAGCTCTGGGGGTGGCGTGCCAGCGCCGGGCGCATAGGGGTTCCGCACGGGATCCATTTATAACCTCTTTAGCCAGTTTATGCTCTTTACATAAGATCCGTAAACTCTTTAGTATTCATTTGAACCTGCGCACACAGGCTCTTCGGGTTAGGTACCGTTAAGCCGGCCTCTCGTCAGTGGATCTGGCATCGCGCATCGCGAATACGGCCGCGATTACCAACTCCCTTTCCCGACCCACAGCTGCCGCCGGCACGAGTGTTTCGGAGCAGCCAACCTACATACCCCTGAACAGGGGTATATGCGTGGCTGGAGGCGCCTTCACCGCGAAGTTGAGCGCTCTCTGCTCGTGCTCATCGGGATGCTGTTCTCTCCACAGCACGCGCAGAAACTCCGGCCAGTCGTCCTGGACGAAGAGGGTGTGGGTGACCTTGGCATGGCATACCAGGCAGAGGGTCAGCTTCTTCGCCGGATCGCTGTTGCCCGGCTCCCGATGGTGGACGGCCGCCGACCGCTTTCCCCGCTTCACCGTAATGCAGCCAGGCACCCGACAGCGGAAGTCATAACGCTTGAGCACCTGCTCCCGGTAGCCGCCGAAGTACGCCTCATCCTGACGCTTCAGCGTGTAGCAGGTCGAGCACAGACCCTTGGCGAGAACCTTTGGGTTCCCGCAGGGACAGTGCATCACGATCTGCCGAGGCCTTCTCATCGCAGGACTCCACTTACAGGGACGCATCGGCGCCGGTTCTGTCGTCCCGCACGCTTCATCCAAGGTTGTCGCCGACCAGGAACTCCAGCCCCAGACGCTCTATGAGGGTGAAAATTGGGAGGAACAAAGGCCTGAGCCGTCTACGCTTCCGTTCGGGTCGAGTGGAAGCCTCCCAAGATCGTCGGCAACAAAAAGCCAACCCCGGCCATGATGTCTCGCTCCGAGGCCGCAAGCCACGCTTCGCTCGCCTGCCCCTGCTCCCTTGCCAGACAGGCGAGATCCCCGCTCCGCTACTGCTCAGCAGCTGGTGTGGCCTTCACGGGCGCGATCGTCTTCGCAGGTGCCGGCGCCTTCTTGGCAACGGCTTTCTTGACGGCAGCGTTCTTCCCTGCCGGCATGCGGACTGCCTTCGCCACAGTCTTCTTCGCGATAGGTGGACTCTTGCGGGTTGAGGAGCTTTTGGCGGGTGAGGTCCTCTTCGCGGGCTTGCTCTTCTGTGCAGCCCACCGCTTCTTCTGTGCCGCCGCGATCCGTGCCTTTCCTTCAGGCGACATGGTGCGCCACTTCTCGGGCGCGAACTCTTCGGGGTTGAAGCTGATCGCTTTGCTGGCCGTGCCCTTGGGACGGCCGCGGCGGCGCGGCTCCGGCGCCTCTTCACTCATCAAATCGCGGACAGTCGTAAGGCGGGTGATCTCGGCATTCAGGTACTCTAAAATTTAGTTGCGGTCCATGTGGGTAGAGTACAGCGCGCAGCAGACGCTTCGACATACTTGGAATGACGACTTGGCCAACCTAGTCGCCTTCTACATCAATGTAGAGACAAGCAGACCGACAAACCGTACCGCTTGAGAATCGACACAAGCCACCGAGTAACAATTATCGGTGCAAGCAGCAGACATCTGCTTAGAGGAAGCTACTGCGCTCCAACGGCACTGCCCCTGCAAGAAGAAACCGAGTCTCCCCTACTCATGAGTTCTTCTCGCACTTACTGCCCTACTCCTGAAGTGAAGCTGGCCCCCCGGTTTGGAAGGCCAGCCTCACAAGCCAAGGATTATTTGAACCCGTTGGGGCCTGCATTTAATCCTGCTGGGAAGAAGACCCCGACAGCCGGACTCACTGCGGTTGTCCCCATCACGGCTCCGCCCCCAGTCACGATGTTGAGTACTTGGGTGGTGTTCCTTGCGAACGCAATAACGTTCGTCGAGTCCGCGTCGCTGATCCGGGTCGCGGTGGTCGCTGCACCTCCAGCCAACGTGACAGAGAACGGCGCGAGTCCGAAGTCGTCTGGATCCGAGTCGTAGGCGCTAGGAGCCACGCCGAGAAGCCCTGCCTTCGATAGTGAAGCGCGTAAGTTCGATATGAGATTGGTGTAACCAGCGATGCTGGAGCCAGTCGGATCAATGTTGTTGATGGTTGTGCGGACCAGGCCAGCGTGGTACGCCTCCACCGCAAGGATGCCGGCTGCTGTTGTCAGATTTGCTGGCGTGGTCAGGAGCGAAGCCGCACCGTGGTAAGCCGTCACGCCGACGTCTTCAAAGACATACGCGCCCACTAGGAACGTGTTGTCATTCGCGTACGGGGAGAACCCTGCGCCCCCTGGAATCTTGGCAGCCATTGCAAGTGTCTGGAACGACGTTCCGAGGTTGAGCGCAGGCTGTGCTACTGCTGCCGAGCCGAGTGCTTGGAGCAGGAGCTGGACGTGCTTACCCTCTTCGATAGCTGTTTCGATCGCGTAAGAAGCGACCTGGATCGTTGTGAAGGGTACGAGGCTACCGCCCGACACTGTGCCTGCGGTGCCAACCGTCCCTGACAATGTGATGAGAGGTGCTCCAGCGGCCATCGAAGCGGGATTCGCTTTGTCAATGGTGGTGCCAAAGGCAGCCAGGTAATAGAAGTTCGCTTCGAGGTACTCGAGATTGAGAGCGAAGTTGAGGATGTCCGCGTCAGTGTATGCCGTCGCAGCCTGAGCGCTGCGCGCGTTCACCCCAAGCGCAAAGGCGGCAAGCGAGCTGGCCCCGATCGAGAGCATCTTGCGCCGACTTGAAACGATGACTTCGTCTACGAGCTGCGTTTCTTGATTTGCCATGGGTCTCCGTCCTTAGGTTCGGCTGCCGTTTACGCAGTTGTCGTAGCGAAGATGCTGTTGGTTCCATTTGGAAAGAAGCCACCGCTCTTTACTCCAACCGTCGGCGAACCGTAGACGATGTGGTGTACCTGGTTGACAGTGCGGGCAAACCCTACGGCATCACTTGCGCTTGCGGCTACGATCGCGCTCGGGGCTGTAAGACTTGTTGGTAGGACTAAGCTCGTCTCCACAGATCCCGTTGTCGAGGGGGCAGCACTGTTGCCTACCGTCAAGGTCGCTCGCAGCGCCTCGACAGCGTTCGCGGCGTCCAAATACGGATAGGGAGTAGAACCTGACGCAATTGCGCGGCCCGTCAACGATGTTCTGACGTAGCCTGCGTGGTAAGCCTCAACTGCCAAGATCCCTGCTGCTGCGGTCAGGTATCCCGCCGTCACGCCCGCAGCACTGATCAGGCCCGCAGCTCCCGAATACGCCGTTACACCAACGTCCTCGAAGATGAACGCGCCTACAAGGAAGTAGTCGAAGCTCGAGAACGGATTGAAAGAACCCGTTCCAGTAGCTGCCGTTGTGATCTTGGCCGCCACTGCGAGAGGCCCGAAGAATGACAGGTCAATATCGGGCATAGGAACAGCTGCCGAGCCGAGAGCGTTGCGGAGGACGCGGACGTGTGCCTGCTCTTCAAAGGCGATCTCATTCAGAATCTGCTGCTGAGCCGAGGTGAGGCCCGGAACGGCGGCCGCATTGCCGATTGTGACGTTGCCGACCGTCTGAAACGTAGAAGCTGAGCCAGGCGTCAGATCCGAGTTCTGCAAACCGCTACCAGTCGCGGCGTAGAGGTAGAACTGCGCTTCGAGGTACTCCAGGTTGAGGGCGAAGTTCAGGACGTCCGTGTCCGTGTATGAAGCAGGGGTCGGCGTAGGAGTCGGAGTTGGCGTGGGGGTTGGGGCTGGGCTGCTGTCATTGCAGCCCACCAGAGTCGCCGTTGCAGCGACAGCACCTGCGCCGGCAAAGAAAGCTCTGCGGCTCAGTGCCTTCTCGGCAAGTTGATCGATAGATTTCAAGACACATCTCCTGTGGTGCAGATCGTTCCGCCGGTCCTGAAGAGCTTGCAAGAACAAGCTTCTTCAGCAAGCGCCGCAGCGATCATCCATACGGAATTCGTGATCGAAAGAGAACTGGTTAGAGTTCCTTCCGTTTGGTGGAGTGGCTGTGCCTGGAAGATTGAATCAGAATTCCATCGAACCTCAGTGCTGCAAGGGGAGCGTTTCGTCCGTTCCCTCAGGTCGCGTACTACCGTCTAGCGCAACCCCTCAAGAGCCTCGGCTTCTGTTCGGTATGCGTATGTACCACCAAAGTGCTATTACTCGATGAGATTCCCGAGCCGCCTCTTCGCCAGTACCAGCCGGAAGGCGCTGAATCGAGAAGGGTGTTACAGGGTGTAGCTGATTCTGCTTCGCGCACGTCGCCGTCAGAACTCGTTTCTGGCTCTGTGCTCATCTGCTGAGCTCCACATCCGGGCTGGGCCATATCGAGTTGATGTCGGGATGGACTGCTACAGAACTCGTCTACGATGCTGAGAGGTTGGAAGGCCCTCGACTCTGGGATCGTCTGCCTTGCGAGGAAAGGGCCACCGAAGTAGCCCCTTCCGCTTGACGCACGGCTGCCGACCTAGTTGGGCATCAGTACCGTATCGATCACATGGACCACACCATTGCTCTGGTACACGTCTGCGGTTGTGATGCTGGACGTTCCGCCCTTCTCATCCGTCAGCGTAATCATGCCTTTGCTGGGCATCATCGCTTTGAGCGTTCCGCCTTGCACCGTGGTCAGCGTTGCGGTGCCGTTTCCCTTTTTGATCATTTTCTCGATGTCCTTTGCGGAGAGACGACCCGGCACTACATGGTAGGTGAGAATCTTCGTCAGCTGCGCCTTGTTGTCGGGCTGGGTAAGCGTGTCGACGGTGCCGGCCGGCAGCTTGTTGAATGCATCGTTTGTGGGTGCAAAGACCGTAAAGGGACCCGTACCGCTCAGGGTGTCGACCAGGCTCGCTGCCTTCACGGCCGTGACCAGCGTCGTGAGGTTGGGCGCCGTACCAGCATTCTGCACAATGGTCTTATTTGGGTACATGGCAGCACCGCCGACCATCGGATCACTCTTCTGCGCAAGCACCGGGTTTCCCGCAAACATAACGGCGGCAGCAAGCAAACTACCAAACATCACATTCCGAATCTTCATCGTGTAGGCCCTCACAAGTCCTGTCTCTCTTATCGTCACAAGGCAGGCACATGAACAGAACGTAACCATCTGCGGAACGGATTGTAGTCGGAGGACGAGACTTGGCTGAGGGTTTTTGGCTGTGACACTTCGCAGGATTCGTTGCGCCCCAGCACCCGGCCTCCGTGCGCGCCGAAGTACCGGAAATCCTGACGGAAGCTGTTGCACAGCATGGGATTCCCGTCGAAGTTGGCAAGCAAAGCTGGTTCGGAGCGGAGGACGATGTAGCCGCCGCGCTTGAAAGCCTTGACTTCCCCGCCATCGACGTCGAAGGGGTGCTTGGAGCGCTTCATACCGGTCGAGTCGCCACTCGAGAGGTCGACGTACTCCCTTCCGATCTTACGGGTGTCGGTTTCAACCTTTCTGTGTGAGGCACTCAGCGAGTGCGCGAAGGGCTGCCTCTCCGAAAGCGGTCCTGCAGCGCTACCGGAAGCGTCTAGCTACCTGTTTCCGAGCGCATTGCACTGAGCAAGCCTGCGCTGTGGGAGGGTTCGGAATGCAATCCATTCGCGTCCCGCATTCCCGGCACTCTGTCGCGCACGCGTCGATCAATTTGAGCCGCAAGGTCCTGCCGGTTCGTCGTATCCACCACTTGATCCGGATCAGCATGCACTCTCCTTTCGACACAAAGGGTCGAGGCGACCGCCGGGACGAACTCTTATTCTTCAAGATTGTGGCGTTTCCGACTCTGGTCAGGTTCAGGACGGATCGTTATAGTCTTTGGTTCTTTCCTCTGACTTAGTACCTCCCACCTCCTGCGGAGGCGACTCGATACGTCAACTCGGCCCGAGATCGTTTCGGACTACGGTTGCAGGACGCCTACGACGACGTCCTGTGAGCTTTTCGAATCTTTACCTAGAGCGCTTGCCTGAGTGGCTTCACGACCCACAGGTTCCACGGCCTTGGTGTCCAAGTGAAAACGCAATCCCCCAAAGAACTCTACGGTAACAAGGTGAGAGCTCACCTCAAGCACAGTTCCCAGGCAGTCGCGTGGCAAACCTATTGGTCCGTACTTCGAGGTGCTCCGTACTTTTTGTCCGACACTGAAAGGTGGCGTCAACTCTGGTCTCCTTCACTGCGCTACACAGCTTCGTTGCGGATCTCTCACGCCCTCGTTCCAGTTACTTCTGCCATGGCAGCGCGAGTACCGTCAGGGTGATGCCACGTTGCGAATGCAGAGCATAACCGTGCCCTACCTACATACCATGTTCACGATCTGGAGCTTACCTCATGAGCATCGACAAAGTGATCAAATAAAGAGATCCGTTCTTGAGCGTTACCGACGAGCACGAGCCCGTGCTCCGGTTGCGGCGCGGGAGCCGAAACTGCATCGCTTTCTGTATTGCACGCTGATGTTTCGGCGTGAAGTCTACAACTTGAGTTGCAGCAAGCACGCGGCGCTCAGCTAAAAGTAGAATTCTAATATCGTCAGCGTGGCCGCTGTCCTCGAGACGTGCCGCCCCGGGGCAATGTTCAATGCACGAAACGGATTGGACTAGAGTTGTTCTCTGTTTCCTTATCGGAACGGTGTGTGCCTTTGTTGCCTTCGAGTCACTGGAGCAGACCCAGTATGGCCAGCGCAGGACGTTATGGACGGGACTTGGAGGCTTGACCCTAGGGGTCGGGATCTGGTCCACACACTTTTTCGGCATGTTGGGCTGGCACACTGCGTTTCACCCCTACTACGACGTTGTTCTGGTGTTCGTTTCCGCGATGGTTGCAGTCACAGTCTCATGGCTGTCCCTTGTGCTATTGCTTCCGGGGAGGCTGAGCGGTGTGTGGGTCCCACTTACTGCTGCTGTTAGCTTCTCGCTCGGGATCGCTGCCACGCACCTGACTGGGATGGCAGCACTGCACCTATCACCAAAGGTCACGTGGGAGATGACATGGGTCGGAGCATCGATGCTGTGCGCAACAAGCGCGGCATACGCCGGCATCCGTTTGCTGCTGGTCAGCAGAGAAAGGACATCTGGACTGCTCCGACTCGTGGGAGCTAGCTGCTTAGGTGGAGCGATCACCAGCATGCATTTCGTTGCGATGAATGCAGTCAATATCTCGCCGGCGACGCAATCCTTTGCCGTGAGAAGCACTGTCGATGGGCACGTGCTCGCAAGAGTTGGGTTATGCAATGTTCTGCTCTTCACTTTCGGTCTTCTTGTGTTGTCGTATCGGCAGAGTAGTCGATGGATGCAAATAGCGCACGACGCCCGGCAGGAAAACCTAGAAGCATTACGCCAGGCGGAACGGCTAGCCTCCGTCGGGAAGATTGCTGCCTCAATCGCGCACGAGATAAACAACCCATTGGAGGCAGTTGTCAATCTTCTCTACCTCATGCGGGCTGGAGAGCTTGACGAGGAGAGTCGCGACTATCTCAGGCAGGCAGAAGGTGAGATTGGCCGTATCGCAGCCATTACCACACATACACTAAAGTTCTACCGGCAACAGAGTGCGCCTGAACAGGTTGAGGTACCTAATCTTTTTCAATCAGCGCTGACCCTCTTCGAGCCGCGAATAAGACAGGCTGGAGTCGACGTCAGGCGTTCTTGGGATCCCAAGGTGGGGCGGGTGCTGTGCAACGCAGGTGAGCTACGTCAGGTACTCGCAAACCTGGTCGGCAATGCACTAGACGCGATGCCGGAAGGTGGCGTCCTTGACCTTCTTACACGGCGGGTCGGGAGCGAGATCCAGATCGAAGTTGCGGATACCGGAGCTGGCATATCAGTGGACGCGCGCGCGCAGATCTTTGAGCCCTTCTTTACAACTAAGGGGGCCAGGGGTACTGGGCTTGGACTGTCTATCTCTGCGGAGATTGTGTCACGGCACAAAGGAACACTTACCCTTGCTAGTAGTACCGAGCAAGGCGCATCCGGAACCCGGTTCACCATCACAAGACCGGCGCAACAGACCGAGTTGGAAGCCCCTTTCGCCGTTCTTGCTGGTGCGAATGGTAGCGCCAGCTTCCCAGCATTCCACGCGCCCGTTCTGGCCCTTAGCACCCATCACGAGTGAGCACATCCATCTCCATGTAGCGAGGCTGAAAAGCAATGTCGCGGTCCTGCGAGAGTGCAAGCGAGGAGTGTTGCTAGAGATTGCGTCAGAGGAACGCATGCTAGTAGCGCGAGCACTGGCGAAGAGATCACTTGCAGAGCTGACCGCATCCATAGAGCAGGCGGAGGGTGAGTTGTCCTTCGGTGAACGGAACTTTGTGACGACAACCAGTGCGCCGTCGGAATAGCGTGCTGACGAGTCGGCTTTCTAAAAGACTGCAAGTAATCGTGCCGCTCATGGCGGAGACGACCATCACGACTACTCCCAAACGCCTGACGTCAACTACTCAGCTACAAGTGTGGCGTGGCGATGGATCCAACAGGTGGAACGGGCAAGGCTCAATAGCCTGTCCCCGCTTCGGATGTACCTTTCAGGTGTGTTTGGCCAGACGCTTACCGCCCATTGGCGCCGATGACTTGATGCTGATCGGTTCGTTCCTAGCTTCATCAACTGCAGGCTAAGTCAAGAAGGCACGGCTGAAGTGCCCGTCTCATTCAGGTGAGACAGGCGCGCTGCTGCTACTCAAGAAACCTAGGCATCGTCGTAGTCCTCGGTGAGTGATAACAAGAAGGCGGTGAGGTTGGTTACATCATCTGTCGAGAGGCTCATCTGGCTAAATTCAATCGGAGCGTTGCGAAGCTTCCCTGCCTTGGCTAGAGCAGAATTCCGAATGTAGAGCGCAATGACGTCCTCGATTCGAGCACGGCTGCCATTGTGGAGGTAAGGAGCGGAGTCGACGATATCGCGTAGAACGGGCGTTTTGAATTGAGCAATGGTGGAGGCGAGACCCTGGTCAATAAAGCAATCCTTGCCGCTGGCGCAGACGAACCCGGCGAGGTTGGCCTGCGGGGTCGGAAAGTCTGGGTTACCGTAGACATTCCAAAGGCCCAAGTCGGTGTAGGAAGGATTCGAGGCGGTAGCTGCGTGCCGGTAAAGTTCTTGCGCATGGGGGCGCAGACGGCTGATGGTGCCCCACGTATCTTCTGTAGCGGTACGCTCGTCGAGGCCGGGAATGTGCATTGCCATAAAGGCTCCGTCGCCATGAATGCTGTCATATTCTTCCTGGCTCACCCCAGTGTTGTGGAAGACGAAGTCGGAGAAGACAGGTGCGGTATGACAGGCGGCACAGTTGCCAGCACGCTGGTCTGTGCCGGAAGCGGTGGGCGCGGCTGAGAGGAAGATCCGAAGGCCTGCAAGCTCCGTAGCGCCGAACTGGAAGGGCTGGTCATGATAGGCGAAGGTACCGTCCGCCGGTGTCACCCAGACTGGATTTGAGAGAGCGTTGACCTCAGCAAGGAGGCGATGTCCGTAGGCGAGCGCCGACTCACCGGAGAGAGGCTGTCGGGGAAGATGGTTCTTATTAAGCCAGACATCGTAAGGGGAAGCGACATAGCGATTGTCGTTGTCCTTCTTGAACTGCAGGTCCTTCATGTACTGGCCCATACAGAGGGCGACCTCCTGGACGACTTCGAGGTCGGTAGCTTTCGAGACATCGATGCGTTGTGAGGGGGGCAGGAGGATGTCTGAGGTGATGCGGGAATCTGTCCCCTTGAAGAGAACGCCGTAGGAGAGACCGTTGGAGCGATCAGCGGCGAGCTGGTCTGAGCCGTTGTCGCTGCGGATGACCTGGGCGATGTGGTGAAGGGCAGTGGTGTAGTCCTCGGGAGCCCAGCCGAAGTTGCGGCTGATGAGTGTACCGACGACAAGGTCTTCCGCAGTGGCGAACTCACCGTCGAAGTGCAGAAACTGCACGCCGCCGTCATCTCGAAAGCTGTTCACCATCTGCATGGCGTTTCGGGGTGCGGTAGCGAAGCCTTGCTGTTCAAGCGGGAGAGTCGAACGGGTGAGGAAGTCCGAATAGGTCCGATTGCCGGCGCCGCTCACCCCCTGGAACTCAGTAACGAAATGACAGGAGCGACAGTTGACACTTTGACCTGCGAAGGGTCCGGGCCGATCACCACCGGGAGTGGAGACGATGGCAAGGAGGGGATCTCCGGAGGTGAGCGGCGTGTTATAGCCGGTCATGTGCTGAAAGAAAAACTTGGCGAAACGTGTGTCGAGGAACAGGCGCTCGCCGATTGGATCCGAAGCGGGTGTCGCGCTGTCATTTTCTGTGGAGACAGGTGGCGCAACGCCAGAGCCACAGCCAATCAGCAGAGCGGTTGTGGCAATAAGCGTAGAGAAGCAGAATATGACGAAACGAGCGCGACGCGAGGGAAGCATAGAGGCGGACATTACTGGGTAGCTCCGTTGCTTGCGGACGGGGTGTTGTCTTCCTTATTGATCTGGCGGAGGTAAGCGACTAACTGCCAGCGCTGAGCAGCTGGAAGCATGTTCCACGGAGGCATGCCGTGCCAGGGATTGCCGTTAGTCATAAGCCAAAAGAGGTCCCCGTCAGAGGCATTGTTGACACGATCGCTGATGACAGGTGGCCTGCCATGCAGACCGCCACCGTCGCTGGCATGGCACTTTGCACACTCATTACGGAAAAGCTGTGCGCCGGCACGGGCGGCGTGGTCCCGTGTTGCGGGAGTAGCACAGAGTGGGTTGAGACGTTCGGGATCTCTGATCGAGACGCGATGCAGCCATTCTCCGTGGGAAGCACCGAGGAGCAACAGACAGGCAGGAAGGAATGCGATGCAGGCTTTACGCTTCATCGAACACCCCGCCGGAAAAGATCGCGAAACTGGTTTATCTCGTAGGCGACTTTCAGTCTCCACAGAACATTGGCGCTGTTCGCGTTGATACCGAACTCAGGACCTACGATGACGGTGAGATTGCGAGGGGCGGAGTAGGCAAAGGTGGGACCGGCATATTGCTGCGTCCCAGAGGTGCCAAAGGTGTAGCGCGTACCTAGACCACCAAAGAGTTCACCGCCAACCGCGAAATACTGACGACAGAAGGTGCAACGGTGATAGCTGGCGAGGTTGGCAAGGGAATGGCTAGCAGCAACCGCATAACCGAACTCCCAGGGCTCGTTCGAGATGTTCTTCTCTGCGATAAAGTTTTCGGAGAAATTAATACCGCGGTAGTAGCTGGAGGTGATGAGTTTGCCCTCGAGCGAGCGCTCGACATCAGTGCGCAGGAATTTGTTTGGAACCTGAAGGTTCTGGATAGTGTGATTGCCAGTGATTTCCAGAAAGCTGCGATCGGCAGCGTTGACATCCTCGTACTCGACGTAAAGGACGGGGTTGATGAAGTGGGACTCGCGCAGTGGACGAAAGCGATTCTCAAAGCGAAACCCGGTGAGCGTGGCGGAATCGCTGCGGGTGGCTTGCCCCTGAAGGTAAGCTTCAGCTGTCCACCAGCCAGTTATGCCGTACTCGACTTCGATTGTTCCGGCGTAGAAAGGATTGGCGTCCTTCGGAGCAGCGCCAGCGTTCTGGACGGCAATCTCGAGGTTGCCGGGCTCTTCCAGAACATCAGAGTAGGTAACAAGATAAGGAGGCTCTTGCGCGAAAGCGCGATCCGGCGCAACACTGGCCAACAACAAAAACCCCAGCAGCCATGCACAGCAGGGCCGGGCGAGGTGCAGCATGTACAACTCCAGAACGTAAATTGATGTTGTTCATATATACGACATATCTGGTCGTAGATCAAGCAGGTTACAACGAGAACTACTGACGTTACGCGGCAAGCGTTCGGTCGTAGCTGATATTATTGTCCAGCACGGGGCCTCAAACTGAAGGCGGCAAACAAGCCGGAGTGGTCGCGAGATTGATTTAGAAGTGATGAATGAACACCTACGTCTCCTTGAGAGACTGCTGTCTCAGATCATCGCGTACTCAACGCCGACGATGCCTCAAGTTGTCTCGCTCGACGACAGGTGTCGCCTCAGCAACTACGACAGATGTGTTCCCGAGCTACACCTACGGTCTCGTGGGCGATCCAGTGTTCCGCTGAGCTCGAGGAGGTACGCGTTCAGTCGGTGCTTTTCCCTGCTCCGTATCACTTGGTCAGCTCGAGCCTGCGCGCAACAGGAGGCGGCATGCTGCCTGTAGCGTGCGAGACATTGATCGTTCGCGTAAACGGTACACTGCCGAATGACTTTGGCGTGGAACGCCTGGTCATCATAGAGACCGCGAAACTCATCGCAGAAACCGCCAACTGCCCGCGCTGTTTCCGTGTACAGCATTACCGTGCAGATACAAGGCACCATGCTTTCGTCCAGCTTCATCCAGTCAAGCAGTTCTTCTGAGGGCAAGCGTCCTGCCCTTTGTCCGCCCGGCAGGAGCGGTGGAAGGTAGTTACAGCCCCATCTCGCATTCCGTGATGCCGCCGCATCGAACGGTGTCTCAAAATCAACCCATCGCTCCGCCGCTGCATAGACCATAGTGATCTCAGGCAAGCGCTTCAGCAGGTTCGCCTGCGTCTCCAGGCAGTGGGGCAGCCAGACGTCGTCTGAGTCAAGAAATGTGAGCAGCGGTCCGCGGGCGTGGCGAAGACCTAGATTTCTCGATGCGCTGATGCCGCAGTTCACACCTCCCTTGTGTTGAAGGAGGTGGATCTTTGTAGGGTGACGATGAGCGTATTCTGTCGCAATCGCCAGAGTGTCATCCGTGGACCCATCGTCAATCAGCAAGAGCTCCCACGAGAGTGTCGTCTGCTGACCTAGGACGCTCTCGATGGCCTCCGCGATGAACAGAGCCGAGTTGAACGCGGTCATGATGATGGACACGTCAGTACTTCGTATGTCTTCAAGTCTAATAGCGCGAAGAGGGCTAAATGCACTTGCTCGATCGCCCCTGGTGTAGCCACGAACTGTTCTAGACCACCCTGCCGTGCAGCATGGAGATCCATCCGCTCCGCCATCTCCGCACCGATCTGCGACGGGTAGCACATCGCGAAACTACGCTTCATCCCTCCAGGTACGGCGTCCAAGTTGGCAAAGGTGCTTGTTGCCTCGGCAAGCTCCTGACGACCGCCGTCTGCACTCCAGGTCGGGTTGTAACAACCGTAAGGAAGGTCCTCGTAGAAATAGAGGGAGGCCTCCGGGAACGCCTGCTCAGCAGCGGATCGGACCAGGCGGTGGTCAAGATGCCCGCCCAGAGCAAAAGGAGCGAACACCAGATCTGCCGCTGTGAATGCCTCAAGCTGCTCGGTTAGCTGGTTGACCTCTACTGGGCGCAGAGGAGCAGGAGCGAGTGCTTCTTCATCTTCGACCTGCCAACGTATGGGTAGGTCCTGCCACTCGAGATCGAGCAACACCACCTGCTCGTGCCTCGCCTTTGAGACTTCTCGTAATGTTTGTACGAACACGTCGTCCTCTGTCCGCCGAAGGGCTGTCACTTCTTCCAAACTTCGTTTTGTTGCGAGCGAGAAGGGCGCATAGGAGCTCACCGTACAGATGTTTATCACCGTAATCGCAGCACCCGCTCGCAGCAGCCGTAACATCGTCAGACCACATGAGAACGCCGCGTCGTCGCGATGGGGCGAGAGAACAAGGACTCGCATTGCAGTATGTTGCCCTAAGCGCCTGGAACAGAAAAGTGCCAGCGCAAGCTACTGTTGCGATTTGAGCGAAATCTTACGATCCACCACCCTGTGACGGTCAGCTTAGACCGTTATATAACTCGGCAGTGAGGCAGAACGAAGTAGAGTGAGCGAGATGCTTCGGCGCCTCAAGAAGGGAGATCCCTAATGTCAACGATTACAGTTGGGCGCTGCACAGCTTAATCGCGGCAAATGTGAAGACGACACGGAACCCATCCAGCGGAACCACCGCGGGCCTCAGCTATCGAGTGCGCCCGAGAATGCAGGACTAAGCGCAAGGTACGGCAAAGGGCATCCTCAGCTAATAGCACCTTGCCAGCAATTAAGAAGCAGGTTCTGCCGTCCCGTAACTCCCACTCTGGTTGCCGCCACCAGGAACTCCAGCCAAAACGTTCTACGAGGGAGAAAGCGTGGGAGGAACAGAGGCCTGAGCCGTCTTCGCTTCCGACCGGGTCGAGTGGAAGCCTCCCAAGATCGTCGGCAACAAAGAAGCCAGCCCGACCATGATGTCTCGCTCAGAGGACGCGAGCCATGCTTCGCCCCGCCTGCCCACCCGTCTAGGCGACGCGCGAGGACTTTCCTCCCCCCACGGCCCGAGATGTGACGCGATCCTGAGCTACTGCTCTCCAGCCGGTGTGGCCTGCACGGGCGCTGCGGTCTTCGCAGGTGTCGGCGCTTTCTTCGCAGGAGCCTTCTTGGCGACGACCTTCTTCACTGCAGGCTTGCGGACTGCTTTCGCTACCGTCTTCTTCGCGACAGGGGCACCCTTGCGGGTTGAGGAGGCTTTGGCGGGTGTTGTCTTCTGGGCTGGTTTGCTCTTCTGCGCCGCCCAGCGCTTCTTCTGTGCCGCCGCAACCCGTGCCTTCCCCTCAGGCGACATGGTGCGCCGCTGCGGCGACAGGAACTCCTCGGCATCAACGCTGATCGCTTTTTTAGTCGATCCCTTCGGGCGACCGCGGCGCGGCGCCGCCTGTGCATCTTGCTCGGTCATCAGATCCCGGGCAGAGGTCAGACGGGAGATCTCTGCGTTTAAGTAAGCTACGATTTCTTCACGGTCCATAGTTGATAGAGTATCGCGCAGCGCACTCGTTGTTACATACAGAACGGAATCCCGTCTAGTTACCCCTGTAATGAACTGAAGCTCAGCAGCCTGCTGACCAACTTGCCAGCGCAAGGGACACTCTGGATGGTGGGAAGCACATCATCGAAAGGAAACCCCGCGAGAGATAAGCATTGAAGAACTCATCCGCGAGATAGATGCCG
This sequence comes from Granulicella sp., assembly GCA_965200515.1. Classification (GTDB taxonomy): domain Bacteria; phylum Acidobacteriota; class Terriglobia; order Terriglobales; family Acidobacteriaceae; genus Granulicella. The sequence continues at coordinate 35,571 of CBDAUT010000009.1, read as the reverse complement.
CCCTTGTGCGGTACGTTCACGCTCGCAAGCTGATAGCGACGCTCATCGAGACCCCGGCTTCACAACCAACGTCCCAAACCGGGGACCGCAACACCAGTTCGCATAACAACCAACGGAGCAGTTCACCGCTCGTGACCCCTGGCGAAACTTCTGTGCATCACGATGTGCCGGCGCCCGCCCCAGTACATCCGGACTCTCTCACCACCCCAGGGGTGATGCCCACACCGCACGTTTTCGCCTATGTCGGACCGGGGCCGATGACTGCCGCGGAGATTGCCAGGCGCCGTCGCATCGAGTTCTCCACCGTATCTGCATCTATCACTTTTCCAGGTGGCACAGCGGCTACAAGCCAATCTCTGGACGAACCCGTTCCAGAGCTCTCAGGTGTGGAAGAAACACGAGCCGTTCATGAGAGCCCGCTCTGTCGCAGAGCAATCCGTTCACTGGGCCAAGGGACGCCTCGGCCTTCAAGGCATCGACGCTGTCTCCCCCAAGATCGTAGTCCGCTACAACGCCTAGTGCTTCGGCTGCAGCAACGTCCAATCCACACCGGGCGACGTCGCTGAGTTTGTCTGCAACCCCACCTGTCCATTCTGGTTGATGTAGGTGTCATTGTACTGATTGCTCATCTCGTACTGCTTTCCGGTCTGGTTGTCGGTGTACACGTTGGTACCAGAAAGGTATTGCCGGAAAGCCTCGTGCGACTGGTCCTGTTTCTGCTGGTTCGCTTTCCACGCTGCGTTGTACTGGTCATTGCTCTGTTGCTGCGCGTGGTAGCGAGCCTGCCCGGCATCGAATTGCGCCTGCTGGTTGCGCATGTTCTGCTGGCTCTGCGAGAGCGTCTGCTGGAACTGCTGGTTCTGTTGCTGTCGCGCTTGTTCCATCTTCTGATTGAAGCGCTGCTGCCAGACGGCGCTCGGCGAGATCGTGTAGAACGCCGGATCCTTGCTGTGGGCGTCGACGTAGGCGTTGGTGAAGGGTGTGCCGTCGTCCGGGCCGTGCCCAATGATCGCGATCGGTGCGGTGCAGTCAAGCATTTCGGCATAGCCCGTGGGTGGCATCGTCATTTGCGTGTCCGTGCAGGCGAACAGGGCGCTCGCCACCTCGTTCAGGGTCTTCCCACCTTCCTTGTATTGCAAGAGGATCCGAGCTGTCTCCACAGTCGTGTGCATGCGCGAGAACTGGTTGTTGCTGGCCCGCTCCATCTGCATGTTGGCCTGCCGGAACTGCTCTGCAAGAGACGCGAGCTGCGGCTCCGGGCCTACGGACACGATGTGCATGCTGCCAGGGCTATGCAGATGCGGCAGCACAAGTTGCGTGAGGTACTCGACCGCCGAAGTGGAGCGCAGTGTCGGGCAATGGGCCTGCTGCAGCTGCTGCAGCACCGCCGGAACGCTGGTGTATCCGGTCTTCAGCATGGGCAGCACCACGATGCCGTAGCTCTTGTCCGGAGACTCTGCGGACCACATTGGGGAATCCCCCATTGCAACGCAACCAGCCTCACCATGGACCACGCCGCCATTGAACGCCCAGTCCGGAGGGAGCTTTACCGTGGCGTAGGCGATGCCCCACCCCGCATCCAGAAGCGTGTGGTCGACCATCGGCGTCCCAGGTCCCTTCACGCTCGCTGCGCGGGTTGTCGCAGCTGGGCGCGCTCCGGAAGAATCCGTGCGCGTTGCAGTCGCGTGCTGGCCGTCGCAGCTGACAACTCCCGTAATGCAGAGGCATGTGAGCGCAACCGTACGGTACGACCGCAGGCCAGCGGAAGGGAAAGCGACTCGCATAAACAGCTCCTGACAGAAAGACTCGGAATGTGATCTTTCATATGACGTGGCGGTCACTAGATGCTCCGGGACGCACGTGTACCGCGGCTTATCTGGGAGACAACGAAAACGACTTCAAGGTTCACTGTCGTTGCCCGCATAAAGGAAGTCTCCCCCTGCCTTCAGAGCTGCGAATAATGCTCTTGCCTACTCGTTGGCGAGGGTAGACGGATGGGCAGCCCGTCAGAGCCGCCCGCCCGACAGGAGGTTGACATTAAAAGACGAACTTCCCGGCAACCTGCATAATTCGCGGATTATGCGCTGAGCCAGCTGTCAAAAACGGCTCAGTCGCGCACGACGCCCCGCCATAGCAGACTGTGGTGTTCACGGAACTCCATTGAGTGTGGTTGAAGACGTTGAATGCCTCGCCACGAAACTCGAAGTGCATTCCTTCACGGATTTCGAAGTTCTTGAAGAGTCCTACATCGAAGTTGGTGCGCTTAGGCAGGCGCAAAATGTTGCGACCCGCGTTGCCGTAGGTGAGACCGGTTGGTTGCGCGTAGGCGTCGCTGTTATAAAGCCGCGGTCCAGAGTTGATATCCCCGTGTGGGACGGCGACAGGCCCATGAATGTTGCCGATGATGTCCGGATAGGAGCTGATGTCCGACACACCATTGGCTGTTCCTGCGTTGTCGGACCTTGATTGGCCGCTGCTGTTGTTGATGCTGAAGGGTGTGCCGGTCTGAAAACCAGTTAGGTCTGAGATCTGCCATCCCCCAAGCACGGAGTGGAGCAGGCCAGGCTTCGTGAAAAGTGGAAGGTCGTACACCAGGCTCACCTCAAGCACATGCTTTTCATCGAAGTTGGAGGTAGCCCGGCTGGCGCCCACGTTGTAAGTATTAAGGATCTCCGCGCCGATTCCACCATCCGATGCATCATCAAGTGAGTGCCCGTAGGTGTAGGCAAGACTGCCGTTCAAACGTCCGAAATAGCGACTCACACCGATCTGAAGTGCGTTGTAGTTGGCACTGACAACGTCTTCGGAGTACCTGATGCTGGAGACGCCGAGATAGGGACGAAGCGGGTCGGCGGGCTGACCGCAGGCGATGGCGAGGTGATTAGCGACCTCAGTCAAGACAACCTGACCTCGAACGGTGGCTGCATAGTTGACCTGCCCGTTAGCGGCGGTGTTCGCAGTCACGCTATCGCAGTCCGCACTCGAGATGGCCTGCCCACGTTGGTAGGGGTTGTTGATCGACGCGACCGGTTGAAGCTGATTAAGCTCGCGCCGGACGGGAAGGTGGCGGCTTACGCTGCCAACATACGCAACCTGGCCGGTGATATGGCTGGGGAGTTCGCCTTGTAGGGCTAAGTTGAACTGCTGCACATACGGCCAAATGGCTCGCTTGGGTATGCCCAACGCGCTAAGCGGGAACACCGACAGATCGCCTCCCACCGCGTTATAGCCGATAAAGGACGAACGGCTAGGGTTCTGGACTACCGGTGCTGTGCCCTCCAGTGCTTCGGCGTTGCTCTCGTTGCCGTTGGTGTGCTCAAAGAAGACGCCGTAGCCGCCGCGTACCGAGAGCTTGCCATTGCCGAAGACGTCATATGCAAAGCCAACGCGCGGAGCGGGGTTGAAGAGGTGACCGGTCATGCAGCCGGCCGGGCTGCCGCCGGTCCCACAGACAACGATTCCATTGAAGAGGTTTGCGTTCTGATCTGAAATGGAGCCGTCAGCATTGACCACAGGTGCGGCAGCCGCACTGTAGGCAGCCGGGTCAAAGTTGCCCGACTGTTTGCTTAGGTCGCGGTAGGTGCCGAAAAGGCTGACACGCAGGCCCATGTTCAGGGTGAGTTTGGGCGTGGCCCGCCAATTATCTTGGAAGTACGGTTCGAGAATCTTGTACCGGTAGTAGTACTTGGGCTGCAGTGAGCTCTGCGTAAAGCTGGAGACCCGACCGATGAGCAGATCCGCGAACGAATTCTTGGTGCTGACCACAGAGGAGCTGTTGAAGTTGTACGTGCCCTGGGGGTTGCCCACGCTGGGCTCGTTCTTCTGCGCGGCGACGTAGCTAGCGCCGAAGATCAGAGTCTGGCTGCGGACAGTCTTTGTGAGATTGTCACGATAGGAGTAGGTCGGGTTTGAGTTTTGCCAGGGGAAGTATCCGGTGTTCACCCCAAATCCACCGGCATAGGCGCTGTTGCCGGAGACGTCGATGTTCGGGAGCACGTTGCCATAGCCATTGTTGAAGAAGCCCGTGCCGGTGAAGTCCTGCCGTCCGATGCCCGGGGTGGTGTTGATTAACGTGACGTGATTCGTTGTGTAGTCCGCGACAAACTCGTTGACCAGCGAGGGAGTAGCCGCATAGGTGAGGTTAGCGACCATGTCGATTCCCGGGCCAGCAAAGCTGTTCTGCACTGTAGGGAAAGAATTGGATTGGAATGTGGGCGGATTGCTTACCGTCGACCACGAGTCGTAGATGAACCGGAAGAATCCGCGAAGTTTGGTGCTGGCGACCTGATCGATGCGCAAGAGCTCCTCGCGGTTAGTGGTCAGCTGCGCGGGCGAGGCACGGTAAAATGATGAGGTTCCGGAGCCAACGTTTGCTTCAGGAATCAGAACCAGCAGAGCCTTTCCATTTGGGTCCACGGGCACCCGGTTTTGCGGGAAGTAGGCACCGGTGCTTGGATCTACGGGACAGTCGGGGAAGTTTGTCGTGTCCACCGCGCCTGGCGAACCGGAGCAAAGGTCTGAAAAGTCGCCAGTCCGCTCCGCTACAGATGGGACCTGCTGGTTGAAGACGGTGCCGGGCACGTTCTCGTGCCGCCACTCCTGCGAGTAAAAGAAGAACGTCTTACGTTCCGCCGGGGTGTACAGCTTGGGTAGGCGGACGGGGCCGCCGACAGTGAACCCGTAGTCGTGCTTCTTGTACGTCGGCACCTTGGTTTCGAAGTAGTTCCGAGCGTTGAAGGCGTCGTTGCGCAGAAACTCGAAAACAGTGCCGTGAACGCTGTCCGTGCCAGACTTGGTCTGTGCCAGCACTGTGCCGGAGGCGTTGCGGCCATATTGTGCGCCGTAGTTGGAGGTAAGGACCTCTGTTTCGGCGATGGCGTCGACGTTGGGGTAAACGTTGAGTGTGCTGTTGCTGCCATTGTCGAGCAGGCTTGAGCCATCGAGTTCCCAGTTGTTGTACTCGGTACGGCCGCCGTTGATGCTGTACGACACACTGCCACCGACACCGGTTTGCCCCTCATCCTGCCCGGTTTGATTGATCACCCCGGGAGAAAGGGTGACCAGCTGGCTGAAGTTACGACCATTCAACACCAGCTGCGTAATCTGCTTGCCCGTAATGGTGAAGGAGATCTCCGGGGACTCGGTTTGCACGGTACCGAGTCCTTCGCCGCTGACCTCCACCTTGGTGTTGAGCGATCCCACGGTCAGCTTGGCATCCACGCGCTCTGTACGGGAAACTCGAAGAACGATGCCCGCCGCCTCAAACTGCTCAAAGCCGGTGGCGGCCACCTGGAGGCTATATGTGCCGGCTTCGAGCGCGGGAAAGGCATACTCCCCGGCATTGTTGGTGGTGGTGTGGAGTGCCGTACCCTGCCCTGTCCGGACCAGAGTCACCTGCGCGCTTGAGACAACATCTCCGGCAGGATCTGTGACACTTCCGTTGATGGAGCCTGACTGCTGTGCGGGCAGTGGTCGCGCCAGAAGAGCTCCCATCACCAAGAGGATCGTCACGAGCCAGCGCAGGGTGCGCGCGCCGGTCAGTCCGTGAATGCTTTCAAGTTCGTGCCGAAAAGCTCTATTTGGTCGGGACGTGAGTGCTACGTTGTGCCGTGCTTCGCGCATGCGTGTTCATCTCCACAGCGAACAGGAGTAACCATCTCGTTGGCAGAACACCAGGAGAGAAGTTGAAGAGCGTTCCCAATAGTATTGGGTCTTCAAGCTTTGTCAACGAGGCCTTCGTTGCTCGGGCTTCGTTCAGACTGGAACAACGACCGACGCAGACTTCGAAACGGCGCGGCGCTCCCCATATACTCATCCGGGAAAGAATGGCCTAAGTGGCGCCTCAACATCGCTTACAGTTCGTGCTCGGCTCTCTTACGGTGCTTGCGCTGCCAGGTCTCTTGGTGTCGCAACGGCAAAGGCAATCCGCTGACCCAAGCATGGTGGAGGGTGCACTCCTGTCGCAGGCGGAGGTGCAGCACCCGCATCGAGACCTGTCGCGCTCGCCTGAGGAGTTGTTCCGCCAGGGTAAGCAGGCGCTCGCCGATGGGCAGCTGAGTTTGGCGGAGGACTGCTTCCGACAGGTAATCATTCTAGATCCGCGGTCTGCCGCAGCCCACATCAACCTTGCCGTGACCTCCATGCGCCAGAAACGCTGGGACAACGCACTTGGCGAGCTGCAGCTAGCGCAGGTGCTCGCCCCGGACGAACCCGGTATTCAGCTCAACTTGGGTCTGGCCTACTACAGGCAGAACAATTACACCGCGGCCACGGAGCCCTTGGCAGCCTTTCTGCAGCAGAACCCTGGTTCCTTGCAGGCGCGCTATCTCCTTGGGCTCTGTTACTTTTTTACCGACAGATACAAAGAGGCAACGTCGACCCTTGCACCCCTGTGGGACTCGCAGTCCACACACCTCAACTACCTGTACGTTCTGGCAATCGCTTCGAGCAAGGCGTCGGAAGCTCCGCTCCAGCAGCGAGCCTTCAACCGGATGCTCGAGATCGGTCAAAACTCTCCGGAGTTTCACCTTTACATGGGTAAAGCGTTCTTGGCGCAGGACGACGTTGGGCGGGCCCTGGCAGAGTTCCAAGCGGCTGTTTCGGCGCAACCTTCCCTTCCGCTTGTGCATTACTACCTGGGCCGTGCATACCTAGAGCAGCACGCATACAGCAAGGCCGAATCGGAGCTTCTGCAAGATGTGTCCTTGGAGCCGGATTTCGCCTATGCCTACGAGGACCTTGGGATTCTGTATGCGGAACGCGGTCAGACACCGCAAGCTGAGCACTCGTTTCAGCAAGCACTCGAGCGCAATGCGCTGTTGGTTAACTCCTGCATCGGACTTGCCAAGCTGTACCGCAAGGAAGGAAGACTGGCTGATGCGCTAGTACAGCTGAACAACGCCGCACGGCTTGCGCCCCAGGCTGCCAGTGTCCACTTTCTTAAAGGGCAAGTTCTTGCAGGTCTCGGCGACGCAACTGGGTCTAAGTTCGAGTTGAAGACATCAGCAGCCCTTCTGAGCCAATTCAACGAGCACCTGCAGCAGGAGAAGACGGGTGATCAAACAGTAGACGCTCAGAGCGCCGCAGAACAGTAGGTCAACACTCTGCTTTTTACAGACAAACAGGGTGTCTCAGCATCCTCGCCCGAGAGCATGCCGTTGGCCTGAGCTTCGGCGATCAGCTTGCGGACGGCCGAGAGCCGGACATTGATGGTCGAGGGGGCGAGGTGCTCCATCGAGCTTCGCCAGGCCTGGAGCAGGGCGCGGGTGAGGGGTCTGGTGGCAGCGAAGGCGAACAGAGCATCGAGGGCTTGCCCGTAAGCGAGCTTTGACGTCGGGGCCTGGACCGAGTCGACCACCATCTGCCGCAGCTGGATCTGGGCGGGGGTCAGGCCGGTCACTGGACCGGGAGCAGGCTCCGAAAGAGCAAGTGCGAGGGTGGATCCGGTGGTATCAGGGCTAGCCATGGCGGTTCCCTTCCCTTCTTGGGCCGCAGCGGGCTGGAAGCGCCTGTCGTTTCTCACATTAATGTCGTAGTTTGATCGCGCTATTTGTCGCATTCTGCGCTGCAGATGCCCTTCAACCCGTGCCTTCGTCTCGTGGTCAAACCTCTGACCATCAGGTACTTACGCCTCGCGATACGACAAACAATGTGAGAGATTTACGACAAATAATGTGATCAGATCGCGACACCGAATGTGAAAAGCTACAACTTCCGACAACGGCGTTTACAGGAGTACGTCGATTGAGAGCTTCCATCACCGAGAACGTCGGCAAGATTACGAAAAACTTGAGCAGATGAGTCTGCTCGAGGACACCCTGATCCTGTCCATGGCGGACAACGGCGGAGATAGGCTGGGCCTCGACCTGGGCTAAGCGGGCTTCGGGAGCCTTCTCGAGAGAAGGCTCCGCTCGACCAGGAGTTCAATCCTCAACCGCGGCTACTCCGTTCCCGCTGATGTCTCTTTCGGAGTCTGTACCGGGGCAGACGGGTTCTTCGGGGAGACCTTTGTCGGCGTTCGTCGGGCGGCTGGCTTGACCGCTTTCTTGACGACAGGTGCGCTCTTGCGAATAGCCTTGACCGGAGTCTTTGCCACCTTCTTGGTCGGCTTACGTTTCAGAGCCGCCCACCGTTTCCGCTGCGCTTCAGCGACACGCGCCTTGCCTTCGGCGGACATGGTGCGCGGCTTCTTCGCCACACCCTCTTCAGGGTTAAAGCTGATCGCCTTGCTGGTTACCCCTCTTGGGCGACCAGGGCGGCGGGGTGCTTCTGCTGGAGAGTTGCCGTTCATGAGGTCGCGAACGGCTGTCAGGTGATCGATTTCGGCATTCAGGGCGGCAAGGATTTCGTCTCGGTTCATATTGGTATCAGAATAGCCGCCTTGCGATGTCAGACAAAGCGAGAAGGACCCTACCGGGAGCGGAAGTAACTTACGGCTGCAACCGCTGACAGCAACCGGAAGCACCGCTCATCCATGCATTACTTCCGATCATGCGACTTCACAGGATGGATCAGAGACTGCTCAGTAGCGACAGAGATAGAGAGCGAGTGATCTCCGTTTAAGAATGCGCGACGTCCTCAACGAATTCCACCAGCTTGGACATTCCCAAAAGCCGCTTATCGACACTGAGCACAAGCCTATTGTTGAGGTCGGAACCTTTTAGGACCAGTAACGTATCTTCCTCAGGAGGCACCGTCCGTATGCCGATTTGGAATCGTCGCCATCTATTCAAATCAATGCTGGCAACTTCCGCAGCCGCCTACCTTCCCGCGTCGTCCACACGGCTCAATGCTTTGGAGGGTTCTGCTCGGTTCCAGCCGGTGCGCGATCACATCCTGCAAGCAATCAGCCAAGGGCGAGCTACGGGTGTGTCTCTTGCTGTCGTACAGCGTGGGCAAATCGTATGGGCGGAGGGCTTTGGCTATGCCGACCGCGAGCACAAGATTCCAGCGACTCCTGACACGCCGTTCTGTCTGGCTTCGATCACCAAGGCCTTCACCGCGACGCTCGTCGCGACGCTCGCGGCTCAAGGTCTGCTTGACCTTGACGCTCCTGCCATGCGATATCTGCGAAGGACGCCACTGCGGAGACCCAATGGTGACCCCAACGCGATCACGGTTCGTATGCTGGGCGCGCACTGCAGCGGGCTGCCTGGAACGTTCGCTGCCTATCCAGTCCGGGGCGTTGTGGCCGCGCCTTCGGTTAACGCCTTCCTCCACGATTACGGTCGCCTAGCTTACCCGCCCGGCATGACCTACGAATACAGCAACATTGGATTCGAAGCTCTGGGTGCGATTGTCTCCGGCGTGACAGGCCAGTCGTTTGAGACGGTGATAGAACAGCGATTGCTGAAGCCCCTTGGGATGCGGAACAGCTTCTTCTCCCTTGTGGCGCGCCGCGGTCTGACCCCAGCCATTGGCTACGACTCGACAGATAAGCAGATTCCTGCCTACACCACTTCGACGCCACCGTCTGGAGAGCTCTATGCCAGTGCTCGGGACCTCGCCCGATTTGCTTCGTTCCACCTGGGACGACCCTTGCCTGGAACGCAACGCGTGCTGGAGGATCATTGGCTTCGCGAGCTCCACGCGCCGGTATTTAACGGCCCGCGTGGGATCGCCACAACGTTCGGGTGGTTCAAGGGGAGGCTCGCCACGGGCGAACCCTACTATTTCAAGAACGGCGGGCAGCCCGGGGTCGCCACAAAGGTTTTCCTGATCCCGTCTGCGGATCTTGCTTGTGTCGTGCTGTCCAACCGCACTGATGCCATGCCGATGGTTGCAGCGTGCTGCCGAGAGATCATCAGCTCGTATATCTCTGGTTTCTCCATACCGGAAGAGGATGCAGGGGCGGCGCCGAGCCGCTTTGTGCCGACGCCTGAGTACGTCGGCTCGTGGAAAGGCAAGCTTCTCAATGCGGGTGCTGATCAGCCCGTGCTGTTCACTCTGGCAGCGGATAGCTCGGCAACCCTTGCGCTGTCCAATCGTCCGGCTCAGGCGGTAGTTGATCTGAAAGGCCAGACGCCGGGCTTTGAAGGAACGACTAGTGGTCTTGTCGACTGCACGGATGGTGCTGCGTTCGGAAGCCGTACGCTCGTGCTGAAGCTCATCTCTTCCGGAGGCAAATTGGTCGGGCGGGTGACTGCCCGTGGAACGCGCCCCGGACTCTTGCTGGCGAACATCCCCTACGTTCTCATGCTAGAGCGGGCGTGACAGAGCGTTCGTGTCGGAGCAGGCTCCTTGCTCAGGTAGCTACTGAGCGAACCTTCCTCACCTATGGCGACCACGGACAACGGGAGTTAGACATCTCCGGGTTGTCGGGCATCTATGGCTCCTCAATGCTCTCTATGTACTGGTATCCCTCTTATTACAGTCCGCTTGTGCAGGGAGTGCAGGGGGGCCACGGGGGTGTTGCGATCCAGACAGGATTGAATCTGCTCAAGGAGTTTTCACCAGAACTCGCAAGGCCGTTCCGTCGCCTCCGTCACAACCACGGGTCTGCTCGAGGGGCCTCGGTATTGCAGGAATAGCGTGATCGCTCGCCGCTACGGTCACCAGCTCCACCAAGGTATGGACAAAACCGGGTCGAGACTCCTCTAGCGTCGACACTCCTCGCGTAGTCGGACGACTTCGATTGTCTCGGCGGCTGACGCGACATCGTGTTCATGTTCATTGCTCGATCGCAGCTTCTTCGTGATTCTGGCCTACACTCAGGCAAGCCGCCAGAAAGCGGAACCCCTCTGGGCTGCCTCTTCGTACCGACAAACGCGGTTGGCGGAAGTTGGCCGCTCTGATGCTCCTCGTCGTTCCGGCACGACTTGCTTTTCGCTAGTGCGACGGGTCGTAAGCGTTCCCCGTACACTTGCGCGTGTGTGTAGCCTGCGTTCATTACAGACCGGGGAACGATGGATGAGGACAGTCGGCGTGTTGCTCCTTGCTTGCGGATTGGCTGCTCAGGCTCAAGAGAAGTCGATGAGTGGAGATTGGGTTATCGACTTCGATTACCTCGGCAGCACGATGTATGACCGCGCACTCATCCGAGACGAGGCGGGAAGGATCTCTGGCGTCTTCGCGGGTCAGTCCATCACAGGAACACGAACCGGGAACAAGCTCGTCTTCCATGCGCTGTCGGGTGGCGCGCATGGCTAACAACCTTCGGAGACACACTTTCGCATCCCGTTAGCTAGGCTGTACTCAGTGGAGGTGAAATTTGACTCGCCGGCAACAAGTCGTCGCGTTCGCTGCTTCTGCTTTGGCGCTCGACCACAAAGCATCTTCTGCGAGCAACATATCTGGGTGACAACAGATATGCGCCGGCTAGTTCGGTCTATCGCAAGCCTTGGATCATGTCGCACACTCTCCTGAAGGACATCATGATCACCAGAGGCATACCGTTCGTCATGTCGAGAGCGCGGACTTCATCGACCGAGTGTGACGACTATGCATCTTGCTAGCACCCTCATCTCCCTGCTAGCTCTGCTTCCAGCACCGGAGCAAAGCCCTGCCGTAAGTCACTGCCCCGTTGCGTACGGAGCCGCGGTGCGCGGCACTGTGCGGGATGCCACCGGCGCGGTGGTACCTGGAGCAGAACTGACGATCGATGGACAGGTGATCGTGAGTGGAAATGACGGGGGGTTTGTCTTTCCGTGTACCAGCAAGGGCGAGCACACCTTGCGTGTGCATGGAGCTGGCTTCTCCGACTTGAAGTTGGAGATAGGCGTGCCTCAGCGCCACTCCGTCGATGTCGTGCTCGTACCTGCAGTTGTCCAAACCGTTGTCGCTGTGACTGAGGACAAGAACAGCGCTGGCAAGGGTAGCCAAACTCTTTCTGGACGCGCCTTGGACACCCTCGCGGACGATCCTGAAGATCTCTTGCGGCAACTGCAGCAGCTCGGAGCGCGGAATGGCGGCAGCCCAGCAAACACCATCATCTCCGTCGACGGGTTTCAGGGTGCTTCTAAACTTCCGCCCAAGAGCTCCATTGCCTACATCGAAGCGGACCCGGATCTCTACTCGGCCGAGTTCCGGAGTCCGCCCTATGAGGGCGCCCGTGTAAACGTCTATACGAAGCCAGGGCAGAGCACAATTCATGGCGCACTCTTCGCGACAAACGGAAGTCCCTGGGAGAACGCCCGTGATCCGTTCTCGCCAGGTAGAGCTGCCATCGGCAAACAGCGGTATGGCTTCGAACTGACTGGACCGCTGCGAAGGCGAGGAGCGGACTTCGCAGTGGATCTGGAACGCCGGATGGTGAACAACTTCGCGGTCGTGAATGCTGTGTCGTTGGACCCTTCTGGTGCCCAGGTCGCCGTTACCGCGAACGTACCTACTCCGCAGACCCTGTGGGTGGGACAGGTACGCGCCGATCTCCAGTTGGGGCCAAAGAACACTGCTACGGGCAGCTTCTCCTCCAACACGAACAGCTTAAGAGACCTTGGAGTGGGTGGAACCGTGCTCGCCGAAGCGGGCTACGACAGCAGCCAGTATGAGCGTACAGTGCGGCTCACGGATCTCACGGCTATCTCCCCTCGGCTGCTTCACGAAGCTCGCGTGGCCCTGCGCTGGAATGGCGAGGAGGACACGCCTCACTCCACCGCGCCGCAGGTCAACGTGGCGGGCAGCTTCGTTGGCGGAGGCTCCACAGTCGGCTTCCAGCAACTGCATGAGCTCAATCTGGAGGCCGACGACGACGCTGTTCTTACTGTCGGCCGACACAGCCTGAAGCTGGGCACGCAACTCATGCTCTACAGGGAACATCAGCAACTCACCACGAACTTCAATGGGACGTACACGTTTGGCGGGGGCACCGCACCTGTTCTCGACAGCAGCAATGTCGCTATAACGAGTCGTACCGAAACGATCACAGGAATCGAGCAGTATCGCCGAGCTCTGCTCGCTCTGCCTGGCGGGAGTCCCACCGCCTTCAGCAACGTGACGGGTACGCCGCAGGTCCGCTTCACTCAAGTGCAGGATGCTCTGTACCTCCAGGACGACATGGAGGCAGGCCATGGACTCCATGTCTCGGCGGGGTTGCGGTATGAATTGCAGAACCATCCAACTGTTCTCAACGCGATCACTCCTCGCGTCGGCTTGCAATGGTCCCCCTCACCAAAGAGCCGCTGGACCATACGCGCACATGCGGGGCTGTTCTCCAGCCAGTTCAAGGAGACAGATCAGGCCGAAGTTTTGCGCCAGGATGGATTGAACCGGACCGTCAGCACGATCTATAACCCTGCCTACGGTAATCCGTTCCTGACTGCAATGCCGATTCATACCCAGCGGCGCTTCTCCCCGCACCTGTCCAACATAGGGAATGCTACAGAAGATGTCCGAGTGTCCTTCGACGCAGGTCTCGGCTTCACCCTTACTGGTGGGTATGTCTTCTCACGCATCTGGAACGACGTGCGCTCGAAGAACATCAACGCACCGCTTGATGGTTCACCGACCGGCCTGCGTACCATGGGCATCCCGAACCTCAACCTACTGGAGATGCAGAACAGCGCTCAAGGGAGACTGAACGCACAGGAGGTGGACGTTGAGAACACACGCCTCCATGTGTCTGCGGGCGCCGTGCGCGTGAAGCAAATAGAAGACACGGATATGGATCACTTCTTCACACCACAGAGCAGCTTCACCAACGCTGGCGAGTTTGCTCCGCTTACTCATGTACCTGGTTGGGAGATCTGGGGTGTTGCCTACGTGACCCTTCCACGCAAGGTGGAGTTCAACGCTTCCCTGAGCGGCTCTGGGAACGATCACTACAATCTGACGACTGGCCTGGACAACAACGGCGATGGAAACTTCAACGACCGCCCACAGTATGCAAATGCTCAAACACCTGGGGCGGTGCCCACTCGCTATGGCCTGATTACCGCTGGCGGAGGGGTAGGGACACTACGTCGTAACCAGGGCGCACTGCCGTGGAGGTTCTACGTTGATGCGAATCTGAAGCGGGCCTTCACTCTGACGCGAAACCCGAAGGCGGACCATCAGCAGGTGCTGACCCTCAACATCCGATCGTCAAATGTGCTCAACCACACCAACGTGCTTGCACAGGGGGACGTGCTCGGCTCTCCACTATTTGGACAGTCTTACTCCGCGGACAACGGGCGCCGCATTGAAGCTGGCGCACGCTACAGCTTCTGATCCTGACCAGGTCGGTCCGGCGTTGTTGAGAAATCCTTAAAGGATCCTCCACCTTTGCGGAATGATCGCCGATCCTTTAGAGGCCATGCAGATCACTCGCAGAGATGGCCGGTGCCGTCGTTGAATTGCCGCGTTAACCGAGCGGAGTCACCAACTCGCATCGCTGACGATGATGCGAGTTTCCCCCGACTCAAACCCTGTACTTGCGCCGAATCCCCCAGTCTCGTCCACTCGGGTTGAGAGGGAACACCCTACCTTCTCTACTGGAGTTGCGATGAGGTTGGGACCGGTCTTTCGATGTGCGCTCATTTCCTTCTCTTCCTTAGCAGAGACGCAGCCTGCTCGATCACAAATCTCGTTACCGCTCACTCCGGCCGGGCAGGTGATGACTGCTTTCCTTTCGGCGTTCAACAGTGCCGACCCCGCTCAGATAGAAGAGTACGTTCAGCGACATGACGACACAGCAACGGTGGATGAGCTCCTCGCGTTTAGTGGTACCACGGGAGGGTTCACCGTCCTGTCTGTGCAAAGCAGCGCTCCAGATGATCTCAAGGTCCTTCTCAAAGGACGCAGCGATGGAGTCACGTCTTTCGCCGATCTACGCTTAGTGTCGATAACCGCTGAGAGGGTCAAGACTCTAATCATCCGAGCTCTGCCTTTGGGAGCACCGGTTGAGAATGTTCCTATTACACCTGTGGAGCAGCGTAAGACGCTCACTCTGCTTGAGGAGGAGTTGTTCGATGATTACATCGATTCGAAGATGGCTGCCCAGATGGCGGAAAAGCTCAGGCAGGAAGAACGGGCCGGCGGTTACCAACTCAGAACCGACGGCAACGAACTTGCAGGGGTGCTCACTCAACAGCTCCGTTCCATAAGCCATGACGACCATCTCTTCGTTGCGTACAGTCCAGCCATCTCACCGGAAGGCAATGCAGCCGCAGTTCCAGGTCCAGCGGAGATAGCCAGGTACCGAGGAGCTCAGAAGCGGGATAACTGCTCCTTTAGCGAGGTGCGTATCCTGCCCCGCAACGTCGGGTACCTCAAGTTTGATGAGTTCGCTGATCCTGGAGAGTGCGGTTCGACCGTAGCAGCCGCGCTGGGTTTCCTAGCGCATGCTGATGCGCTGATTGTGGACCTGCGTGACAACCACGGAGGCCAGCCCACCATGGTCCAGTTGATCCTTTCCTACTTCTTCGCCATACCAACTCACCTGAATGACATCTATATTCGTCCTGAAAACACCACCCGCCAGTACTGGACATTGCCCTATGTGCCAGGACCTCGATTCATAGACACTCCGCTGTACGTCCTGACCTCGAAACGCACATTCTCCGGCGCTGAAGAGTTTACGAACGACCTGAAAGCTCTCAAGCGAGCCACGATCGTTGGTGAAAGGACCAAAGGTGGTGCACACCCTCTGATCACGATCCCCATTTGGCGATCACTTTGTGCTGGGGATCCCGATAGGCCGTCCTATCAACCCGATCACCCATGGCGACTGGGAAGGAACCGGCATTGCCCCAGACGTTGAAACATCAGCTAATGACGCACTTGAGATCGCTGAAAAGCTCGCTATGGCCAAGCTTCTTGCTGTCGCGAAGCCCCGTTAGTCTAGCAACGTCGTTATGGGAGGTTGGGCCCTTTCTACTGCTCCCTGGCGTCGGCCCGGGCCGGATGAATGACGAGATGCGACTTGTCGGTACTGATATCGGGCTCTACCCATCGGTCCTAGAGCAAGGAAGGACGAGCTCCTCGTGATGGAGGAAGAGTCCTGTTTGCTAGTCGCTGAAGATCTAGATCCTATGTTGAATCAGAGCGACTACAAACATAGAGATGTAGGTGGTTGTCAGTACCGTCAGAAAGCCATACTTCCCCAAGCTAAACGGAATCGCAGGGAAGCCAACTCTGGGACTGTAGCGAATTGTCTGCGACACGATAAAGGCGAAACACGGCGGAGCAAGAAGGAGAAGAAGCCAAACTTTGGAGGGCACTGCGGCCACCTCGTGATTAGGGTTCGCTAACGCTCGATTGAGGCCTACATCGACCAGTTCCGGTTAGAGTTTACGCTTTCTCGCGATCACCTCCCGACAGACGCCGTTTGCTCCAGGTTGTAGCTTCACTTCGGCCGAGTCTGTCGCCTTCCCTCCGGGGTACACGGTGGCCCAAAAATCACACACTCGCGCTGAGCTGGAGGAGGGACACTCGGGTGCTTCGGCCGACGCTCTTCTCTTCCTTGGACCCGCTAAGGACCTGACGCTGTCGCCCGACTCTCCGACCTTTATATGGACGAAGCTTACCGAGCGGAGATCAAAAGGCGCGTTCAGCTCATGGGACCGGGAGTGGTAAACCTGCCCAGTGTCGACGCCAACCCTGCTTCTCCTCGGCCTTTGCGACACTACAGCAAGAAGTAGGTCCTCAGAAATGCCGTTCTCGGCAGTAGAGCTCGCCGGAACGTTCGGCAGCCGTGGCAGGCCAGTTCGCTTCCTAGAAGCCGGCTTATCAGGATGAAGCGAAACGACTCAGACCAAGCAGTCTCAATGCGGTGTTGGAGGCGAGGGTAGCGAATCCGACGGAGCGGAGGAACGCGGCGTGCTTGGCGCAGCGTTCAATGAATCGTAGGCTTTTGTGACCTGCTCGGTGATGTCCAGACCCTTTCGCGCATACCAGACAGCTGGGGAGCTGTCGGTGCCACGCTCGATCACCAGATTGAAGCCTTGCCGAAGCGCGTAAGTTTGGAGGAAGGCATACACCTTCTGCGCGACTACCTGGAAGGTCTGCTGAGCAGCTCCTTCGGAGTCATTCTTGAAGTCCTCCGCCTCTCGTTGCAGCTGACGATCTTTGGAGTTGAGGGCTTGCTCCTTTGCGGAACGTTCTGCGTCGTTGATCGGGGTCTTACCTGCAAGCTGACCGTGTAACACCTCCACTTCTTTGCTCAGGGCTTCGAGATGCGCTTGTCTGTCGTTTTTCTAATTATTTGGCACACTTTTGTTCTAATTATGTGGCACACTTTCCGCTATGGAGGAGCTGGCATCCCTTCCGGCGGAGTCTCGCGAGCTCGCGCTGAAGCGCTTTGAGCTGCTCAGACCCTACCTGGACGGCCTGCTCTCACTCCGCTCAGTTGCGACGGATCAGGGCATTCCCTACCGGACAGCCGCGCGCTGGGTTGCGGGTTACCGCAAGGACGGCCTGTCGGCTCTCGCGCGAAGAGGCCGCAGTGACGAGGGTGCTCGCCGGATCGCCACCGACCGTATGGTTCAAGCGATCGAAGGACTCGCTCTAGAGCGGCCGCCTCTCCCGATCTCCTCCATCTACAGACAAGCGACTTCCATCGCAAGCACGCTCGGCGAAGGCCGTCCTAGCTATCCCGTGGTGCGCCGGATCGTGCGCGCTTTGCCCAGTGGACTAACAACACTCGCTCACCGGGGCGCACGAGCCTACGGTGAGACCTTCGATCTGGTACACCGGCGCGAGGCCTCGAGAGCCAACGCGATCTGGCAGGTAGATCATGCTCAGCTGGACATCCGCATACTCCAGATGGAGGGCAGTACAGCCCGACCTTGGCTCACGGTCGTGATCGACGATTACAGCCGTGCTGTTGCAGGCTACTATCTTGGCTTCGAGCCGCCGTCATCTTTGCGTACTGCCCTAGCCCTAAGGCAGGGGATCTGGCGAAAAGGCGATCCCCATTGGGAGATCTGCGGCATTCCGGACACGCTTTACACCGACAACGGAGCGGATTTCACGTCGAAGCATATCGAGCAGGTCGCCGTCGATCTTAAGATTCGGCTCGTGTTCTCTACACCAGGTCAGCCACGCGGCCGTGGACGCATCGAACGGTTCTTTCGAACGGTTAACCAGATGTTCCTCTGTGACCTCGACGGGTACGGTGCAAGGCCCAGCCGCGCTCCCAGCCTCACCCTCACAGACCTGGATCGAGAGTTTCGCAAGTTCTTGCTTGAGATCTATCACCGCCAGCGGAGCTCAGAGGGGAAGCCCTCTCCCAAGGAGCGGTGGGAAGAAGGCGCCTTTCTGCCGCGCATGCCGGAGTCGCTGGAGCAACTAGATCTCCTGCTCATCCACGAACTGCGTAGTCGACGGGTACGACCCGATGGCATTCACTTCCATAGCTTCCGTTACCTCTCGCTCACCCTGGCGGCGTACGTGGGTGAAGACGTGACCATCCGCTACGATCCCCGAGACATGGGCGAGATCCGGGTCTTCTACCGAGACAAGTTCCTCTGCAGAGCGATCTCTGCTGACCTGGCCGGTCAGACCGTCCCTCTGCGAGATATCGTTCGCGCTCGCAACCAGCGCCGACAAGAGCTGCGTGCGATCGTGAGGAGTAGGCGGCAGACAGTAGACACGCTCCTTCAACTGAAACGGAACGACGTTCGAGAGGAAGCCCATGTACGCACAGATGCACCCGCCGAGCCGGAACGTCCTCGGCTCAAGCGCTACTACAACGAGTAGTGAGCTTCCTGTCTTCGTTCAGACGCTGGAGTATCGAAGGTTTGTGGAGTTCTGCGAAGCCTGCCGGCGAGATCGCTATATAGGTCTCTGCTATGGGCCGCCCGGTGTCGGCAAGACCCTCTCCGGTATCCACTTCAGCAGAAGCGCACGCATTCTGCCCATTGATCGCTGGAGCGTTCGCACCTCGGACGGACAAGCGCTCGACACCATCTTCTATACACCCGATGTGATCACATCTCCGTCGCAGATCCGCAACGATCTCCGCCGTGCTCGTGAGATCGTGTCGAGCACAGCGCAACGCCCCACCCGTGACGAATCCCGCACTCGTCTTGAGGCGATACGGATGCGGGACGAAGCATGGCGTGCGGAGCATCGCAATGACTCTGGCTACATCCATGGCGGCCCCGTTCCCCTCACCCCTACTTTCTTCCAGGTCTTCGAAGAGTGCGAGGCGAAGCTGAGGCTCATCACCGATCCCACCAGCCTGATCATCGTGGACGAAGCGGACAGGCTCACCATGAACGGCCTGGAGCAACTGCGGTCCACCTTCGACGACAGTGGCCTCGGCATGGTGCTGATCGGTATGCCTGGCATCGAAAAACGTGTCTCACGCTATCCGCAGTTCTTCTCCCGGATCGGCTTCGTGCACGAATTCAGGCCTCTTCCAGACAGCGAAATCGAAAATGCTCCTACGCAGTCATTGGGCGCCAACCGGAGTCCAATTGCCCAAGAACGAGATCTCTCCTGAAGTCGCTGCGGCGATCACCCGGCTCACCCGCGGGAACTTTCGCCTGCTCGCCCGTCTGCTGACGCAGATGCAGCGGGTCGTCGAGATCAACCAACTCAGTGAGTTCTCAATCGATGTAGTGGAGACCGCCAGAGAGAACCTCGTCATCGGCCAGTCTTAAATCTGTGCCGTCGCTCCCACTCTCATGTGTGCCAAATAATCTGAACAGAAGTAGGCCACATAATGAGACAAGCGACAGACGCCAGGCAGGATCTGCCGAACCTATAGGTGTTTATGGGTGTATATATGGTGCAGCCATGGTCACGCTCTCCACACTGCAGATCACTCCCGAGGTTCTCAGTCTTATCGCGGGAATCGATGAGTTCAAGGGCGCGTGGAGAGCTTTGGGAACACTGGCCCCGGAGCGGCTCCGGGCTCTCCGTCATGTCGCTACCATTGAGAGCATCGGTTCCTCCACCCGGATTGAAGGTAGCAGGCTGTCCGATCGTGAGGTCGAGCGGCTCTTGTCCAACCTCGAAATTGGATCGTTCGCCAGCCGCGACGAGCAGGAGGTTGCAGGCTACGCGGAGGTCATGGAGAACGTCTTCCGGGCGTGGGAAAACCTCCCGTTCACCGAGAACTACATCAAGCAGTTCTACCGCGATCTCCTTCGCCACAGCGGGAAAGACACCCGGCATCGCGGGGAGTACAAGAAGCTGCCCAACAGTGTTGCGGCCATCGACGAGCAGGGAAGACAGGTTGGCATCCTCTTCGAGACAGCCTCCCCTTTTGACACGCCGAAGTTGATGGCGGACTTGGTGGGGTGGTTCAACCAGGCGCGGAAGGATGCGCAGCTCCACCCCTTACTCCTGATCGCCGTCTTCACCGTCGTCTTCCTCGAAATTCATCCCTTTCAGGATGGCAACGGCCGCCTGAGCCGGGTGCTGACCACTCTGCTGCTGTTGCAGGCCGGCTACGCCTACGTGCCCTACAGCTCCCTTGAGAGCATCATCGAGAACAGCAAGGAGGGCTACTACCTTGCTCTCCGTCAGACCCAGGCGACGATCCGCGGGCCTGCTCCGAACTGGTAGCCCTGGCTGCTCTTCTTCCTTCGCTCTCTAGAGCAGCAGAAGCGTCGGTTGGCCCTCAAGATCGAACGCGAAAAGTTGATGGTGGTCGCGCTTCCCAGTCTCTCAGTCGAGATCGTCGAATACGTTCGGCAGCATGGCCGCGCCACCATGGGCGAGATCATCCGGCTCACCGGAGCCAGCCGCAACACCCTCAAGGGACATCTCGCGCAGCTGGTCGAGAAACGGCATCTCGCTCAGCACGGAGCGGGAAAGGGAAGCTGGTATGCGCTGCCCTAAAGGTTCGTACTTGGCGCAGTCTCCAGATTGAACTCTGGAGCGTTGAACGAAGGATCACTCGGACCCTGTCGTTTGGCTAGGGACAGAACTGAGCCCCACAGAGGAGAATGCATATGCGCTTACGAGTGTTAACACGTGATCTCAAGATCGCACTACCGGAGATGCAGCAATTGATACAGACACTCGTGGAGAACTGGTCGAAGTAGCATGCTCCATGCGGCAAAGCAAGATGCGCAAGTGAAAGGTGTTTCAAGCATAATGTGGCACTTTAGCGGTAAGGACCACGCTGTGATCACAGATCGTAGCCGCGTTATCATGCTGGGATGGGATCGACCATCACCTACCTGATCGAGGCCGTGGGAACTGAAGCAGCCACGAAGGCGATCACGGCATCATTTATCGCACTTTCTGGGACCAGTTCACTTCAACTCTCTGGGATCGAAGCTGAACACCTTGAGTCTGAGGTCGCCAGGTGGATAGAAACCAGCTTGGCTGGACCGCCTTTGATAGTGACTCCGCATCGTCGCTAGCGATGATGCGGAGTCACACACGTCCGGGAGGGAAGTTGATGGAGGCCTCCGTGCCGGCTGCCTTCCATTCGCATATCCCTTCCCCGGCAGAGTCTCGTAAAGTGCAGCAGATTGTGGGTCGGGGCGCGCGCCCTTGTTGTACGTCTCTTTAGTGAGCCGGCACTGCTGGTTCCGTCGAGAGTGTCAGGGCAGCTCTCTCTACAGAGCTGTTGCCCGCCTCATCCTTAGCCGGACAGAAATCGCGATAAATTGCGACTCGCCGTAGCAGAATGCACCCGAAGGTCCATTCATTGCGCAAATTGGTGCCACAGCGCGACCACGCTCGCCAGCAAGGCAACGGCGGCCACAAGCGTACTGATTAATTCCTGCACCTCTGGCAGTATCACCTTGAGGGAGCTTGCAAATGACCTGAGCCGCATCGATCTCTCCTTTCGAGCCCAGGAACAGGACGGCGCCTCTCCTGAGCTTCTAGCTCCAAGGCTAACTACTCCGATAGAGCCATTACGCCACACTGAGCCCGGAGTGCCTGAACACGTCGATCATGCTCACCTCGGCTGCCTGTCTTTCTAGGCCGCTCGATCTCAGCAGCTTGGGATCCATGCCCATAGACTCGAGCAGCTTGAGGCGGCATCATCGAGTTGATTGCAATGACGTGCAGGCCGTCAACTGTGCGTCACTCGTCAGCATGCTGCTTGCCTCACGAGATCTCTTCCATCGCGTTGCTGATATCAGAGTGGCGTCTTCCATCCTTCCGTAGGCACGCGGGATCTCGACGCGAAGCATTCGAACTTAAGAGCTGAGCGATCCTGCCCAGCAGAACATCAGGACGGACGGGCTTCGCGAGCACCTCGTAGGTGTGTACGGCCGCGGACGGAAAGTCTTCTTCTATCGCGTTTGCTTGCCCTGAGAAAAGAAGGATCCTGCATCCTGGCTGCGAGAGGCGCAATGCCTCAGCAAGCTCTACCCCGTTCATGCCCGGCATCATGACATCAGAAACGACGAGCGCAGGGGCGGTTTCTACACAAGCATCCAACAAGAGTTGAGGTTCGGAGAACCAGCGAGTGTTATAGCCGTTGAGTTGCAGTATGCGACTGAGAGTCGAAGCGATCATCTTTTGATCGTCCACGACGTAGATGACATTGGTCGAGCAAACAGGAAGGGATTTTGTCATGTGTTCAGGTAGGCAAATGCCACGATGTCAGTGTGAACAACTGACGTTGGAAAGCATATCCCCAAGTCGTTGCATCAGCGCCTGCAATATCTGCCACACTCGATGGCCGATTGATTCCGCTTCTATCCAGCACGCGATGGGAGATTCTGCCTCCTGGGCGTAGCGTAAAGAAGGAGCAGCCCCTTGTGTTTCTTACGATACGGCTGCATCTGTAGTACGCGGGACGACCGTTCGGCGGCCAGAGATCGTTTCGCTTGGCTGATCGAAGTGGGCCGGTGGGCCAGACCGCATGTGTTAATGACTTCAGTCGTATAGAAGATGGTGTCGGGTAGAGGAGCTTCGAGAGGCGGGTCGAGCCAAGGGTCGACGTGACGCAGAAGGTCGTCTCGGCTGTATTGGCCGGCTGAGAGAGGTCTTGCCTCCCCGGGCGGACCGTAGCACAAGTCGCCCTCAAGATCGGAACGGCATCCTCATTGGCCGACTTACTGCTTGATCTGGTGCCAAAGCGAGATCACAGCTGCGAGCAACGCCACCCGGCAACGCCCCTTACACTCAAAGCCCTAACCCCGAGCGGATCTGCCTCGGGGTTCCCCAGGACTGAGCTGTGGCCCGCCCCTACTGTAAACCAACTGAGCCCAAAAGCAGCCTGTGGCTGCCACCTTGTTTCGGCCCGCCAACTTGGAGCGGGCATCCCGGCGTCCGGACATTGGGTAATGCACTCGGCCCATTTCTACCCTCTCCATACATTTCACGCTGGACGTCTTCCACGCTGGCGGCATCAACTTCTCACCCTCGCTATAGATCTCAGCTCCTCGATGCGTCAGAGTTGACGCAGGAAGCGCATCAGGGAGGCGTTCGCCGACCATTCCGGCCCTGACGTGCTCGGGCTTAATTTCTCTAGATCGAGGCGGAAACGCTCGGGCGCGAAGTCTAGAAACTGCTCTGCTTTCATTAGGCTTGAGTAGCCCATGTAGGCGGACAACGCCGGAAGCATCTCGTGCAGGTTAGAACCGCTCTTGATCCAAGCGTCCAAGCGGTGAACAGCGAAGGTGAAGCGGAGGTCCTGCATTCGTCCCGCCTTGCCGTCCGTGCTATCTGGGGTCCCGGTGATCTTCAAGAGCTTCGTGAAGCGCCCAACCACACTCATACGTTTAAGGGGTTTCCCTTGGCGATCAGTGAAGAGAGGAGCTTCTGCTGAGAATCTTCCAGGCGATCTATCCTTGTACCTGCGGAGACGCCGGATCAGTTCTGTAGGAACAGGTAGTTCACGAGATCGGATCACCCCTCCCTGAAGCCCAAGCCTGATCTGATTGTGCTTCGGACCGATATCACATCGTCGCAGCCCGAGTGCTTCACTGACGGTTGCTCCGGTCGCGTACAGAAACAGAAGGAAGAGATGAAACGTTTCGCCGCTGAATCCGCACCTGCTCCCCCTACACTCAACCGTACTTGCAAGTAAAGCTTTTACTTGAGAATGGGTATAGATGAACGGAACGCGCCGCTTGAGTGGTTGGGCAGGGCGGCAGAGGATGAGCCGCGGCGCATAACTGCGGCAGGCGAAGTACTCCAAGAAGCACTTTACCGCGCTAAATCGGCTCAGACGGGTTGTGGGTGCACATTCGCTTCTGTTACAGAAGCGAGTGACATGTTCAGAAGTCACTTCGGCGAGAGCAAGGTCATCACAGGAGCGGCAGAACGCGCGAAGAGTTGACTCGGTGCTGGTGAACGGAGAGCCTTGCGATCGACGACACGTGACGTAGAGTGCCACTGCTTCACTGAGAATCACAGCACGGATCCTAAATCGAAGGCAGCGACGGCCCGCAAGGCCTTTGGGCTGCAATGGGCATAGATGCTCACAGAATCCAAGCTGCGATGTCCTAGAAAGGCCGCGATTTCCCTCAGTGACGTTCCTTTCCGAAGGAGTTCAGTGGCACATGCGTGGCGCAAAGCGTGCAATCCCACGGACCCCTCGCAAACTTTGCGTGCGCTCAGAATCTTCCGCATCGCTGGACCGAGATTCACGGCCGGCCTAGGCGGAGCATGCAAAGTCAGGAATACTTCACGGAATCGGGAGCGCTGGCGAACAGTCGTTAGATATCTGATAAGAGCGTCCCCGACCTCCCGTTGAAGCGGGAACTGTTGTACCTTTCCACCCTTGGATCGGCGCACCGTGAGCACCTCGTTTCGCCAATCGAGATCGTCCAACGTGAGCCTGACTATCTCTGAGCGCCTCAGGCCGTATACGGAGGCCAGAAGAAGAATCGCTTTGGCGCGACACTGCGAGGCGTCTGCGTCGTCTAGATCTCGAAGCATGCGTCGCACCGTCCGCCAACTTGGAAACTGGATTTCTCCCGGAGCTTCCCTGAGTGTAGGCGTCTTGATGGTTTTGCTGAGCGCCGTATTGCTCCACCCTTGCTGCTCCGCGTAGCGGAAGAAGGCCCGAAGCGAGCGACCATAACTAACGACTGTCCGGTGACGAATACCAAGTTCTCTTTTAGCTACGAAGAAGGCATCAACATCCTGCAGGCAGATGGCTGAGATGCTCTCGCATCGGCGTGAGACCCAAACCAGAAATGACCTGACAGAAGAACTGCAGGACCTAACGGACGATTGGAGGTAGCCCGATTCAGCCATGGCGGCTTGGAACATGCGCAACGGCCGCATGAAGGTTTCGGTAAGCGAAGCGTGTGCCTCATAGAGGCCCAGAAATCTGTACCAGCTCCGTGCTACTGCTTTGAATTGTGAAGGCCGCGATCGCTTCTGAAGCGACGAACTCGAGGTGAATTCGCTCAACCAACTCCATGCGGCAGCGTTGATATCACCCTCGTTGATCCGTTCGCCGCCTGTGGGTCTCGAAAGGCGAGCAACATGGCAGAGCATCCAGGCCCGCTCGGTCACGAACTTCCGGTTGTGGCCAACTTCGATCAGATGAGCAAGATATGCCTCACGTTCGCGGAGCATTGGAGCCGCGAGGTGCCGATCTATCGAATCCTTGTGTCTGAACAGACTCTGAAAAACGCTCGTGAACTTCGGACCCACTTGATGCCGACCTCGACCGATGTCCGACTACCTCAACACTGTGTGCCCGATCATATTTCAAGGGGAGCATACAGCAATCAACGGTCAGGGGCCGCGCTGTAGACCATCTCGCGGCCTGTCGCATTGAGAGCCTTGCGCATGATCCCGAAGGTGCCCTGAACATCGTTGCTGGGGTAATCGGCGGGTGCGTATCCCCAGTCGTACTTGAGCAGATCGACGCCCACAAGGCGACGACAGCAGCACACTGTGATTCGTGCCCAAGGCTGCGCTGAAGCCTCCGGGAGCCTTCTTTGGAGCTGAACTGCAGATTCCGAGTTTCAGACTTCGGTCATGCAGGTACGCAGAGAGGGCCTCCATGTCCGGAAACCTAGCGCTTGCCTCAATGTTCCCCGAAGCATCGCGATTACCTTCTCAGCCGTCGTCCAGATTGACGGAAAATCTAGCCTTTGTCGCGCAGGCCGAAGGAACGAGAGCGCCCGCAGCCTTCCGAATGAGTGCATCCGAGATGTCTGTGTGGTACCCATACCAGCTGTTCCAGCCCAGTGGCGGCGTAGCCTTCACGATCATTCCTTGGATTCTCGCGTTCCTGGGATTTCGTGATGCTCGGCGCGCTAAGCGCGAAAACCCCGATCGCTCAGTTCATATCCTTACAAAGGACGAGGAAGAGGAGTGGTTGCGCTTCTGGTGAGGTATCGAGCCCCCCGAGTTGCGTCATCCAGGAGCTCGGCTTCTCACTTATCTAGCAGAGCCCGAGGCTGTCATTCACGGCGACCGCAATCACCTGCTCGGACCCGAGATACCGCTCCGTTGTCTGTATGGACGAGTGCCCAAGCAAGAACTTGATCTGCTCGAGATCCCCGCCGCTCTTCCGGCAGAGCTTGGCGCAGGTGCGGCGGAGGTCGTGCGCCCCAAACCCCTCCACCCCTATCTCTTCCGCAGCCGCGCGGACCACATCCCACACCGCCCAGTCGCTGAGGCTGGCGCCGATCGTTTTGCCGCCCTTGCGGACCGAGCGGAAGAGCCGCCCTTCCTCGATCCCCGCCGCGGTCTGCCAGACGTTGATGGCCTGTTTGACCCAGAGGGGCACGGCTACCGTCCGGACCCGGTTGCCCTTGCCGCGGAGATCAGCGATGACCCAGCGGTTCTCCCGCATCTGAATATCCTCGACTGTGAGCGCGGCCAGTTCCCTTCGCCGCAGCGCGCAGCCGACCAGAAGACTTAGAATGCAGGCGTCCCGCTTGCCCTTGAGGGTCGAGCGGTCGGGAACGGCCAGGAGCTCTCGCGCCTGCTCCCGGGTGAGCCAGTTTCCTAGGCGAGTTCCCTGCTGACGGACGTTGGGGATGTCGTTGAGTGTTTGAGCGTCGTCGCCCGAGAGAAGCCCATTCTTCTTGGCCTCCGACACCAGCTTGCGCATGGCCGAGAGCCGGACATTGATGGTTGAGGGAGCGAGGCCGTCCATGGAACTCCGCCAGGCCTGGAGCAGGGCACGGGTGAGAGGCTGGCTGGCAGCGAAGGCGAAGAGTTGATCGAGAGCGTGGCCATAGGCGAGCTTCGAGGTGGGCGCCTGGACCGCGTCGACCACCATCTGCCGCAGCTGGCGCTGGGCGGGGGTCAGACCGGTGGCAGGGCCGGGAGTTGGCTCAGGTAGGGCGAGCGCGAGGCTGGATTCGGTGACGTAGGGGCTGGACATGGCGGTTCCCTTCCCTTTTATGCCGCAGCGGGCTGGAACGGCCCGAAAGCGGCTGGCCCGAGTCTACCTCCGATAATCCGCATTGTCGTGGGCAGTTCCGAGAGCCTGCTGAAAGTATTCGTGCGGGGTCGCGCAGCTATTCCCTTCCCCTGAAAAGCCTGTCATGCTCAGCTCTGGCGCGAGTTTTCGAAGCGCCGGAGGCTCCGAACACCATGCCCCGCCCCCTCTCCTGGCTGCCCCGGTTGCACGAGATCCGGCGTGCCGTCGCCAACTCCGTCCGATCCCACTACACCCGGCAGGACCTGGAGGGACTATTTGAGCTCCAGCCCCGCGCTGCCCAGAAGCTCATCGAGATGCTCCCCTCCACCCAGCTCGGCAGCGCACGCCTGGTCGAGCGCGAGGATCTGGAGCGGTTTCTGACCGGGGTCCATGAGGCGGACGACGTGCCGGCCTACATGGAGTCTGTTCGGGCTGAGCGGCACCGCGTCTCACGTCGCCGGCCTCGCTCGCTCGTGCGCGCCGACCTGCCGCGGGTCGAACTCACTTCCCTTCCCGACTCGATCCGGCTCTCCCCGGGGAAGTTGGAGGTGAGCTTTCGGACGATTGAGGAACTGGCCGAGGCCATGCTCACTCTGGCAAGGGTGCTAGAGGGAGACGGTGATGAGCTTGCTGTGAAATATGAATCTACTGTGCCGTAGACAGCTCTCCGCAATGGGGTACAAGTAGACCGCAGCGTGACAGGCTTAACGCTTCGTGCCACTATCCGGGTCAGACTGTGGCGTTAGTCGTAGGTCGGCAGTCGTCACCGACACCGGCATCACAACGGCTCGACAAGCTTTCCAAAACCTTCCGCCACCGTGTAGTCATTTTGACGGCAGAACTCCGCAAATTTATTCCAGTCGGACACCCTGAAGCGCACCGACATACCTACAGCGCCCTCGGTCGCTCCCTTACGCCCACTCCGCAAAGTCTTTCGTTGCAAGGGATTGTTGTCGATAACAAACCCCTCTTCCTGTCCCACAGACTTCAGCTTTGCGGCAGTCGGCTTCTCAATGCTGGAATGCTCCTTCGCGGACGTTTGAGGCTTGGGGCTGAAGTCCTCAAAATCATCATCCGCGAGGTCCTGAAACGAATTGGACATCGTCATGCTGCACCACCTCGCTGCTTCCTGAGCATCTGCACAACCTCCGCGGTGAAGGCTTCGGCGTTGTTCTGCGCCTCTTCCAAGCCGTTTGTCTCTCCTGGATTCAGCTCGCCTAGGGACAACTTGTAGGCAATCACGTGAGAAAACGCAGTTCGTTCGTTTAGCCCCGTCCCCAAACGAGGTATGCCCGCCGCGTCAATGTTGGCTCGAATTTGCTTCTCTTCACGCGTAGTGATCGCCGCGCTGTTGCGGGAAATCACGATTGCGTGAGGGATTCGTCGCTTAAACAAATTCTCCTGTTTTCGCAGTAGTCCTATCGCGCGCGTCGCTTCGTCTGCGTCGGCCGTCTTCGCTTGCATCGGGATTAGGACCAGATCGGCTCTGGACATTGCCGAGACGATCTCCTGGTTTGCCGACCCCTGAACATCGATGATGACGAACTGGACTTCCGACTGTAGTCGGTCGATCAAGACTGTTAAGTCCTCGTCGCGCCCCGGCTCCACAACGATGTTTCGGAACGTACTCTGCCCCTCGCTCCACTTGCCGACCGTCCGTTGCGGCCGGTCGGTATCGACAATGCGCACTGTAGCGCCTCGAGCTGCCAAGGTCGTTCCCAAGATAAGGCAAGTAGTCGACTTCGTACTGCCGCCTTTCGTATTCGCCGCAACGATGACTGGCATACCTGAGATCCCCCTTCACTATGAAACGCATTGCGTAACGCAATATGCAACGCACTCCGCGTGTCATGCATAACGTAACGCATTACGAGCTGCAGTGCACACGATTCGGAATCCATTACGAAATACGAATCGAAATACGATCGTATCGCGTTTTGTATTTCATCTCGTAATGCATTACGTTGTGTATGTGATTCAGCAACGGTGATGAATGTGTACGGAGTAGCGCTGCTACTACTCCGTCACCCAAGAAGCGCATTTGATCCCTTCTGCCACTCGGTTCAAGCCCGGAGTAAACTGCGCTGAGCGGAGGATCGCGCGAGCAGCCGAGGCCCTTGCGGATCACACCGTTGGGCCACCTTGGTTCAGGTATCTAGATTGCGTCACGTTCGGCATTACGCATTGCCGCATTTACGTATTCCTTGTAAGGTTTGCTGAAGGGCGCTGGAACACACTCGCAACGCGGGCTTGGTGCTCCGCGTACAGGATGCTGTACGAGTTCCGACGTCTCGCTCGTTAGCGAGGCTGCAAGCATTCCGAAACTTAGGGAGGATTGTCTCGTTTATGCCAATGGAACGCGCAAGTAGAAAAACGGGGCTGCGCAGTCAGTTGAGCAGTCCGGCTCGGACAGATATCCCTCCGGAGGTGAGGCGCGGACCCGGCCGGCCATCGACAGGGGATGCGAAAAAGAACAATCCGGACTACAAGCTCACGACCGTGTTTCTGCCAAAACGCATCTATGCGGACGCTCAAGCACAACTTCTCAAGTCGAACGCGGAAAGAGACGAGAAGCTGACCGTTTCGGACATCCTTTCGGACTACTTGACGCAGTGGGTCAAGAACGGGGAAGCATGAGCATGGAAATCCGGCGCATGTCTGTTCAGCTTCCAATATGGCCCGACCGTGTTCGTGGAGGCCCTAATGCTCTGCTACGTACCGCGTTGTTTGCCGGTGTACCTTCGCGTTTTCGCAAGATCCTTGAGCACCGTCCGTCCGCGGCTGTCGAACCCCAAGGTGTTGTTGTTGCTTCCCAGGACGGCATCACCATGCTCTACACCGGGACACAGTTGAACCAATACGACGCTGACGTATTCTTCGAAGTTCTCCAACGCGCAAGACGAAGCCCGTTGGGGGAAGCTGCAACGTTCGCGGGCGCCGACTTCCTGCGGTCTATAGGCCGCACCGCCTCAAAGCGCGACTATGAAGATCTGGATATGTCGCTTCGCCGGCTGACACGCGGCTTGGTCGATGTGAAATGGAGAATCCAGCAACGTCCTCTCGCTTACACAGGCAGTTTGATTGCAGACTTTGTGCGGGAGACTGAGTCCCGACTGTACCGAATCAATCTCTCGCCCAGCATCAAAAGTCTCTTTGAGCAGTCCAGCTTCACTATGATCGAGTGGGAGGAGCGGCTACGCCTGCTCCGCAATCCGCTCGCGCAATGGCTCCACAGCTACTATTCGACACATGCGAAGCCTTTCAACGTGTCAGTGGCCTTCCTACAAAAGACGGCGGGGCAGGAAACGGCCAGAACTCGCGACTTCGCAAAAGCACTGCGCGTTGCTTTCGGAATCTTAGAGGCGGAGTTGGGCTGGTCCGTCCAATGGCTCAGCACTACCCTGATCCAGGTAAGCCGGAATCCGTCAGAGGCCCAGGCTCGCCATCTTGAGGTCAAGAGCGCTCGAAAGAAGCAAAAGGCCGATGCGACGGCAGCGGCAAAGCAGTCCCTCTCGCCCGGCATTAAGACCCGAAGGGTCGCGGCGCCTTCCGCGACGAGCCTTGACCCCGCAGCTACAACCCTGGCGCGATTGTTTCGCGATCGTTAGAGTGTCGTGTTCTATTCGCGACTCCATGCCCGGTTCGCGCCCTCGTGCCTGGCTCGCGCCATCGTGTTTGATTCGCGCCATCGTGTTTGATTCGCGCCATCGTGTTGATTCGCGCCATCGTGTTGATTCGCGCCCTCGTGTTTGATTCGCGCCCTCGTGTTTGATTCGCTCCCCCGCGCTTCGTGTTCCATTCGCGCCATGGGGTTGATCCACGCACCCGCGTCCTCGTGTTTGATAAAGCCCAATCGGTACAGGGTTCGTGTTTCATTCGCGCGTCGAACCCCGTCGCCCCTCGTGTTTCATTCGCGCTCTGCCTTTTTCGCGGTGTCTGTCGCAATTCCCGCTCTGACTGCAAGCACAGTAGCTCCACCATCGTGTTCGATTCGCACCTCGATCCACTCTGTTCTTGGGTAAACCGGCCTATTTACAGGACTTACATTGCGTTCCGTCGTGTCTCATTCGCGCTCCTTCCGTCCGAGACATCGTGTTTCATTCGCGCGTAAGCACATGACGCCTTGTACTGCCTCAATTAAAGAGTTTTCCACAGCCCTTGGAGATGTCGTGTTTAGTTCGCGCCGCGCTCGTGTTCGACTCGCGGTGGCGCGTGTTTCACTCGCGGATCGTCGTGTTTCATTCGCAGAGAATGTCTGTAAACTGCTCATTCCGAAAGACTAATATCAGTTTTCATGCGCCTAATCGTTTCTAATCTCCTTTAAATCCCTCGTTAATCCCCCTTCGCCTGCCGGCTCGGGCTCGAATATCTCGAAACAAGTCACTGCGCGAAAACATAGCGCAATGTCATAGATCATCCGCAACACGGACCCTTACGTTGTGCAAGGGAAGCTGTAGATGGTCGAAAGAGCTTCGTTCCGAACACAGCCGCTCTCCCCGAGGAGGCCGGGGTTCAACCGAGAGTGTGTGCGCCATCCGAAGCACACCGAAGTGACTGGATATTGGTGAGGTGGCCCTCCTAGACCTTAGAGGCCCGAACCGAAACAAACCTATATGCCATGACATACCTGCAGAACACGGCGGATCCTGATTATCGCTTCGTATCGCGCGGATTCGCCTCAACACACCGAGATGAGGCCAGCGTTCCGCACACTAGACAGGCCACTAATGCCGGCGCTCATCGCGGCAGTGAAGCTGTGGAATTCCGAAAGTGAGAGTTCGAGTGGACGGCCTCCCGCGCATGGCTTACCGATCCACCAATCGTCAGCCCTTCCTACTCGCCTTTACGCTTACGTGGACTCTCGGGGTATGCGCTATTGACCTTCGTTGACGCTTTGGCATCCTTCGCGGCGATGATGCTTCGCTTCATTCCTGTTTTGCCTTTGGGAGAAGGGGACAAGTCTGGTTCACTGTCCGTTTCCTTCTGGCTGTCCACTTGAATGCCACTCTGCTCTGTAATTTCAGCAACGCTCAAGAGCGGCCACTGACCTAAACCGTCCAACAAGTCGTTCAGCGAGACTTTCAGGGCCAGCGCGATCTTCAGGAGTGATGCGACATTGAGGCTTCCACCCGCTTCGTATTTGCGCCACTGAGCATCGTAGTAGCCGGTGGCGATCATGATGTCCCGCATCAGGATGTGTTTCTCCTTGCGAATTTGGCGGATTCGAACGCCAAGGGACTTTAAAAACAGCTTGAACTCTTCGTCATCTAGCACGGCGGCATTTCATCACCTTCTTGGAGATCGGATCGATAGGGCCTACCCCTCTTGGAAAAGAGACGGGTTCCAGTACAGAACGGATTGCGGGCTTGCGTTGAAAGTCCAATTCTTATATAGCAACTCTTCCGTTCCAAACGAACAGATTTCAATCACCGTACGGTGACTCGCGGTGTACCCCGGTCGAGTGACGAGTGAGCCCTGCGTCGGTGGGGAAACGCTCACCCGTCCAAGAAATCGAGGACGCTACGAAAACAGAAGTTTGTCCATGCGAGTAACGAAATAAACGGAAGTAAAAACAACATAGTGGTTGACGGTATATTCTTAACTGGTTATAACGAATTCATTGCTATGTCCAGCGTTGCCGTCGAACGCTGAAGCTCCCACCAACTCCAACCAGATCGCACGAAGCCGCGCTAGCCGCGCTCGCGGCTCTGTCTCTCGACACCCGAAAGATCCCCAACAACTCATAGGAGAGACCCTTTGAAGGCACCTGAGTCCAACTTGAACCGTCTCCGGACGGCCACTACCGCTCGTCAGCACACCGACCAGAAGGTTCTTCTGGTCGGTTGCGTGCTCGCGATTATGATTTGTCTCCCAGTCAGCGCACACGCAAGCCCGTTCGATGAAGGCATGGCCAATGTCTCGACCCTATTCACCGGAGCAGCCGCACGGGCAGGCAGCCTGATCGCCGTTGTACTGGGCGGTTTGGGCTTTGCCTTCGGCGATCCGGGAGCCAAGAAGAACCTCGCCGGTGTCGCCTTCGGCGTTGGAATCGCACTCATGGCCGCGAACGTCATCACCTGGCTTTGGAGCGCTTAGAGCGTTATATCAACCGGACATCAGGGGCTTATGGCAGACACACTCCCAATTCGTCGCAATCGAGTCTTCAAGAGCCTGCACAAGCCCCTGACCTATCTCGGTATCGAGCGCAGAATCTTCTTCTCCGTTGCCCTCGCAGCCGTGGCGATCTTCAATCTGTTCGATTCCTTGCTCGCCGGGTTCGTGGTGTTTCTTTTTGGCGTGATCTTCGGCTATTGGGTGACCAATTCAGACCCGGCCTTTCTTTCAATCCTGATGCGGAGCGAGAAGTTCAAAGCTCGCTACGACGCGGCCAAGCAACAGACTCCAAACGTGGAGATTCGCTAGATGCTGAATATTCGCAAGGTCATCAAGCCGTGGCAGGAAGCTGGTTCCTTGAACGCCAACGTGAACCTGTATGGCTTTATCGCGGAGGACGTGTTCCTCACCAAGTCGGGCGACCCTGGCATGATCCTGCGTTGCCAGGGAATCGATCACGAAAGCCTCGATTCGGACGAACAGCAGTACGCCGTGCGTCGTCTGGAGTCGGCCATGAAGCCTTTCGGCGAAGGCTTCCATATCTACGAATACCTGCTCAAGACAAACCGCCCCGAGATCCCGTTCGCTCACTATGGCGATGATGTGATCGACACCGCCGTGGACCAGCGCCGGGAGTACTTCGAGACCAAACGCGACCGGCTGTACAAGATCGAGATCGTATACGTTGTCATTTTGGAAGGGGCGCGGTCCAAGACCGGCCTGCTCGCCGCCTTGAAACGCTTTCCGAACGACCGGGAAGGGGCTATGCGGGAGATCAAAGCGCAATTCTCAAGCAATGGAACGAAGGTGCTCCTCCGCAAGCAGATCGAGGCCGATATGCAGACCCTGCGGAGCCGCGTCGAGAACTTCATCCGCCATCTCGCGGACTTCATGCAAATCGAGGTGATGGACAGCCAGGATCAATTCACCTTCCTCCGGCGGCTGCTCAATTTCGATCCCTGGCGGATTGCCGGACGGCCTCACGCAGACCAGTTTCTCGATTTCCAGGTGGGGAACTCAGACGTGGAGGCCGAACGCGATCATCTCCGGGTGGGCGACCACTTCGTGCGGGTGTTGACCATGAAGGAAGCCGTTGCCGAGACCCGTCCTATGGTGCTGGACGCTCTGCTCAAGATCCCCGCCAGCTTCCACGTGGTTCTGGAGTGGACGCCGGTCTCGACGGCGAAAGCCCGCAAGGAGGTCAAAGCCAAGCGCCAGCACTTCAACGCGGCCAAGAAAGGCATGGTTGCGACCATGCGCGAGGACACCACCCGCGAACGCGACGAGCTAATCGATGAGTCGAAGCAGGCCGACGTCCAGAGCCTAGGGGATTGCATGCGAGCCCTAGGCGACGGGCAGACGATGGGCGGCTTGTCCCTCACGGTGGTCCTGTACGGCAGGGAACTCGCCACCATCAACCGGGAGGTGGGCGACTTCACCGGCATCTTCAGCGCTGCCGATGGCGTTCTGTTTCCTGAAACCTACAACCAGCTCAATGCGTTCTTTGCGACGGTTCCGGGCAACTACGCCCACAACCTACGCAAGCTGTCCGTGCTCAATTCCAATTACGCCGACCTCTCGTTTCTGTTCACGATCCACACCGGCGAGACGACCAACGCGCATCTGGGGACGGAATACCTTGCCGTGCTCGAAACCGATAATGAAACGCCGTACTTCCTGAACCTGCACAACGGGGAAGTGGCCCACACCCTGATTCTGGGGATGACCGGCTCCGGCAAGAGCTTTCTGTTGTGCTTCCTGATGATGTGCCTCCAGAAGTACTCGCCCATCGTCTTCATCTTCGATATCGGCGGCAGCTTCCAGTCGCTCACCGAGATCTTCGGCGGTGCGTACCTCAACGTCGGCCAGGAGTCGCGGGATTTCACCATCAACCCGTTCTCTCTTCCTCCGACCAAGGAGAACAAGGAGTTTCTGTTTTCCTTCCTCCGGGTGTTGATCGAGGGCAACGATACCCGCAACCCGCTGGACTACAGCGACAAACGGAAGCTGTGGGATGCTATCGAGCGCATGGACACGGTGCCCGCTGGGCGGCGCACGTTGACCACGCTTGCCGGTCTTATCGGCGACTCGCTCAAGAACCGGCTCCACCGTTGGACCAGAGAAGGGCAGTATGGCTTCCTCTTCGACGACGCGGAGGACACGCTTTCGTTCTCCCGCTTCCAAACCTTCAACTTCGCGGGCTGGGGCGATGTTCCCGATGTGCTGGAACCGCTGCTGTTTTACATCCTGCACCGGGCGACGAACGAGATCGCGGACCC
>CBDAUT010000008.1:0-31772 GCA_965200515.1 Granulicella sp. | reverse complement strand
AGGCGCGCGACAGTTCACTTCTTAGCTCAGGGTGGGGAAGACATTACCAGTAAAACAGCCTGGATAGACAAACGATTCTGCTCACTTCTTTGGGATTCAGGACTAGTTCCACCGTAAAAATTGTGGTTAGTCCAGAGCCGTTTCGCGGTGAAACTTCTCCTTTGCACTGCAGAGGGCATCAGACTGTAAAAAAATGACCCTGCTCAAACCGAGTCGCGACCTGATTATTACCACCGACTCACCGCCTGGATTCCCCCGTGGAATCGGCGCCACTTGCGTGATGTCTGCCGGTCGTACGAATTGCCTGTCCAGAGCGGCGCGGGCGGTGGCGGTTCAGCCCTCGCCAAGTACTAACTTTCCAGGCCGCTCGCGCGAGGGAAACTGGTGGACGATCTCCAGACTGGTGATTGAGGCGACGTCCGTCGTCTCAATCACACCGGTCTCGCAGACCCAGGTGACCTTGCGGTCGCGCAAGCGGCGGTGGAGCTCGACCAGGTGGGAGCCGCGCAAGGTGACGGAGAAGAAGCCGGGATATTCAAGGATGAGTAATCCAGGCGGATGCCACCAGAGCAGGGGGGCGTAGCTGTACGGCATGGAGAAAGAAGAGCCATCACGGCGAATGAACTCACAAGTGACCGCGGATCGTCCGCCGGTGACGACGGCAAAGGCCTGACCCGGATCGACCCATTCACTGGCGGGATCCTTTTCCTCCGGCGACACGATCGGCTTGAGCGCGGCGCTGGTACGGGTTGTGAAGGGGAGGATCGCGGGCTTATCGTCCATGGGCGGACCGAGGGTAAGGATCGGGCGGCATGGATGTTTCGTACTCCTCGGCCTCCTGGATCATGCGGCGGCGGTGACGGGCCAGGAAATAGTCGGACTCCTGCCGCTCGGCCAGCCCGGGCGGCAATTCATCCTCTGCAACGTAACGGACGGCGCTACGGCAAGTGCAGGCGTCGTATTCGGCCTTGGTCATGCCACCGTAGAACCGTTGCTCCGGGGTGAATCCAGCGCGGGGAGGGGGGATACCGGCCAGTCGCCGCAGCTCCGCCGCCGTGATGGTGCTTTTGGGATCGCGTCGGGCACAGAAGCGCCTGCCGTCATAGTCGCGGAAGGTAATGCCATGGGCGGGCAGACGCTCGCGGATATCCTCAGCGGTAAAGGAGCCGAGACCCACAGTCAG
This sequence comes from Granulicella sp., assembly GCA_965200515.1. Classification (GTDB taxonomy): domain Bacteria; phylum Acidobacteriota; class Terriglobia; order Terriglobales; family Acidobacteriaceae; genus Granulicella. The sequence goes on along the minus strand of CBDAUT010000008.1, from coordinate 30,589 downwards.
GACGGTGGCAACGAGGTGGGTTTGTGGCACCAGGGCATGGCCTTTGGCGAAACTTTGCTCTATAGCCGAAGCCATCGCCTGGTCAAGCGTGGGGGCAGGAGAGTAATCACCATGCTGGTACGGGCCATGCTTTGCCGCTGAGTCGGCCGGTGCGACGTTGGCCAAAGCACGGCGTTCATCGTCATCAAGACGCGCCATCCAGAGCCGCCGCAGCTCGGCCATACTGAGATCATCGCGTTTACGTCCGCGCGTCGCTGCGCCGAGGCGATCTTTCTTCGCCGGATCGGTGATGTCCTGATCGGCGGCCAGGCGTTCGATCTGCTCGGTTCGCCGACTAAACCTACCCAATAGCCCGTTCAGGCCAGCGACCTCCCAGCCGGTGGCAGTGTGTTCCAGCGGATAACCGAGGGTCAGCAGGGCTTTGGCCAAGTGTCCGTGAAACACCGCCTGGTAGTAGGGCGCGTCACGGTAGATGTCAGCGATCTTGGACGCCTTCCATTGGTTTTCGACGGTATCAAAGGTGGCATTGAAGACAAAGGCATGGGCATGCAGATGAGGATCGGGCACACCCGCGACGGGCCGGGCAGTCAGATGGATATGCTCGCTCCAGAGCATGTTGCCTGTCGTCCGGTCATCCATGACGCCGCGTTTACGAACGCGGGTCTGCATGGCCTGCTCCATCTCTTCGAGCGTGGCCGCAAGGGCGGAGCGAAATGCGGTGAGGATGGCGACATCGCCGTTCAGACAAAACAGCAAAGACAAAGATTTGGGGCAATGGAAGTTAAAATCGTAGCCCACCGTCCGCCCGGCACGGTTACGAGCGGTGAGCCGACCACCGTCAGGGGTACGGTTCTCGCAAAGTGCGTCGAACTCCTCCCGCGCGACCTCGCCGGCCAAGCCAAGGAGCATAGCCCCCTTGCCGCCCCAGGTGGAGGGGAGTTCCTGGCTGATGCCGAGATAATATTCGCCGCGACTGGAGTAATATGAGCGGGCGGCTTTGGAGCTGGTCTGTTGCTGGATGCGGAGCATACGGCACCGTACACACGGAGGTGACGGGTGCAAGAAGAATTCCGATTGTTGATTACCCAAGTAACCGATTTGCCCCGCGAAGATGCAAAATTCGCCGGGCGTTCCCGTTGAGTTGAGGGATGTCAGTCAGTTACATAACTTGGCGTCAGACATCTTCCCTAACGGAGTACCGTTGAAGTTCGAATGGGGAAGACGTTTACGAAAAGTCCAATGACATTAGAAACTTTGGAGCGAACCCGTTACTCGCCTAACTCACGCACCCACGAGTGGGCTTGTGAGGAATACTTGAGATAAGTAAAAAGAATTCGCTTGCGGCGAATCAGCCGATCGGTTGCGATGTTTATGCCTCAGTGGAAAACAAGAGAACGACCGCGACTCAAGGAACCCCAATGAGTATTAAAGAACAATTGATTGGTGATATGACAAATTGTATGTCTACAGAAGAAATACTATCAAAATTACTTAAGAGGGCACTATTTAGAAATATTCCCATTGAGTCTATTCGCTATTACCGAAGAAGGCAACGGTATGGCAAAGAACAACTCGTAAGCGTAGATTGTGCGGGACATAATGATAATGAGGCGACGCAAATAAGACTAGGTCGCGTACGCAAAGACAAAACTAGCAAATCAGGTCCACAAGTTAATGGATACTTCGATGTATTGATTGATCCATTCGCATTACCTATAGTCTTCCAAATCAACCCGGCAAGAAAACCAGGAGTGTATGTACTGCAAGAACCACCATTAAAGGTTTGCGAGTTACAAGATGATGAATGCAATAACTCTTTGGGTCCTGGAGGTCAACGTCCTCCTTGGGTAGACATTCCGCTCCGTATGGCGGGACGAGCATTAGGAAAACTATCTTGCAGTCTAAAATTGCCGAGATTCGTTGATGCCGAGGAGCTCCCGAAAAATTTATTAGAAAAACTACTTGAATTCCAAGACTATGCGAATATTGCAATTCCATATCTGGAAAGTATCAGATCACTAGATATTAACAATCCATTAGAGGAGGCGGGGAGCGAAATATTCACTAAAGTTACATACGAGCAGTTGTATTATTATTGCACAAACACTTTAAGAATAGCTAGTCCTTTTGCTTACGAAGCAGCCGACATTTTTGTTGTATCGGAAGACACGCTCAAAAGCAATAAATACCACAAAGTTCATGAAGATAATGAGTTCTTAGTGCTTCGCTGGTCATCGAGTAAGAGTGCGGGTGCAAACAAAGACTTTTATAGAAAACAAATTATTGCTCGTGAATGGTCTCAGTCTCCCGAATTAGATGGTAAGGGTCTTACCGCATGGGTTTGGCGGAATGGTACGCCACTGAGGCTGTGCCAACGCTCTAATGACCCAAACTTCGAAAAGCAGCTTCGCGCTTATGAACCTGAAAAGAGTAAGTTAGAATGGGCAAAATTGATTTCTCCGATTGTAGCGGAAAAAGTGCAATCCTTGCTGATCGTTCCGATTCATGCACCGCTTGGGCAGGAAAAATCACTGATTGATTTATCTAATGATGCTTTATACCCCACCGGCGGTCGAGTAATAGGCGTAATAAGATTTGTTAATAACAAAGACAATAATCTGATATCTCCACGTGATGAAGTATTGCTGTCGAGACTGGCTGATAGATGCATTGGACCAAAGATGGTTTCGCTGCAACACGAACGAACTTCGAAGAAAATTGTTGCAAATCTGGATAAAGTGACAATCTTTCGTCTCGATCCGATATCTCCTTCTGATGAATCTTCGTTAGTGGACGAATTCAAGGATATATTAAGGGAGTCAGTTCGCACGTTTTTTACATCAGAGGGAAAAGCCTTCCTGCTGAACCTGATTTGCTCCAATAAAAACGGCCCTAATGGTCCAGAACCTGACAAGTTCCGTACAGAAATTCTTCATGACGGGTTGAAGTCAAAATCGCGCAGTGGTGATATATGTGATCTTGAAGGGACGATGACGAATTTCATAATGAATCATAACTATGATTTTGTTTTCATAAATGATATTCCATATGCAGAAAAAGAACGTTGTTACCGAAGACTCGGGCCAAAGGATTTGTGTGCCCTTGGTAGTGTGGTCCAATATGAAAGGAAAAAATTTGGCGCTCTGATAATTATTTCGGATAGGTATGATATCTTTCCCGCGGTTTCCGGAACATTGGTAAGCGTTCTTGCAACCCAAATAGGCATGTTGCTGGCTCGTCGGGAGGTACTAGATTTTACAATATGCATTAACGGCCTGAGGCATGATGGGATCAGTGCTTTAAATCGGATTCGTGCTGACCTGGTATCTGTCTCATCGTTCCTGCTCCCGGAGTCGAAGAAAATGTTCAATGAGACAATTGACTTCTGGGGGGATGTTATTGATGCACACTGTCGCACCGGACCACCTTCGCTACAGGACGTATACGACGAATGCACCGAACCCATTAACGTTCAATCGTGCGCTCTGGTGGCAGCAAGTCAGGCTTGGGCGGAAGTTGTCCGAAACGGAGTTGCAAAGCCTGCAATAAATATTCACGTAGATGATGATTTGGAGGTTTTGGTCTGGGGCACATGGTTAGTAGTCTGTATATACAACCTACTAAAAAACGCATGGGAAAATAGCAGAGAAGGTTCTGTTGAATTAGCAGCCAAGGTAACCAATGATTTTCTCTATGTGACAATATCCAATGAAATTCATACTTCTGATCCGGAGCGACTCGCAAGAATCAATCGAAGTTTTACCAGCGTACTTCCCGCGAACCACACCGTGCCTTCGGGTCGAGTTGACGCTAGCGGTATGGGACTCCACCTCGTTAGACGGTTAGCGGAATGGCATCGTGTTCCATTCGGACCTAATCCTGGTTATCGAAAAGGGGATTTGATAAAGTCGATCGATCCGTCAAATGCTGAGCCGAATCTTTACACGATCTCTTTCACTTTGATACTCCCCTGTTGTATTTCAACGGAGACAAGCTATGACTAAAAATCAGCAAGACAACCATGGTCTTTGTTTCAAGATTCTTGTTATTGACGATGACACTGCACCCTCACTGTATTTGGAGAGTTGGTTGAACGATGCAGCATCTTCTCTTGGCATAACAGATTTGGGTTTTGAAATTATATCACCACCTGGCAGCCACTACCATGACTTCGAAAATTGGTTTGCAGCGAACTATCCAAATGGACAAATCCAAGACAATATGTATGATTGTCTTATACTAGATGTCATGTTTAAGGCAAAAGACGGAAGCAAGCAAACGAGAGGCGGCTATGAATTGTGGAAATACATCAAAGATCATGGTATTGATGACGCGTTTTCCGATATAGTGGTATTTTCAGGCGGCGCAGAAGCCAAGAAGCTTTTTTCCTCTGACAGATCGCTACTTCACAATATTCCCAAATCTTATAATAGATTTACTAGCTTGTTTAAAAAGATTCTGAAGGGTTTCCGTGAGCGATACAGAGAAAAATAAAAAGTATATACTTACAAGCGATTGCATTAATTTGCCCGATGGTACGCGAGTGCATCGCATCCGTGCTACTAAATCGTTTGGTATAGGGAGTAAGCAGGTACTCTCTGGCCAATTAGGAGGCTATATTTTAAAAGAGGCTAATTTATCTCATGACGGCAGTTGCCGGGTAAAAGATAACGCAATTGTTTGTGATAGTGCTAAAGTACTAGGCGAAGCTTTGATATCAGGTCCAGTCACCATAAGAGGGCAGATATCCGTTCACAGCGATGTTGTTGTCGATCCATCAGCGCCGGATCATCTAACCATTGCCTCAAAAGAATCATTGAAAGTTCATACTAATTCATGGTCCGAACGCGTAGAACAGAGTAGAAACGAGCGGTCAGTATCAAAATAGGTATTCGATCTATATGTTCGCAGTATTGCACACGTTTAACTCAAATGAATTCCACATTCGGTTAAACCTCATTGGCTAGTTCCATTCAAAGCGCGTCAATCATCTTATTAAAACCCGATACCCACACTTTCGCACCAGCGTCCACCGTCGCCACTAGGTCATTCACCGCGTCCGCCTCGTTGTCGTAATTGGCTAGGAGGCTCGGTAGCGTCCGCACGTCGCTGCCGAACCCTTACAAGCTCTGACAAAACCCCTTTGGCATAGGGTTTGCGCCATCATTCAGGAGCCCTCCACCTTGAGGACTCTTGCAATGGCCGCCGCCCACATGCCGGATGAATTCTTTGACGCTGTTGCCCATCACTTGCCGCCTGAGCAACCCGTCGGCCCCAAGGGCGGCAGGCCGAGGATCGACCACCGCACCGCCCTCCGGGTGATCTGGTTCGTCCTGACCGCCGGCACCCGATGGGAGGACGTGCCCGAGGAGTTGGGCTGCTCTGGCCGTACCGCCCATCGGCGGCTCCGAGCCTGGGAGGAGGCCGGGATCTGGGACCGGCTCAAGGCCGACCTGCTCCGGCTCCTCAAGAAGGCCGGCAAGCTCGACCTCGACACGGTGATCATCGACGGCGTGACTGTGAGGGCCTTCGGCGGGGGCGAGGCCACGGGCTCGAGTCCGGTGGACCGTAGCCGGCCAGGCAGCAAGCACACCGTCATGGTCAACAAGTTGGGGGTCCCCCTGGTGATCCACACCGCCGGGGCCAACGCCAGCGACCATACGCAGTTCCTGCCGGTGCTCCTCGACTTCCCGAAGGTCGGCGGGACGCCGGGCCGGCCCAAGGAGTTGCCCGACGACGCCTACGCCGACAGGGGCTACGACAGCGAGGCCTTGAGGACCTTGCTCCGTTGGTTAGGGGTCGAGCCGCACATTGCCAAGCGTCGGATGGAGCATGGCAGTGGCCTGGGCAAGGTCCGGTGGGTGGTCGAGCGGACCATTAGTTGGCTCAAGGGGCTACGCTGGCTACGGGTGAGGTACGAGAGGCTTGGCGTGATCATGGAGGCCTGGGCGACGCTGGCCGCCAGCGTGATCTGCTTTCGCATCCTCCACCACGACACCGTATAGTCGGCCCCCGGGTTACCAGGGCTCGTTAGTCGCTACCCGACTCAATTCATGCGGGTGACGGCCCAGAATACGACTCGTCCAGATCGAAGAACGACGATGCCTTCAATTCCGGCCATGGCTGCCCAGGTCCAGGTCGGGGTACGGAATCGCCGAAACTCGTCGCCAGGTTGGATCATCACGTTCGGATTCTTGCTTGTACTCTTGCTCAGGGCAAGCTGCATCTCGTCGGCCGGGACACCTTCACCAAGAAGATCCAACAGTGTCACACCAGCGATCGGGATCTCCTCGGGCAGCCTCGGTTCCGGAAAAGATTGGACTCGCATCGAAACGCTCCGGGCCGGCTAGCTATATCACCATCCCGACGGCATCCCACATTATCAAGTTTCCAGGCAGTTTTGTCAAAGCATGTTATGAAGGACGGCCTTAGTATCCTCGCCCTATCATTATAGCTTGTGTCACCGTTCCCGACTAATACCGCCCCAGGGCGATTGCGCGATGATGGGTGATTTGGGAAGATGATGGCATGTCGGCTCGGGATCGGGAGGCTGATGGGCTGACCTCCGGGGCGGCGACTCGAGCTCGACATCTTCACTCATGACCACACCCGCTTCGCCTCGGATCGACCATCATTTCCAGAGCCTCACTGATCCTCGCCGGGCCAAGGTTACTTACCCGCTCATCAACATCGTCACCATCGCTCTGTGTGCCACCATTGCCGGGGCCGATGAGTTCGTCGCCATGGCTCAATGGGCTCGACTCCACAAAGAATGGCTCGCTCAGTTCCTCGATCTTTCCGCCGGAATTCCCTCGCACGACCGCTTCAACATGATCTTCCGCCAGCTCAAACCCGCTGAGTTCGAGCGTTGTCTCCTTTCCTGGCTGGCTGCCTTGCATGACGTCAGTGCCGGTCGCCTCCTGGCCATCGACGGCAAGACTGCTCGCCACAGCTTCGACAAGGCCACCGCCAGGTCGGCCCTGCACATGGTGAGCGTCTGGGCTGTCTCGCAAAAGCTCAGCATCGGCTGCGTGGCGGTGGAGAAGAAGAGCAACGAGATCACCGCTATTCCCGAGTTGCTCAAGCTGGTGGAAATCTACGGGGCGATCATCACCATCGACGCCATGGGATGCCAGACCGACATTGCTCGGCAGATCGTCGAGGGGGGAGCGGACTACATCCTGGCTGTCAAAGGGAACCAAAAGACGCTCCACGAAGGCATTGTGGAGTTCTTCTGTGACCATCTGGAGGACGACTTCGTCCGGGTCAGGGCCAGCCGCCACGAGACGACCGAGCGGGGCCACGGCCGAGAAGAACACCGGACCTACTACGTTTGCGACGTGCCCGAGAACTTGCCCGATTCGAGCCGCTGGAAGGGCCTGACACAGATTGGCATGGCGATCAGCGAGACGGTGCGAGATGGCAAACCCTGCGACGATGTGCGGTACTTCATTTTGAGCCAGAAGACGACAGCTCGCCGGTTCGGGACGTTGATCCGCAGCCATTGGGGAATCGAGAATTCGCTGCACTGGCAGTTGGATATGAGCTTCGGCGAGGACGGGAATCGAACCCGAAAGGATCACGCGGCGGCGAACCTTGCGGTACTGCGTCGGATGGGTTTGAGCCTGCTGAAGAACGAGACGAGTGAGAAGGTTGGTATCAAGAATAAGAGACTCGTTGCGGCATGGAACACCGACTATCTCTATAAAGTGCTATTTGGTGAGTAGGTTACGGTGCAATCGCCCTGAATACCGCCCGCAGAATATTAACTAGTGGCTCGAGGTCGAAACGAATCGGCGACGTACGTTGTCCGTGCGAGACTTTCGATCTGATGAATTGGTCGGACAATCCGTGTCGCGGTCCCGTTATTGTGCAATTCATCCACCAGTTCACGACGTAGGGCGGGCGACCGGTATTCGAACTGGGGGCGTCTCCCGGGATGACAGCTCGCGTTTCGAATATCGTCGCTTCCGCCTGCTATTTTGTTGGTCATAAAGGGCGTTATGGCTTTCAGGCCCGGATCGAGCCTGTAAGCATTGCTCGACTGCTGACCATCAGTTATTCCGAAAACGCGTCAATTATTTCATTCAGGCCCGATACCCCATACTTCCGTACCAGCGTATCAACGGACGCAATCAGATCTTTCACGGCGTCGGCTTCGTTGTCGTGGTTGGCAAGCAATCCCCGGATCGACCTCACGTCGCTTCCGAACCCTGTGGGAACGCCCAGAGTCGAGGGAACTCCTGGGCCAATGTTATGGTAAGCCGCCGGAGAAGTAGATTGAGGAGCAGGAGCCTCGCCGGACCTCTTAGCTTGCTGGCTCTTGGCAACCGAGAAATAAGTGCCGCCGACTTCCACGCCGTAGGTCTCCTTGATCCAGCGGCAGCCCTCGCGGGGCTTGACAAGCCCCTCAGCTAGTGCCGCCCGCACGAGGCTCGCCTTGTTACTCGTGTCGACGTCATGATCGACGTCCGCGGCGGTCGCCTCTTCTCTAGGGTCCTGGGTCTCGTTCTCGGCCTCGGGATTTTCCTGGTTATGGTCCGAGTTCACAATTTCCTCGTGCGGGACCGGCTTGACCCTGCTTTTCGCCACTATCAAATCTCCGACTAGTGGGTAATATGAGTAATGAAACCATAAATATTATAAACCGCGATTCTGATCGAAGCTAGCGATGCGGGTAAAAAAATAGCGATTCCGTCCCAATCGCATCTACTTAGAGTTAATTTATTAAAACAAATTGCTTTAACCTGTTTTAGATCGAGTGTCGATCCGGACATGCACCATCGTCAGTATCATGGCAAGGGTTTCCTACACCTGAAGACGCGTATTTTGTCATTTAATCTAAAAATTTTGGGTTTAAACGACTTAGTTTGCGTGACAGGATGAATGACATCGAACGGTCTGAAACCGCCACCGAAGACGGTTGTCACTTAACCGGTCGTTTTTGTGACAACTAGTTGTTACCGATACCTTAATCAATGGGAGGGCCGATGCTCGTCGGATACATGCGCGTCAGCAAGACCGATGGCAGCCAGGTCACCGACCTGCAAAAGGATGCTCTGCTCGCCGCCGGCGTCGACCCCGCTCACCTCTATGAGGATGCCGCCTCGGGCAAACGGGATGACCGGCCCGGACTCGCCGCCTGTCTCAAAGCCCTCCGGCAGGGCGATACCCTCGCCGTCTGGAAACTCGACCGCCTCGGTCGCGATCTCCGCCACCTGGTCAACACTGTGCATGACCTGACCACACGCGGCGTCGGCTTCAAAGTCCTCGCCGGCCACGGCGCCAGCATCGACACGGGCTCACCCGGCGGCAAGCTCATATTCGGGATCTTTTCGGCCCTGGCGGAATTCGAACGCGAGCTGATCATCGAGCGGACCAAGGCCGGCATGGCCGCCGCCCGTGCCCGGGGCCGCCACGGTGGCCGGCCCTATAAGATGACGAGCGCCAAGCTCCGCCTGGCCATAGCCGCCATGGGCCAGCCGGAGACAGTGGTCGGCGAGCTGTGCGTCGAGCTGGGCATCACCCGCCAGACCCTCTATCGCCACGTCGATCCGAAAGGCCAGCTCCGCCCCGATGGCCAGAAACTCCTCGGCGGCGGCAAAGCCGCCTCGAAACCCGCTTGAAAGGACTCACCATGGATAACCTGCTCACTGCCACCTTCGAGGCCCATCACCCCGAGAACAATCACCACCGCCGCTACTCGATCCGCATCGGTCGTGATTTGCTCAATGTCTGGACGGTCACAATCGGCCATGGCCGCACCGGGCAGTCTGGTCAGGAAACGCACTTTGCCAGTCGAAATGTCGAGGAAGTCCAGGCAATTATCCGCAATCGACTCTGCCGTCGGATTTCCGCGCCACGCCGGATCGGCTGCCGTTATCGCCTGATGACGCTTGATGCCTCATCAGAAATCGACGCAGTGGCTTGGTTCCCAGATGTGCTGATGATGGATCTGCGTTAGAGCGCGGCGGACTTCGCCGCTCCCCCCTGGCCCTGCGCCAGTTCATAGAATTCATGAAGCTTGGCTTGGCTTGGCGCAATTTCCGGTACAGGGCGTTGCCGTCGCGGTCGTAGCCGTACTGGTAGCGAGCCGCCGTCCCGCCACCGGTCCAGTCCCAGTTCTGGTCGCTCACCCGGTCGAACCGGTCCAGCCCGGTGTACTGGTTGCCGCCGTCGCCGTTGGCGGCCGCGCCGCCCGCCTGGCCGACGTCGGTCAGGTTGAGGTAGCTGTACCCTTCCAACGTCGGAGTCAGTGATCGCACCCAGCCATTGACATTTGTCGAAAACTAGAATGTCCCCTTAAGCACCCCTGGTTGCCGCCGTCGCCGTTGGCGGCCGCGCCGCCCGCCTGGCCGACGTAGGTCAGGTTGAGGGTCGTTTGCGGGTGGAGGAGTTCGACGACGTTGCCCAGGCCAAGGTAGCTGTACCCTTCCAGCGTCGGAGTCAGCGATCGCACCCAGCCATCGATATTTGCCGAAAACCATAATGTCCCCTTTGGGCTTTACCCTTCTAGCGACATGATGGATATGCCGTTGGTAGGACTTCTGGCCTACCAACCTTTGTAGCTTTTCGAATGTTCCATCATGCGTTAATCAGATTCTTTTCGATCCTACAAACCTGTTTTCCTGAGAAACACTAGATGACCAGGAATAGTGCTGAGATCAAGTTTGTCGACCCTCACTGAAACGTCTACCTCTATTCTAACATGTTTGGTTTCGAGGGCGGCGAATTCGGCTACAATATCGTCGATGTCTTCTGTAGTCTCGGTTGTCTTTTCAGACAAGACAAAGTGGAATACGTAATGCGTGGGAAAACATGAAAAAGAAACAGCTCTGAAATTTTCTGATATGCAACCTAGAGAGGCTTGAACGAACTGCACAATTTTTTCGTTTTGCGTTGACATCTAATTCCCCACCCAGAAAAATGTTTTGCTCGCTTGCATAAGAAAGTATTGTTAATAAATAAAATGCATAACTACACCCACCAGGAAGGTCGTCGAATTGATGGGCTAATTTTTTGAAAAATGACGACTTCTTATTAGTCCAACCTGATTTAGGATTTTTTAGTATAACCCAACCCAAGTTCAGCTCAATCATATTCCAGGGAGGTAGTAGCGGGGCGATTGCGTCCACGGATCGTTGCCAAGAAACAAGATAGAAAACCGAAGTGGCGAAAAATCTCGAGATCGACACTAAAATTCGGCTTAAACCTTTTCCTTACAGAGACTTATGGACGGATTTTCCCTAAGAGGTCCTTGAGGATTTTATTGCTTCCATGTTGGACTGAGCGGTACGACGCTGGGAGAGGTCGTACCTTTAATCCCGAAAACGTTTGTTGGTTGATTAAAAAATCCAGCACCAGGATTGTGATTAATTCCAGTTACGCTTGGCACTCTCACAACAACCATGTTATTACCTGTTCCTAAGTAGGATGCCTTTCCACCTAAATATGCGTCCAGAACCTTTTGAGGATCGGCTGAGTTATTAAAGTATCCACCGCCTCGGTAATTCGGTGACGTGGGCCCATACAAGTGCCTCTGTTGCTTTTGAGGGCTGATTGTACTCTTTAGATTGGGATCGATGGGGGGGCAACTCTTGCCTCCCGCAGGACCTTTCGGAACTGGGTTTCGCGATATTGGTGGCCTTGGAGCTGTTGAACTGGGCGGCCGCATCGGTATCGGCGAACTTACAGGAGGGATAGCTGGTCCCCTCACTATAGGTCTAGCGATGATGATGAAAGGCTTACCGCTGGGCGTAGGACCTGCAGCAAGATAAACAATAGGCTCGCGCGAGTTTGGATCATTCACATTTGGATTAAGTACGGTCGCAAGCACTATATTAGTACCTGTCGCAAGCAAGCCCGCCGCCCCAGGATCCTGTGATGCAACAGAAAGGATTACACTAGCAGGATGAGCAATATCATTGTATGTGGCAGTGTATACTGGAGCTTGTCCTTCAAGGCCTGCGTTGTAATATTCATCCGGAGCGTTGGGATCTCCTGTATATGCCCACCGTGGCCAGTTTGCCGGGTTCCATCCGCCGCCACCGTATCCCCCTGAAGGCGGCCCACTAAACAGTCCATATCCATCGGTCAAATTAGCCGGGTTGTTGCCGACAAACCGATAGATATTAATGTCACCCGCTGCCAAGCCAAGCGGATCTCGCTCGATCCACCGTCCCTGCGTTGGGTCATAATCACGGTAGCCGAACACATACAATCCCGTTGCCGCATCGGACCGCCCGCCCTGGAACAGGTAACGCCAGCCATAGGTGCTCGCGTTGACCCCCTTCGCGGTCCCAGTCGAGTCGAGGAACGTTACCGTCCCGTAGGCGTCGTAGGCGTACCGCTCCTGCACCGTGCCCGAGGGGTCGACCAACGCCATGATGTCGCCATTGGCGTTGTTCAGGGCGTACAACCGGGAGGACGTGGACAAGACCCCACTTGAGTAACTGTCCCGCAGCACCAGGGCACCCGTCACTCCCCAGACGTACTGCGTCGACACGTTCCCCGCCGCCAGGCCGCCCGTCCGCTCCTCAATGACCTGCCCGCCCGGCGTGAAGTAAATGAACTTCGTCGTGGTGCTGTTGACCTCGACCACCCGACGATCCAGCGCGTCGTAGGCGTAGCCGGCCACCACTGTTCCAGACGAGTCACGCACCGACTTCAGCCGGTTCCACGCGTCGTAGGTGTAGGTCTTCCCCGAATCTGTCAGCGTGTTGCCGTTGTTGTCGAACGTCGCCGTGTTCGCCTGGTTGGCCGCGTTGAACGTCTTGCTCGTCGTGACGCCGTCCTTGGTCGTGCCGTTCCAGTTGCCCAACGCGTCGAGCGACCACGACTGGGTATTGGTCGGCCCCGACACCGTGTCGAGCTTACCGCCGTTGTTCGCGGAGTTCGTCAGAACGCCCCGCGCGAAGCCGGTCAGCCGGCCCAGGGCGTCGTAGGCGGTGTTGTCGTCGCCAGTGCCTGAGCTGTTGGCGTGATACAACTCGCTCAGGGCTGCGGCCACCAGATCCTTGCGGTACAGGGCGTTGCCGTCGCGGTCGTAGCCATACTGGTAGCGAGCCGCCGTCCCACCCCCGGTCCGGTTCCAGTTCTGATCGATCACCCGGCCGAACCGGTCCAGCCCGGTGTACTGATCACCGCCATCGCCGTTGGCTAACGGATCAGTCCCTTGGCGGACGTAGGTCAAATTGACGGTCGTCTGAGGGTGCAGGCGTTCGACGACGCTGTCCAGCCCGAGGTAGCTGTACCCTTCCAGCGTCGTGGTGGGGGTGCCATTGCTATCGTCGGCGATTGCCGAGACGCGGCTGATGGCGGTGTCGATCCCGGCGTTGTAGGTGTAATCGACCACCCGACCATTGGGGTAGGTCATCTTAGTCAGGCGGCTATTGTTTTGTCCGCCCACCATCTCGGTATAGGTGTAGCGGACCGCCAGCGAGGTGGAGGGACTGGCCAATCCGGCCTGCTCCTGGTATTCAGCCGTCAGTTGGCCGAACCCGTTGTACGTGTCCAGGACATCGGTGATGGCCGACCCGCCCGAGCTGGCATTGAAGGTGGTGAACCGGTACGCTCGACCGGCCCCGTCATAGGCCGTATCGCGGCGGAGAATCGTCCCATCGACCCCGGAGGGCAGCACCACGATGGCGTCGCTGGTCCGGCGTCCCATGACGTCATACGAGTAAACGTGCGTGGTGCCGTTGGGATCGCTGGACGCGCCGACATCCCCCTGGGTGTTGTAGACGAAGATCGACTGATAGGCCGAGCCGTTGCTCGTCGGGGCCACGCCGGTGGCTTTGTCGGGCTGGACGATCGACCACAGCCAGTCGTTGGTGGCGAGACCATCACCCGCGGTGGTTCGGGTGGACCCGTAGATGTAGTAGGTTGTCTGGCTCGGCGTGCCCGAAGGCATCACCGCCGTGACGGTCCGGACGTGGTCGATGCCGTCATAGGTGTAGTTGGTGGTGGCGTTGGCCGAGGCGGTCGGCTGGCCCCCGTTGATCGCGGCGTTGTACCCGGCGATCGTCTGCGTGACGCGTCCAAGCAAGTCGTAGGTATTCTTCGTGACCAGACCACGCGGGTCGGTCAGGGTGCCCAGGCGGCCCCCCACGTCATACCCGTACGAGGTGACCAGCGCCAGGTCGGACGGCGTCGGCGCGGCGGCCGGCCGACTGTACGTGGTCCCGCCGTTGGTGCCGATGTCGACCGTCGCCGTCACGCGGTCGGCGGCGTCGTAGTAGGCGGTCGAATAGCTCACGCGGGAAATCGGGGTTCCATTGATGCTGACCCGATCGTTGGTCGGGTAGGTGAGGTCACCGGTGGCGGCGGCGGGAGCATCGTGAAACCGTTCCGCCTGGGCGACCAGGATCGGCCGACTCGCGGCGTCATAGGTAATCCGGCTTTGCGACAGGACATGATCGCCCGAGGTCGTGAGGGCGTTGGACCAGGCCGTGCCGCCCGCTCCGTCGGTCGCCGATTCGAGCACCAGCCGCCCGGCGCCGTCGTAATTTGCCTTCGTCACGAGCCCACCCGGGGCGTAGGTCGCGACCGTGTTCCCCCGTCGGTCGTAAAAGATCGAAGTCACCAGTGAGTTGGTCGCGGCGTCCGACGAGATATTGCCGGTGGCTTGATTGACGCTATAGGTGCGTTGCAGATAAACCTGACCCAGGTCGTCATAGGCCATGGTCGAATACGCCCGCAACAGGCTCATGGACGGCAGGGTGGACAACGGGAGGCCGTCGCCGTCGTACTGTGCCACGGAAACCAGCTCGTCGAGATTGTCATAGCCCCACACCAGGAGCAGGCGGTTCGTCGCGGCATCCTCGTTGGCCTGCATCCCGTTGGCGTCGAGCATTACCCCAGCCTTCGCCACCACCAGCCGATCACGGAAGTCGTACGCGTATTGCGTCACCCGCGTCTGGCTGGAACTCACGTAAGCGGTCATCTGCGTCAGGTTACCGTCGCCGACCATTCCCTTATCGTACTGGTAGGCCGTCACGAGCGCCATATTGCCACCGGTGCCGGTATAAAACCCGGTCATGTCGGTACCGACATAGTCGCCTGCCGCCCGGCCCAACGCGTCGTATTTGGTGATCCGGATCGTCCCGACCGCGTTGGTCACCACCGAGCGGCGACCCATATGATCGTAGCCGTAGGTGGTCGGACGGTAATCGGTGCCAACGCTTCCCTGATAGAAGTAATTAACAAAGTCGGACCCACTCGAGAGTGGGGGCGCGTTAATATAATCGTCCTGCTCCACTGCCCGACCACCCTTGTCGAGCTTGATCCGAGTCAGCGATTGGATGCCGCTAAACTGCTCGACTCCGGTCGGGTAGTAAGACCCGGCCGACCCCCATGTGGTCGGGGTGGCGTTCATGGTCAGATATTCGACGTAGCTTCCGGCGCGATCCTCGCGCACCTCCTCGATCGGGCCGGTGACCGTACCCGTCGCGGCGTTCCATCCCCGGTAGGTCCGTACCGAGTGATCCGCGTCGTTGTAGACCCACCATGTCACGTTGTTGACCGGATCGGTTTCTCGCGTGGTCCGTCCCAACGGATCGAGAAGATAGTTCGTCGTCAGATTCAAACCACCGCCTGCTGGCGTAGACCAGGAGGCCGGAAGATTGGCGAAGTTTTGAGTTTGCGCCGTGTTGACATCGATGATTGATGTCACGACACCGCCGCTGGCATTGGCGTAAGCGTAGTAGTTGATGAACCCGTCTTCATCGCGAGTCCAGGTCGCCCGTCCGTAACTATCGTAGACCGTTGCCAGCAAGTTGACCGCCGGACCTCCCGGACCATTCTGCGCGGCGGAGATGACCGGAAGCTGCGTGGAGATTGAGTAAACCTGATTCGTGTTGCCATACCAGGCGTACGCATAGGTCGTCAGAATGGCTCCGCTACCGTCAGCGTTATGGTAGGTGGCCTCCGCCGCGACCTTGTAGACGACGTTACCGTTGGCATCGGTGTGGCTGATATACTGGGTGCTGCCGAGCGGGATCAACGCTCCGTTGTACCCGTTTTTGGTGTAGAGATTCTGGACGTAACCCAGAACATCGCCGATGGTGGTTGCCGAGGCGGAGGTACCCGTTCCGTACACGATCTGGTCGATCCGCCCCGCGTTGGCGGCAAGATACTGGTAGGCGTTCGACCCATTCAAGCCGACCAGGTCGTTGTAGCCTTCGGCCGTCGCGAGGATTGATGGCGACGTGATTGTCACGGCCGACGGCTGAGCCGTCAGGATCAGCCGGCCGCCGGTTGCGCCGGTATCATAGCGATAATAGGTCGCCCAGACTTTGCCTTGCAACCCCGGGTTGGCATCATCCGTGAGGACCGATTCCGCCTTCAGCATCAACTCGCCGGCGAAGTTGGTGTAGTAGATGATCTGATTCTGGTCCGGCAACGTCTCGACCGTCTTCGCCGTCCAGAGGTTATAAAGTTTGGTGTTGGCACCCGCGTTGGCTTGGACCGTGGCGGCGTTGGGGTTGATCGAGTAGGAATAGGTATAGGTTCCCTGGCCACTCGATCCCGAGCAGGAGCAACCGGCCCCCTGAATGCGGGCGGTGACGACCCGGTGGCTGCTGTCATACTCGTAGTTCGTGTCGGCGTATGTGCCAACTTGCGAATCGCTCGACGCCGCCGGATTAGGAAAGGCCGCCGCGAGCCGGGCGTACGCTTCCGGCTGGAACATATATTTGAGGCCGCCGACATACCCGCCCGAACCGGCATCAGCGGGGGTGTAGTACCGGTAGTAAGTGGTGTCGATCAGCGTGTTCGAAGCGTCGTATGTCTTCTCGTATTGGAGGTCCCGGGCGTTGCCGAACTGCTGAGTCCCGTCATAGTAGGTGAATGTAGACGTGCGAACAGTGGCCTGATTCTGCACCCAAGTGACCTGCGAGGTGAGACCGTTGTTTGGACCCGAGCCGTTGATGTAAGAGTAGTAGAAGGCCTCGCTATTTGTGCCGTCATTCCGCTGCTGAGAGGTCAACTGGCCGGTCGCATTGTAAGTCGTCGTTGTTTGCTGACCATTCGGATCCTTGCGAGAAGCGAACTGACCGCGCTGAGCGGTGGGGATGCTGGAGCCAAAACCGTAAAAGGTCATGACGACCCCTTGCGGGTCGGTCAGGGAAAAATTGCCATCGGCATTCATGACCAATTTTTGCTGGCCGGTCTGATCGAAGAAAGCTGGTTTATATCCACCGCTGCCATTGGGATCGAACCAGAGGACGTCGGATGCGGTGCTCACGACCCGGTAGCCGCCGTTCGCGGTCGGCTGCAGCATCGGCTGAAAGGTGTTGATGACGCCGTTGCCGAATGTTGCCCCGGCGGCCAGGTCGGTCTGTGTGGTCCAGTCGGTGGCGACACCCCAGGTCTGCCCGAATCCATCCGAACTGAACAAGAGCGGATCAGTTTCGGCTGCACCCGACGATGCATCGATTCCCGCGCCCGATCGAACTGATGGGAGAGGGGGTGTGCCGGCGGTCGCGAGGTCGGCCGCTTGGTCGGTTGGACAACTCTGACCCCGATTATTCACCTGAGGGGGAGTTGGCGTAGTCGTGGATGGCGAAGCGGCTTTGATGGTGATCGCTGCGGACACCGGCATGCGAGTCCAGATATTACTTCCACCGCAGCTGCTCGTGGCGCTCGAGATCGTGAGGGTGACAGTCTCGTCTTGAGTCACAGGAGTAGATGTGTTTATAGCCTGTACATATACATCATAAACGTTATTGTAAGTAACACCCGGCGTGACCGTAAAACTGGTGTTGCTGTTGTCCTTATAGCTGATCGCATAGGAGTTTGGGATATTGGGAGTAACATCGACCGAATAGGATAGCTGGAGGTCATAAGCAGAAACACTATCGGGACCAGATTTCTTGAACGTGAAATGGACCCCTGTTGGGGCGTTCGCTGGCGGATTGGTGCGGTAAATAATCGAAGCGGGATTAGAGGCGCCGTCAACCGCATAAACACCGACGGTGGCATCGAACGTCATCAGCTGACGTGTTTCGAGCGACTCGACGGACGATGAAATCGTGGAGCGGCGGCGACGCATGGTGTCAATCTCGGTGGGGGGGTACCCAGTCGCAGCAAACTCTCGTTCGCTGTTGGGTTTGAATCACAGAATTGGCTGGCGGTGCCATTCATTTGAGGGCGGAATACACAGCTTAACGGCGTGTTCCCGCGATCGGGCTGAGAGTACAAAAGCGGAGCTGAGCAAAGCAAGTCTTAAAAACGGAATTTTACGAAGTTCGGTCACATTGAAGGAAAGATTATTCTGTAAACCTATAGAGTCAAATACGAATCAAATTTTAATTATACTAGCGACCGCTCGCTCAAAAAACTGCTCGTGCTCCTGCACTACATCCAAATCCTGGTAAAGACTGCCGACAATCGAAGCCAATCGAGTTGCCATGGTCGCACGGAATAACGGGTCGGTCCCCAATCGAACAGCGAGTGAAACGTAGTGTTCAGGCGAATCAGCGATTAGATCCATCATTCCCAGCCGGCGATAATAGCCCAGAACGTACCGCCCGACATTGTAACGACTCGGCCAGGTGACCATCGGCAAACCCAGGCCGAGAGCATCGTAGCCAGTGTGGCCGCAGCTATAATAGGGCGGGTCAAGCACGACATCAGCCAGCGACAGGAGTCGGAGATATTGCTCGTGCGGGACTCTGGGTAAAAAGACAATTCGGTCCTTCATGTCAGGGATTGACGCGGCAAACCGGGCCTGTAACTGGGTGGCCTCATGCCCCTGCTCATCCTGGAGCATTATCACCAGACCGGTGGGATCTTGGAGAAGAATATCGCTCAGCATCGAGTCGAAGTCAGGGTGAAACTTGGCCAGCCTTTGCAGGGACATGTAGAGAGTGCGACCAGCGGGCAGACCGAATTCCGCACGTGACGCGGTTGGGTTGGACCACGCCTGACGGGGTTCAAACGTCGGAAAACTCGCAAACTGCACCAGCGTCTCGGAGTAGTGGTCGTCCGCGTCGGCAGGCTCAATCCACTGGGTGGAGAGGAAGTAATCGATCGTCGGCACGCCGGTCGTGACGTGGCTCCCCCACGACGTACATTGAACCGGAGCCAGGCGGTGATGGGCCAGGAAATAGTTGAAGGAGTCGGTCCCCACCTGCCAGTGGTAGAGCACATCGCATCGCTTGCCGGCGATCTGCTCGGCTGCCCTTGGCAAAACAGTGGAGATTTCGAGAAATTCGGCATCCGGTCGTTGGATCGCCGCCCGCATGGCCGGCATCGCGAGCATGTCACCGATCACCACGGGCCGGAACCGACCCGGAGCGAGCCGCTCGATAATCCCGCCAATGACGCGAAGGAATCCCCCGTGGTGTGGAGCATTGGCAAAGAAACCCACCCGAATCGGCCCCGATCCGGGCCGAATGTCTCGTTCTGGAAAGTTGCCCCGGTACAGGCGAGCATACTTCTCCTTGAGCACCCGGTCACAACATCCATGGTGCGACAGGAAAAACGACGGAGCGACCCCCGCCACCGTCGCAGGGTCGCCCGGCAGGGCGATCCCGACCCGGTTCGCATCCAGGATCGCCTCCAGCCCTATCCGATACCGCTCGATGGCCACGCGATCGGAGAAGATAGCGGGGCACAGCGCCGCGATCCGGATGGGCCAATGGTGCTGATCCGGCTCAAGCCGCGCCGCCATCGTCAGTGCTTTCGCCGCCTCGTCCAGCCGTCCGAGGCTTTCCAAAACGCCCCCAAGATTTGCCCAGCCACTCACCGATGTGGCGTCGCGGGCGACGAGCGACCGGAAAGCGGACTCCGCCTCGCCATATTTCTGGACGCTTGCCAAGGCGATACCAAGGTTATTGAGAATCTCACCGCGCTGCGGCGCCAGGTCCAGAGCGCGACGAAAGCGGGCGATGGCCGCCTCATGCTGGCCCACGCTCGCCAGAAGATTACCATCACCATAAAGGGCGTCGACGTGGTCAGGATCGGTCGCTAACGCCCGATCAAACTGAGTCAGCGCCGCGTGGACATCGCCCGTTTCGTGGAGGATCACGCCCAGGTTGGAGAGGGCGTCAGGATAGCGGGGTTCCAGCCGGATCGCCTCGCGGTAGGCGTCGCAGGCCGCCTGCGGCTGGCCTGCGACCCGGTAGACGACGCCGAGGTTGTTGTGATAGACCGCTTGGTCAGGGCAACGCCGTATCGCAGCGAGAATGCGTTCTGCGGCCTTGTCGAAGCGACCCCGCTGATGGTCAAGCACCCCGAGCAGGTGCAGGCAATCGGCATGCTCTGGTTCGACCGCGAGGATGCCGAGATAGGCTGCCTCCGCCCCGTCCCAGTCGCCCGCCTGGTGTGCCCGCAATGCGGTTTCAAATCGGATCGGGACATCGGGTGATGCGTCGCTCATCTGGCGGATCTCGATCGATTCATTGGCAATCACCCACCACAGTCGACCAGAATGGGCGATCAGGTCCGAGAGGGTCAAGACACCCGACCGGGATTTGGCGTCCTGTGAGCCGGGAGGTTTTCCAAAACGGACCACATTGCGTCATCGGCGAATTAAACTACTTTGATTTGAAGCATTTATGAATGAATTCTCCGCCCAAAAACAGGTTGCCGGTGATTGACCCTCACACACCTCACTCAAACTTGACTGACCGGGTTGAACGGAAGTCTGACGCGGTGAGCTTTTCACCAGGGCCGCACGCTCTACATGCCAAAAACCTGATCATTGGCGGTGGTCCCGCTGGACTTAGCGCCGCGCTGCACCTGGAAGATGCCGATTTCCTGCTGGCCGAGAAGCATTCACGGACAGGCGGGCTGTGCCGCTCGATCGTCGCCGGCGGGTTCACCTTCGACCATGCCGGGCATATCTGATTCACGACGAGCAAGTACGTCGACGGCTTGTTTCGCTCGGTCCTGGGAGAGAATTTCCACGAGCAACAGCGCGAGAGTTGGGTCTACCTCTGATGCTTGACTAATCAGTTCAGGGTGAAGGTTTTGCTGCATCGCCTTTAGGCCCCATAGGCCCGACATCGCCTTTGTCGCCTTTTGGTCCGCTCGGGCCAATGTCGCCTTTCTCACCTTTCAGTCCGACTGGTCCGGCATCGCCCTTTTTTCCATCCTGGCCATTTGTCCCTCGCAGCAAGGTAAGGAGTTGCGGATCGTTCCTCAATTCTTGGATTGTTTGCTTGGCATATGATGTGGGAGAATGCTTGAGAAAATTCACAGTGGCTAGGGTCAGCATCAGCATGAACCCAGCCAAGGCATAGAACCTGGCCGTCTTATAAACATCGACCAAATAATGCGTACGATTCTCCGAATCTACCTCGCATTTTAGATATTCGTTTATTAGGGCCTTCTTCAGATCATCTTTTTCCAACGCAACGATACTTTGGTGGAATCCTATCTTCGTTTCGCTCCCAATACCAAAGTAGACGAGGAGTAACAGTACCGAATCTAGCACCGAAACGCCCGCAGTGATTATTAAGCCACGCATTAGCCAGCCGTCAAGTTCAAGCGGCTTCGGAAGGAAAATTCCACTGATTGCTAGGATAAAGGAGCTGAGGGTAAGCAGGGTCTTGCATTTATCCGTTACAACCGCTCGCCGATCGATGGCAGCTTTGTAACAGTCTTTGGCTGTTGACAGAAGATTATCGAGGTCTTTTGCCTGATCTAGATCGCGATCCTCATGACGATCGCTTTTGTAACGGCCATTGCGTACATCTTCAAACGTTACTTCTAAAGCATAGAGTCTCAACGAGCCGTAAGCAATTACGTTCAGCAACCATTGGCGAGCATAATACAACTGGTCAACGCAGTATTGAAACCTATTTATCGCCCCGTCTAAGAACCAATTCTTCTCATCGTTTGGCGAGTTCATCGTCACGGCCCTTGGAAGGATTTCACGAACGAATCAGAAATGTTTGTCGCTCCGGCTTCTTCTATCCATGCCCACTGCCCATTCGGATTCACCTCAAAGAAGTACCAACGCCCATCAGTTCCTATAGCCATGTCGATCGCGGCGAAACGAAGCTCGTAATAATCCATCAACCGAAGTATATTTGTTTTTTCCAACTCCGGAAGTTCAATCCTTTCGTATTGAACGTCACTCATATTATTGATGCGTATATCGCATCGTTGCAGGCCACTGCTATCAGAAGCGTATAGAGCGACTGGATGAACTTCTCGATCTATCACGGCAATCCTTACATCTGCCGTTTTTTCGACAAATCGCTGAAATAATGTTGGACAGTTTGGCAACTCATCCAGATCGAGCAAATGATCTTCGAAGACGCGGTTTGTATAGATTAATGAGTCGTTCCCTTCATCGGCTCGCTCGACATAGCCTTTCGCCATCGGCTTAGCGATAATCTTTCCCCGTTGTGCTTCGTAGAAACTTCTTAGCTCGTTTGGGTCGGAAGTTACCAATGTTTCCGGAACCAGAAACCCTAATTGCTCCGCCCGGCTCAACTGCTCAATCTTATGCGATGCAGCAACATTCGCCGCAGGCCAGTTCATCCATTTCGGCTTGTGGATATGAGCCAGAAACCCTTCAAGGGCTTCAGCCCATTCGCCGTAGACGAACTTGCCCTCGGGCGTGTCATCGATCGCTTCATGCTTCAATCGTTCAGGACGACGGTACAAGACGTGATCGATCTTATCGGGCGTAAGCGAATATGGCCCCACCACCAGTTCCGGCCGCCCTTTTCTGAAACTCAAACTGGCATCGTACAGCGATTTATCCGTGTCAAATCTCAACCATCTGATATCCCTATCTCTCAGCTTGGTTTCGAGATGACTTGCCGTGGCATCATCGCTGTTGGTGAGTATTAGGAGCATTTTTGAATCGCGTAATATGACCTTTGCCGGTCGTCCTCGTCGCTAGCCTCAGCCTTAATCGCGGTAACAGTCTTGGTGTGCATCGAAGAGGCATTCGTTCGGGGAATTGCACCTATCGACTCGCTACTAACGTCAAGGTCCGATGCCTCGGTTTTCACCTCCGTGATCGTCTTCGTGAGCTTATTACTGATAGGTCCAAGCAGTGCCTGATAGCGTTCCGATTGCGTAAAGTCCGTCGTCTCTTGCTTGATTCGGGTTTCTGTGCCGGTGTTTCGACTCGGCAAGGCGAGGAGACTGTTTGACGGTTGATCCCGCTCACCTTCGTTCAGAATCTTCGTCGCCGTCTCGGTCGCGTAAGTGTCAACATGACCACTTATGCATTCTTCCTGAAACCGCAGTAGAAAAGCTTTCGCCACAATCGCCTCCATTTATCGAGAGAAAAGTCAGAATCAATATTACGTCGATCTTCGATTCAATCCAAGGAGTAGCCTTTGTTCCGGTCTAGAGGTAACATCAACTGTAGGCTGAATTGAACCAAAGGCTCGAATCCTAGATGCCGGTAAAACGCCCCCGCTCCTTCATACTTTGCATTTATCACCAAATCAGCCACCGCCACCTCGAATCGCCCGCTCACCGCGACGGCACGATTAACGCGACATAGGACTGCCGTGCTTTATTCATCGCTGGATTCACCGCCGGCAGGTCGAGAAGTAGGTCTTTAAAGCGAATCTGCTCCTCAGCCGACAGGCGGTCGCCTCGATCGTCTGGCTCGCCGCCTGCACGGCGGGCGTGATCCGGGCTCCCAAGCGTGTGGCTCGGGACTTTTCTGGCCACATCGCGTCTCTCCCCAGTGATTTACTCCAAATATACGGAATATCACTTGATATGACCAATATTTTTATCGTCCGCAGAATGCCCAGACTGACGGATTAGATAGGAGTCCGCAGCGGGCGTCCGAAGTGATCGGCAGTTCGGAAGAAAAGGAACGCTTCGGGAAGCCTGACTATTTTCAGTTGGGTTGTTCTTACATAGAAACTTTTCTAGTTTAAACATGTTGATATTAACCCCGTATTCAACCAATAACAAAAAATAGCATTCTTCGTTATTTTGTGATAATCTGGTGACTCACTAAGGGAGAATCGTCCATGAATGTATCGCTGACAAAAGAGTTCGAGTTTTACGTCAGTCAGAAAGTTGAAAGCGGCTTGTACCACTCCGCGAGCGAAGTGATACGCGACGGCTTAAGGCTAATGAAGGACCGCGACGACCTGCACCAAAGCAAATTGGCTGATCTTCGCCGTGAGATTGCAATCGGCGTCGATCAAGCCGACCAAGGGCAGGTTCAGCCGTTCACCGAGGAAACGATAGCTCGCGTTAAGGCTCGTGGTCGCAAGCGGCTCACGGCTCAGAATGAGCCGGAACAGGCATGATCGAACCCCACATATCTGACAAAGCCGAAACCGACCTCGACGAGATTTGGGCTTATATCGCAAAAGATAACCAAGAAGCAGCCGACCGCATGGTAGATGCCGTCCTGGTTAGCAGCCGACTGCATGTCCGCTTTCCCGGCATGGGCCAAAACCGAGGCGAACTAGGGTTAAACCTCCGCAGTTTCGTTGTGTCGCCTTACGTCATCTTCTACCGGCCGCACGGTGATACCATCGAAGTCCTGAGAGTGTTGCACACGGCCCGCGACATCGATCGATTAATCGACCCAGAAATCTGACATCCGAATCTGGCCACTGAAGACGTTGTAAACCATAGACAAGCCGTACATGAAGCAAGGGCCACCGTTTGAAGGATGGCCCTGCTACCCTACCACCGAAGTGAAAGGGGGGTATGGAGGCAACTTTACCCCGTCCGCGGCGTTTTGTCGACCGATTGAACGAGATGGTAGTTTTTTTCTTGCTATCATATGTTGAAATCATTGGAATTTTTCCCGAAACTGACCGGGCGCTCGCCGTTTCCACTCACTCAAATACCGTGGTTCCAGGGAGGATTTTGCTTACTGACCTCATCCGGCAATTCTGTCCAGGAACCCGAATAGAGGGTTTTCGAATGCTCGGGGCCGCAAAGGAGAGGATTTTGGACAAGTACCGTAGTTCCAGGGAGGATTTCGGAGGCGTTTTTCGGAGTTTGAGTGTGCCTTGTTCAGTACCGTGGTTCCAGGGAGGATTTCGGGCGAGTACCGTGGTTCCAGGGAGGGTAGTACCGTGGTTCCAGGGAGGAAATACCGTGGTTCCAGGGAGGTTTTTCAGGGGGTATACCGTGGTTCCAGGGAGGAAATACCGTGGTTCCAGGGAGGTTTTCTCGCCGCAAACCCTTAGCCATCCTCACTTTTGCTATCTCTACCTATAAACCTTAGTTGTTTACCTAATAACCAAGCAACAACTGTGACGGATTTTTGGCGTCGGCCATCTCAGGTGGTAAAATCGGTCAGTCGTTGCTTTTTTTTTGGATTCATGGATTAGTGAAGCCATGCCCTTTCTTAAGGCCACGACATCCGAGCAAACCACCCTACCTGCCAACGCGTTTGGCCGGGACGAGATGAATTTGGCCGAAATGCCGCTCACGCTTTTGACCGATACGGCCAAGCCCGGTCAGAAGACTTTGTATTTCGAAGATCCGCACGGACGGCTTACCGTCACTGGCAGCGATGCCTACGGCTTGCCCACGGCCCGCGATGCCGATGTCATTATTGCCCTGGTTGCTCTAACGAAGAAACAAAACAACTTTAGTGACGCTAAAGTCAATTTCACCAAGTACGAGCTATTGAAACTCCTCGGCTGGTCAGACGAGGGTGATAGCTACAAGCGGCTTGACCAATCGTTCAATCGCTGGAGCGGCGTACTTCTCGTTTACGACAAATGCTGGTGGGATAACAAGCGGCGGAAATACGTCAGCGTCAAGATGCACATAATAGAATCTGTCGTATTTATTGACTCGGATGGCAAACATTCTGGCGGTTCGGACGAGCTTCCACTTTCCACTTTCACGTGGAGCCCAACGTTCATCGAGAGTTGCCAGGCCGGGAACCTGCGATTGCTCGATCTCGAAGCGTATCGATCCTTGAAGAGTGCTCTCGCCAAGCAGCTTTACCGCTTTCTGGGCAAACGCTTCTACAAGCAATCTGAATGGACATTCGATCTGAAGGAACTGGCATTCGAGCGTGTAGGCATGAGCCGTAGCTATACTGATGCTGGAAAGATCAAAGAAAAGTTGCAACCGGCCCTGAATGAGCTGGAGGCCATCGGTTTCCTGGCACCGATGGACAAGAGCGAGCGTTTCCGGAAAATTGAAAAAGGCCACTGGACGATCCGCCTCAGTCAGCAACCGACGACGCCCCTTCCCTCGCTCGTAGCCAAACAGCCCCAGGCCCCAAATCCGTTGATGGAGAAACTAGTCAACCGGGGGGTATCCAAAAGCACTGCCAGCGATCTGGTAGCCGAATGCCAGGCCGAAGCCATTGCCCTGAAACTGGAGCAGTTTGATTTTCTGATAAGCCGAAACGATCCTAAAGTGTCCAAGAGCCCTTCGGGGTATCTCGTCACTTCCATCCGTGATGACTACGCGGCTCCCAAGGGATTCATCACCCAGGCCGAGCAGAGCCGCCGCGAAGAAGTGAAACAGGCCAAGGCACTTGTGATCGCCGAGGAAAAACGCCGGAAGCGTGAGGCCGATTCCGTCGAACTGGCTGAAAACGTGGCGGCTGACGCCTACTGGCAAACTCTTTCTCCCGAACAGCAACGCCAAATCGAGGAAAAGGTATTAGCTCAGGCCGGGGACGTTGCCCGCGAAACCTACCAGGCAATGCGTCGCTTGAAAGCCGGTGCCGGTTATCTTGCCATGCTTCGCCGGGATTACTTGCGGGTTCAGCTCAAATCGGGTCAGATTACCGCTCCGGCATAGCCTCCCCTGCCCCGTATTTGCCGTTTTAACGTCCTAAAGCGTTTTGCCTTAGTTCTCCTGCAAATTTGCCTTCCGGCCCTCCTAGAGGCATTTACGGCGGTTCCTGACCCTACTCCCGAGCGTCTTTCTTTCGGGCACATGCCGCAAGCGGCACCAGGTTGCTTCCGGGGTGGCGTCGGAGTACCGACCGGCTTCGCCGCCCTCTCGCCCCTTCGTGCAAGATTCGTCACCGGGCAAGCGGTGTGCCGGCATCCATGCCGTCACAGCCGCTTGACCTTCCGATGACTTTCGGTGGGTCGCATTCGCTCCCGCCGGTTGATGTTCCGGTTGCAATTCTGCCCCCAAAACTCTGTGGGGGGCAGTATTGCCCGGCTTTGCGGGCGGTAGCGGCTACGCCGCGTTTATGGATTGTCCCCTCCCGTCCCGGCGGGAAGCGGGGAAAGGGAAAAGGCGAAAGGCATCGCTGGATTTCCGTATTTGCGAAAGCGCACACTCTCGAAAGTACACATCTCCGCATGCTCGAAAGTGCGATTGGCACTTATCCCCGGCTTGACGACGCGCCCATCACGCTGGGCGGCAAGCGGGGGGTAAGTGTCAAATTCCTTGCATGGGCCACGCCCTTCCCTGCCCTTCACGCAACCGCGTCTTCCACGCCCGATTCCTGCCCACCACGATCAGAGACAATCCACCTGCGAAGATGGGTGTTTATCAGCTTTTCCATCAAAGCTGATCTGTCCAAACCCATCATTGTACAATGTATGTCTAGTCGCTGATCCGCCTCGCGGCTTAAGTGAATTGTCACTTTTGTCTTCTTCGGCTTTTGTTCCAATGCCGCTTTGATGGCAGAACGCTTTCGGGCTTTGCCGCTTTCAGCTTCCATTGCTTCAGACATGCTGTTTTCCTTACGGTAAAACGTTTAGCCGTCTTTCCACTATTTCAACATCGACGCTCTGTATTCTATCGGCTTTTGCCGCTCTTTATCTTATTGCTAAATATCTGAATACCCGAAAGTCCAGATTTACGGAGTTACGCACTTGCGAAAGCTCGGACTCCCGTATGCTCGATGGTTAGATTAGCCCGTCCAGCCACTTGTTCAGAAGGTCTTCCACCAGGTCGCTAACATCCCGTTCGCTCTCGGCTTCGAGAAGAATTTGTTGCACCCGTTTGCGGGTGGATTTGCGGATGATAAATGTGGTCTGGCAATAGTTTGGGTCGCTTTTTTTGCCATTTCGGGGCCTGCCGCCCACGTTCCTGACAGGAGCAAGTGGGACGGGTGGGGGAGGTGTCGCCGCCACTTCTTGCACCGGGGCAGGGGAGGGGGGGGAGTCCCCTTTGTTCAGTGAGCTGAAAATATTACTCACGCTCGCCAGATGGTTCGGTTTCTTGCTCATGACAGCAGCTCCTTTCCAACCGCTTGATAATCCGCCGCCCCGAAATGCGACCGTTCATCCTTCACGTCCGAGACGAGCACCCCGAGCGAGGCCGCCACTACGAACGATTGGTATCGCCGAATCATCCCGTCGAATACCGGCAGGCCGTTTTCCCGGAGCATGGCTTGAGCGTGTTCGCCGTCCCGCGTGTTCGGCCGCACCATCGTTATCAGGATTTTGAACTTGTCGGCATTGAAGCCACGCACCGATTCGATGGTCAGCCGCAAAGCATCGAGCGAAAGCAGGTCGGGCGTGGTCGGCAGGATGAGCAGGTCGCAGCCTTCCACAAGCAACTTCATGGTGTCGGCGGAGGGCCTTGCCGCCGTATCCATGACGATGTGTGTATATTGGCCGCTGGCGATTTTGTTGAGCTGAAACTCATTGATAATGTCAAACGGGAAAGAGCCGCGATTGGTCCAGGCGGTTGCCGAACGGTTAGGGTCCGCATCGATTAGGACGGTTTTTCCGCTACGCTGCAATTGTGCCGCTAAATGGAGAGCCGTGGTTGATTTACCGACGCCCCCTTTGAAACTAGTAAGTGTGACGAACATCTAAGAAACTCCAAAGCAGATTTTCGCAAATCCGTGGTTCCGAATGTTTGAAACCTCGAAAGTGC
The DNA here is from genome assembly GCA_965200515.1 of Granulicella sp. Taxonomy (GTDB): domain Bacteria; phylum Acidobacteriota; class Terriglobia; order Terriglobales; family Acidobacteriaceae; genus Granulicella. The sequence continues at coordinate 1,816 of CBDAUT010000008.1, read as the reverse complement.
AGACTTTCGCAATTGCATATTAGCGGCATGTCTTTTTACGAGCAAGGGAAACCAAATGATTGAGCGGACTTTCGGAAGCCCATAACTTCGGAAATGCGTAAATCTGTAACTGATCGAAAAAGACGAAGTTTTCTGAATGTAAGAAGGATGCTTTTGCACCGCTTTCATTGAGCAACTATGCCCGGTCCACCGACGCGATTTTAATGCGCTGGGAGGAGGTCAGAGTTGAGTGGTTGACAGTGACAAATGATCTAGCTGAGTCTCCTTTGGAAGACGAACGCTCCGAATTTTCGAGGGCAGGCCAGGCACCTGTTCAAAGTCTTTGAAGTAATTCTTGGAGAAAGTTCTCGGCTTCCTGGAGCATCCGGTGATGAAGATTGCGGAAATCTTCCCGAGATCGTGGATAGCCCTTCAATCCCAATTTCTTGAATTGCAGACTCAAATCCGACCGGGATTTCTCAATCGCCGATTCTTTGCCGTGATCGTGGTCGTGACGGAGCCATTTGTTCCTGAATGTTTTGATCGCCCAGATGAAATCGCAGTCTTGATCCCCTAACGGTCCACCGTGCTTTTGCAAAAAACGCAGATTGTCTTTTCCAGCTCCCTCGTAAAAGAGGATGTATAAGCAATCAATGAAATCGCCAAACCCTTTATCATCGACGGGGGTGAGCATCGGCAGATCGACACAGACTTCCATAGTCCTCGTCGTGGGTTTAAAGATTTCCTTCTGACCGTTTGTGGAGCTTGCTTTATTGCAGCTTGTCGCAAGTCTCAGGATGCCGGTAGCGAGGAATGCGGTTTGTGCAGTCGGTGAAAAGATAATCAGGTCGGAAACTTGTTCCGCTTCGCCGGGGAATCCAGAGTTAAGCAGGTCGTCTTGCTGCAAATAGGGATTAGCAAGCGTTCGTACGGTTGAGACCGGCTCGTCATCGTCCGTTGAGGAGATGAACGTGCTTAACCCTTCTGTATTATCGCGTTGTTGCGACTCGGCCAGAAGCAGGGAAGCGTTCAATGCTCGTGAGGTGACGAGGTCATTTGTCTGACCGATCAGGGACAGCGTTTCAACGGCAAACTTTGAAAACACGCGAGAGGGCTCAAGCAGTCGGGCGCACACATCGGCTCGCCGATCAATGAGTCCGATACTAGCGAAGCTTTGCAGTGAGCGACCGACTACTGAATCCCACGAGGCCGCTGCGAGCCTCGTTTGTACGGGCAGCTCGATTATAGAGTGTAGGGCCGACGCGTTTTCATTTAGCAATCCCAGCTTTCTGATCCATCGCCGGATATCATGCTGGATCACATCACGAAGCGGAGACGTCAGTTTAAGTGTGTCGAATCGCGTGGAGAATCATTTTTGATATTCTGCGATAACACCTGCGACTCCGTCTGGTGATACCGTACGCAGCGACTTGATTGCATCGGACATGCCGGCAAGACTTCCGCCGCGATGCACTGCTGCTGCGGCGGTCGCCGTTGTACCCAGAGACCGCGCGAGATCGCTCAATCGCAGATCGAACTTTGACATTGCCAATTGGGCCTGGACAGAGGCGGCAGCCGTTTCAAGATATAATGGTCTGACGCCAAGGCGAGCGGATACGTTTATGTCTGCCACTAACTTCCGCAAGTCATGACCGGGTTCGAGCGCTTGGCGAATGTTGCCGGCTGCATCCAGGGAAAACGCACTTTTTTGTGATTGATTGCTAGACATGACCTGAATTGATCTCCTGAAATCGGCTTAGTTTTTGGAATCGAAGTTATGATCAAGTGTAAAATATTACGGTTCGGGTGCCAACCTGATGGTCAATTGCTAACATGC
>CBDAUT010000007.1:0-7703 GCA_965200515.1 Granulicella sp. | reverse complement strand
GTGTCAGGACACAACGTTTACCCGTCAGCAGATCGCCGCGCTCAGTGGCGTTGTCGTTTTTGAGATCACGGCAGCAGATGGCAGCATCCCGGACGCCGACACCTGCAAGGCAGTTCACAAAGCAGTCTCGACGCTGTTCCACGAGAACCTGCTGATCTTTCTGGACGCCGAGCGGACGCAAAGCCTGTGGTACTGGGCCAAACGTGAGGGGACGAAGCTGCTCCCGCGCCGTCATTCCTATTTCAAGGGGCAGCCGGGCGACCTGTTCCTGAGCAAGATCAGCGCGATGTTCGTGGACATTGCCGATTTGGACGAAGACGGCAGCGTGAGTGTGGTGCAGGCGGCGAAGCGGCTGCAAGATGCGCTGGACGTGGCGACGACCACTAAGAAGTTCTTCAAGGATTTCGAGACGGAACACGCCAGCTTTCTGACGCTGATTGACGGTATCGGCGACGAGCGGGACAAGAAGTGGTATGCGTCGGTGCTGCTTAACCGTTTGATGTTCATTTACTTCTTGCAGCGCAAGGGGTTCCTGGACGGTGGCAAGCGAAATTATTTGCAGGATAAGCTGGCCCTGTACGCCGCCGATGAAGGGCACTACTACGGTAAGTTCTTGAAGGCGCTGTTCTTCGAGGGCTTCGCCAAACCCGCTGACAAGCGCACCCCGGAAGCCAATGCGCTGCTGGGCAGCATTGTTTACCTGAACGGCGGCTTGTTTCTGGAACACCAGATCGAGGAACGCTGGCCGGACATCTCTATCCCCGATGCGGCCTTCCATAATCTGCTTGGCCTGTTCAGCCGGTACTCGTGGAACCTCGACGACACGCCAGGCGGCAAAGATGACGAAATCAACCCTGACGTGCTGGGCTATATCTTCGAGAAATATATCAACCAGAAGGCGTTTGGGGCCTACTACACGCGCACCGAGATTACTGAGTATCTGTGTGAGCAGACGATCCACAAGCTGATCCTGGACAAGATTAACGTTCCTGAATCCACTGTCCCTACGTCCACTCTCACGCAGGCTGGCCTTGCCCCGGCCCGGCACTTTGAGACCATCGCTGACCTGCTGCTGCGTCTCGACGCTCCCCTTTGCCGCCAGTTGCTTGCCAGCGATGGCATTCTGCCACGCCTGTCCCTGCTTGATCCGGCCTGCGGATCGGGGGCGTTTTTGGTCGCGGCTATGAAGACGCTGATTAACATTTACAGCGCCGTCGTGGGCCGTGCCAAGTTCCTTAATGACACCACCCTGAACGCCTGGATTGCCGAGGCCGAGCATGGCGGGCGGGCGTTAGGCTATGCCATCAAAAAGCGGATCATCACGGACAATTTGTTCGGCGTGGACATTATGGAGGAGTCTACGGAAATCGCCAAGCTGCGCCTGTTTCTCGCGCTTATCTCTTCGGCGCAGACGGTGGAGCAGCTAGAGCCGCTGCCGAACATTGACTTCAATATACTAGCTGGTAATTCACTGGTCGGCCTGCTGCGAGTCACGGAGGAAGAGTTTAAGCAGCACGACAAGACCGGCAGCTTGTTCCAGAAGCCCTACCGCGAAGTCCTCGCCGACAAGAACCGCCTGATCACGGCTTACCGAGACACGTCTACCTACATGGAAGATTTGCGGCAGCAGCGCGACACCATTGACCAGACAAAAGCCGAGGCCAAAGCGACGCTGAACGATATTCTGCTGGATGAGTTCAAGGGCATCAAATACGAGCAGGCGACGTGGGACGCGGCCAAAAACGCGGGCGGCAAGCCGGTCAAGCGGGCCGTCGTGATGGCCGATATGGAGGCCCTGCACCCGTTTCATTGGGGCTATGAGTTTGACGAGGTGCTGAATGTGCGGCACGGCTTTGACGCAATCATCACCAACCCGCCCTGGGAGATTTTCAAGCCGCAGGCCAAAGAGTTCTTCGCCGACCATTCCGAACTTGTCACCAAGAACAAAATGACGATCAAGGAGTTTGAGGACAAGCAGACCGAGCTTTTGGCAGACTCGGACATCCGCGCCGCGTGGCTTGACTACCAGAGCCGCTTCCCGTATGTCTCCGCCTACTACCGGACAGCGACGCAGTACGAAAACCAGATAAGCGTCGTCAACGGCAAGAAGGCTGGGACAGACATCAACTTGTATAAGCTTAGGACTTACGCAGTTGCTTCTAGCGTAATGGTGGGCTGCTTGAGATACAGGCGAACAGCCTCACGAATGAGGTCGGTTTTGGCGGCGTAGCCGCTCACACCTGTCCGCAGGCGGTGCGCTTCCAGACGCACGAACGCCCGCAAAGACAACAAAATGTGGCACTTCTGCGCCTTCGCACTCCGCACCTGCGCCCGCTCAACACCGCAGCATTGCTTCAACTGACGGTGGTAGTTCTCGATGGCAAACACCTGGCGCACAAATTCGCTGCGTTCGCCGTTTTGCATCTTGAGGTCATCGGTAGCCCAATGCTCCGCGTCGCCGTTTGAGGCCACTGTCCGAAACACCTGGATCATGCCGAAGCCTTTCAGATGCACTTCGCGTCCGTGAGCAGGAATGTCAATGTCTTCCACGGCTACATTTTCTGTATCATCAGGGTTCACCTGACGATTGCATTTCAGTCGTGTCAAGAAGTGCCAGCCATGCCCGCGCACGGCTTTGAGGTTTGCCAGACTGCTATACCAGCCGTCAAAACAGACATACCTGGGGCGAAACTCACGCTCCTTCGCGGTCTGAAGCATGGCAAGAAAATGATCGTTTTTAGTGACTTGCTTAGTGACTTGTTTGGTGACTTGTTTGGTGACCTGCTCTTTGCCTTCTTCGGCACGTTCACGATCATTCTTCTCGTAGAGGCGGCAGTCACAGGGCAGGCTGGTCAGGCCATCTGTCCAAAGCAGGGTTGTTAGGTTGATGCCTGCCACTACGGCGTGATGCTTGCCGCTCCAATGGCGCGTGACCAGAGCCATTTTCTGTGCATAAGGCTTGTCCAGCGTGGTGTCATCCACGACCAGCAGGCCCCGCCGTTTGTCGATCAACGGCTCTACTTCCTGCCACAACGCCGCTGTGTCTGGCGGCAGTCTTGTGAGAAGACGAGTATACGCATCATGCGAAGCGATCTCGTTGCAGCGGGCCGCTTCGGTACAGGTGTAAACCCGCTGGGCGGCGATCAAAAACTGAATGTAGTCAACATCGGAAACTTTGGGCGGGTTCATCACACGCAGTATGAACGCTCAAACACAGGAAAGCAACCGAAAAATAACTCAAAAATAACAGAATATCAACCAACTAAGACAACTGCGTAAGTCCTAAAGCTGTTCACCGAGCAGTGCTTCAACCTGCTGCGCCCCGGCGGGCTGTGCGGCATAGTCATCCCCAGTGGCATCTACACAGACCTCGGCACAAAGCAGTTGCGCGAGATGCTGTTTGACGAGGCTGAAATCACCGGCCTGTTCTGCTTTGAGAACCGCCGGGAGATTTTCGAGAACGTTCACCGCTCCTTCAAGTTCGTCGTCCTGACCTTCGAGAAGGGCGGGCACACAGCGGAGTTTCCCGCCGCCTTCATGCGACATGACGTGGCCGAACTCGAACGCTTCCCCCGTGAGGGTTCGCTGTCCCTGTCCGTTCCACTCATCAAGCGCCTGTCCCCAGACTCGGCCTCGGTGATGGAGTTCAAGAACCCCACCGACATTGCCATCGCCGAAAAGATGCTGCGCTTCCCCTTGCTCGGCGAAAAGATGGCCGACAAGTGGAACCTCGTTCTGACCAACGAGTTCCACATGACCAACGACAGCAAATTATTCCGCACGTCGCCGGGGCCGGGCCGCCTTCCACTGTTTGAGGGGAAGATGATTTGGCAGTTCGACTCTGCCTACAGTGAGCCGCGCTACTGGGTGGATGAAGCTGAGGGCCGGAAGGCTATTCTCGGTCGGCGTACTGACGACGGGCAGAAGGTCAATTATCAGCATTACAAGCTGGCGCACCGCTCCATTGCAAGCAACACGAATGAGCGGACACTGGTTGCCAGTATTTTGCCGCCAAAAGTGTTTTACGGCCACTCGCTGAACGCAAGCACGAGTATTGCCTCCGGTGAGAACCTGCTGTTTGTGACAGCACTGCTGGATAGCTTTGTAGTAGATTACTGCCTTCGTCAGCGCGTCACGACCAACTTGACGATGTTCTACATCTATCAAATTCCCATGCCGCGCCTGACTGAAAGCGACCCCGCGTTTGCGCCCATTGTCCATGCCGCTGCCCGCCTCATCTGCACCACGCCTGAGTTTGACGACCTCGCCCGTGAAGTCGGCCTCGGCAGCTATGCAGACGGCGCAACCGACCCCGCCGAACGCGCCCGGCTCCGCGCCGAATTAGACGGCAGGATCGCCCACCTGTACGGGCTGACCGAGGACGAGTTCACGCACATCCTCAAGACGTTCCCCATAGTCCCCCAACCCGTCAAGGACGCCGCCCTGGAAGCCTACCGCACCCTCGCCCCTAGCCCGGACGACGCCGAGATCGTGAGCCTCATCAAGCGCGGGGAAAGCGCAGAACGAGAGTTCAAGTCATCGGCGCGGTGGGATATGGTGCAGAACAAGAAGAACAAGGATATGGAGCAGGTGATCGTCAAGACCGTGGCCGCGTTCCTGAACAGCGATGGCGGAACTCTGCTCATCGGCGTCGCTGACGACGGCACACCGCTGGGCCTCGCCCATGACTTGCAGACCCTCGGCAGCAAGAATAATCTGGACGGCTACGAATTATTCCTGACCGACCTGCTGCTCAATGCCTATGGCAAAGACGTAAGCGCCTTCCTGCGGATTACGTTCGGCCAGGTCAGCGGCCACGACATCTGCCAAGTACGGGTGAAGCCCGCGCCGAAAGCTATCTGGGTAGACGGCAAAGACAGCACAGGGCAAAGGGTCGAGCAGCTTTACATCCGCACCGGCAACTCCTCCCGCGCCCTCACCGCCCGCGAAGCCACCGAATACGCTGCACATCGTTGGAAGCAATAAGAGGTCTCGATGCAGATTACGTTTACGCTTGACACTCAACAACTGCAAAGGCCACGTCACCTCAGACTTGTTCAGGGAAAAGATATTTATCAAATACCTGCCGTTGATCCACTGTACCGACAAGCCCGTGAGTTCATAGCGAAATACAAGAAAAACGGTTACGAGTTCGTTCTGCTACAACTGCTTCACGCCGCCGGTGTCAAGATGCTTGGTGAACAGCGTCGTACCCCGCAGGAAAGAAGCCTTTTTGCAGTTGGTGGACTTTATTTAACCCTCGACGTAAGCCATACCGATTTAGCGATACGTAAAACATTCGGTGATTTCACTTCTGGATTTAGCCATCAGTTCGGAGTGGCACTGGCAGTCATGTCCATGTCTGAGGCATATGGTATTGATTGGGATAAACTAATTCCCATTCCAGTTTCAAGTATTCCTACGTTAGATTATGAAGCGCAGATACCTGGAACTGCCGATTGGCTGCATCTTGAGGCGAAGGGAGTAACGAGTAGCAACAGCCGTAGCGCCGCACGAGTAAGTGCTTACTGCAAAAAGCTAGACCATCCAAATGCTCAGACTAAAAGCGTCAATTCACCGCGCAAATTGCCTCCACATCCCACTGCGATGATTGGTATAATAATCGAAGCATCACGGAATCATCGCAAAGGTGTCCTCGAAATCATTGATCCAGACTACAAGATTGACGCTCAAAGGCGGCAGCCAGAAAATCAGAAAGCTGGACGTTATTGGCATTATGCAGGGGTAGCTCGTTTTGCAGGCTTGAACAATGTCGCGGACGAGTTTGTGCATCGAGCAAGGAGCCTTGTTGCAACCGGTCGAAGCAACGCGAGATTACGTCAAGTAGACTTCGGGAAGGAAGCTGAATTTGAGCGCCAGGGTAACTCCCTCGTCGGATTGCAATGGATGTTAGGCGATGGAACTGACTCATCAGGAAGCGTTTGGTTTTATCACGGCGTTGAGAAAGAACGCATTCGCCGAATCATGGCAGACGATGATTTTCCTGACTGTGAGCCATTCAGCACACGGTCGGTGTTGAACCCAAGCGTGGCTCAAAAGACCGATGATACTGCTGCTGATTCTAGCGAATCTATCGACCTGCAACGCCGTCAAACCGCTGAGAACTTATTTCCCGACGGCTCGTTTTTTGGGGTTGGCTACGGACGAATTGATGGTCTGCTGGAAGTGAAATCGCAACAGACTGACCTCGATAAATTGCAAATCGCCACGTTGTCTGAAAAGAAAGATACCAATTAGGTTTTGATAATGCGCGACCTGATCTTCATAAGTCATGCCAATCCCGAAGACAACACTTTTGCACGGTGGCTTGCGCTTCAACTTGCCAAAGAGGGCTACCCTGTTTGGTGTGATTTGACAAACTACCTCGGCGGAGAAGACTGCTGGAAGGACGCGGACAAGGCTATCAGAAATCGTGCTTGCAAGTTTCTCTTTGTTCTGTCGCAGAATTCTAACGAGAAGCAGGGCGTTCTCAAAGAACTAATGGTTGCCGAAAGCGTCGTCACCAAACACCAAATTGCGGACTTCATTATCCCACTGCGAATTGATGACTTGCCGCAAAATGATGTCAACATACAGCTTGCCCGTTTGTTCTCAGCAGATTTCAGTCAAAGTTGGGCGGCTGGTCTTGACGGGCTGCTCAAGAAATTTGAGAGGGATCAGGTCGCCAAAAGTGAAATTTTCTCACCCAGCACAGTTGCATCTTGGTGGAGAAGCAATTTCAGCGCCAGCGAAGGCATCCAAGATAAACCGGAAGAGTGTCTGTCAAACTGGTTCCCAATTAGTGATCTTCCAGAGACGATTTATGCTCATACTCTAACGCGGGGCAGCAACGGTAACGGGCCGCTGGACTTAACGGAGGAACTGCCATATCCAGCGATCAAGCGTGGCATAAACATTCTATCATTTGCCAAAGCAGATGATTTCAAGGGAAAGTTGGGCCTGCTCTCCATAGACAACACCAGGGAGTTTTCGACGACAAGTATGATTGGGGATAACCCGCCTGAGAATTTTGGTGACAGAAACGCTTGTAGAAACATTGTGATCGAACTTCTCGGACTTGCCTGGCAAGGCATGGTGCAAGATCGTAACCTTCCTGTCTATGGTCTCGCAAATGATCGTCAATGCTTCTACTTTTCGAGCGGGCTATGCGGTCAGGGCGATAAGATTCATTTCACCGGCGTTGATGGTGATAAAACTTATCGGCAAATGGTTGGCTATGCCAGTGTTCACCGAGCAGGTGAAACGGAGAAGTCCAAGCGATACTGGCATTTCGGCATCCAGGGCTATCCCATTGTCTATCCCGAAATTGCGTTCGTGTTTAAGTCCCATGTCGTTTTCTCTGATGACGGGCAGATCGTGTGGGAAAGCAAAAAGCGACTTCATAAGGTGCGTAGAAGCCAGTGTTCTAACTGGTGGAACGATGCCTGGCGGGATCGTCTAATCGGTGCGGCCTCCTGGCTATCGGGCGAGGACGGCATCGAATTACCTGTTGGAAGTGACACAGTAATTCATATCGCGTCAACCCCTCTACTCTTCACTAGTCCAGTCTCGTATGTTCTGACGGCTGATGATTCGATAGATGAAATGCAAGCCTCATTGACCGAGGGGGAAATGATTGACGAAGACGAATGGGATGAGGAAGATGATGAGGAATTATAATGCCTGAACTCAAAATGATAACA
>CBDAUT010000006.1:0-4121 GCA_965200515.1 Granulicella sp. | reverse complement strand
CATCCAAGACAGGTCGGATGTCCGCGCTTGAACTGATGTCGGAAGTTGAGAGAGGCCTGCCAGCACAGACTGTGGACAGGGTTGCTCAAACTATTGCACCTAGAGATACTATATTTCGCAATATGTTGATGCCGAGATCTACGCTCGCTCGCAAGCTGAAGGATAACAAGGAGAGCAAGCTCAGTCAGGCGGACGGCGAGCGGATCGCGCGCGTCGCCCACATATGGGTTGAGACACTGAAGATTTGGAAGAACACCGAAGATGCGCGGGCGTTCCTCGAAACTCCTCATCCGATGCTTGAGGGAAGGACGCCTAAGTCGCTCATGGTCAAATCCGAGATTGGAGCACGAATGGTCGAGGATCTGCTCGGTCGCCTGAGGTACGGATCGGCAGCGTGAGCGGTCAGAAACTCCACGAGGTTCAGGTCGCCTATCGCATCGGGGATGTGGATGGCGAGTATCCAATCTTCGATGCTACGGGTTCGGGGATCGCACCTGGCCGCTGGAACACGGCGGCCAGCCCCATGATCTATGCCGCCGAGCATTATTCGACCGCGTTGCTTGAGAAGCTTGCGCACGGCAACGGACGTCTGCCGCCGAACCAGCACTACATCAAGATCACGCTTCCGAACGGGTTGTCCTACGAAGAGTTCGATCCTGCCCAGTTGCCCGGGTGGGACAGCCCAAGCACGTCAGATCAGATCCGCTTGCCTAAGGGCTATGGAGAGACGTGGTACCGGGAGCAGAGGTCCGCCCTGCTGTTCGTGCCGAGCGTGGTCGCGCGCGTGGACGCGAACGTGCTGATCAACCCCAAGCATCCTGAGTTCGCTCGGATCAGCCACAACAGGCACAAGCCAGTGATCTGGGATACGCGCCTGTTCTCGGCATCGCCGCCGCCCTTAGGATCGCCACCGGCCGCTTTGGCCGGAGCAATACCCATTCCTCGGACCCAAGCTGCCATGCAGACGCTGGGTCGATCGCGTCGGGAGCCCAAGCCATGGGAGCGGTGGAAGCGCCCTCGTCCTAAGTGACCAGGGTATCTCAATCGTCCGCTTGGGCAACCTCAAGCCTTTGCGATCGTCGCCTCGCCGTGCTTTTCGAATAGCAGATTGAGCGCGTCGGCTAAGAGCGCGGCTTGGGAGCGCTCCTGCTTGATCGCCAGGATAGCAAGCTGCTGGCGCACAGCCGGGTCGAAGTAGGCCGAGATCACCACCTTCCCCTTCCGGCTTGGGGCCGCACCTGCAGGCGCTGCGCCACCGGCGGCCTCGCCCACTATCGGTTCAGGGGCAGCTGACGCCTTCCCGCCCGCCTGTTTCAAGGACGAGAGGCCCGCGGCAAACCGGTTGCTCATGTGCACATGTCTTCCTGTGGTGATGTCCGCATGTCAGCTATGATTCCTGTGGCTGTGTGCACTTGCAGGAATGTGGAGCTGTGCACATGTCCACGCGTACAGCCGCTCAACTTCAGCAGCAGCTTTGCCTAGCGGCTCAACCTCCTGAGCGACTTGGCCGGCGATGAGGCACCGGCTGTAGGCGACACGATCGCCGAGCCTGATTGGGCATACCGGCAGACCTAGGCTACCCTCAATCATCTCGGCCGCCTCATCGGCCACAGCCCCGTACGGCGGCACGCCATTTAGAACAGCGAAGGCCGGGACCTTCACGAGTTTCAAAAGTTCGACCGTCTTGCGCATCGCGCGCAGGTCCATGATCGATGGCTGGCAAGGCACCAGAACCAGGTCGGAGCAGCGCGCGGCCTCCAACGCGGTGCTCTCCGCGTGCGGGGCGGTGTCGAGGACGAGGATGCCGGTCCCGATCTCGGCCGCGTGCTCCACCACCTTCGCGAGCCGCGCCGGCTGGATGCTCTCGACGTGGGGCATCTTGTCGGCCCTGGCGTCGTGCCATTCGGCCGCTGACGCCTGCGGGTCCAGGTCAAGGACCACGACGTCCGTGCCGCGCTGGTGGAAGGCCCCGGCGAGGTGTAGCGCCACCGTCGTCTTCCCGACCCCGCCCTTCTGATTGATGAGCGCGATGGTGCGCATGTCCGCCTCCTCGCATGGCTGCATGTGACCGTGCGCGATTGCGGACGTGTGCACATGCTATCAGGTGGCCATGTGAGAGTTAAAGAAGGATTTACGCTCGTGCGAGCCGTCGCGGGTAGGGCCTTGCACCTGCACGCAAGCATACTATCTCCGTAGTGTGGTCACACAATGGGGATAGTATGATACCGACTCACGTCATTCCTTATCGTCACGGTGAGCTCCGCATCGGCTGGGCTTCCTGGGACGATGGCAGCTTCACCGCTCGCTCGATCAAGTGGGCCTATCGCGATGGGAGCGGAAAGATCTCCCGTGGCTCGCCTGAGCTGCCCTTCGACATTCTTTTGGACATGATCGATTATGCCACTCAGCAAGGCGAGCTCAAGGCCCACCTCCCGGCCTCCTCTCCTCAGCCGCCGGATGTGACAACGGCCACCAAGCAGGAGCTGCTGGAAGAGCGAAAAACGCTGGCTGCCCGGCTCGCCCAGATGCAGCTGATGCTCATGGAGATGCCGTGGGCAAACTGGCAGCCGATCTACGATGAGGTCGGAAGGCGGTACGACGCTGTGAAGGCCGAGATCGCATCTCGGCCATGACACAAGGTGGAAAGACGCCACGCGCTCAGATGGGCGTGGCGATCAGTTGAAGGCGAACGCCTAAAGCACGGGCAGCGCGCTTGAGCCGATCGAGTTTGGTCCGATAGCCCGAGTCGAGGATGAGACGCACCTCGTTCTCGCCGACGTCGAGCCGGCGAGCGAGTTCACACCGAGACACGTTCGCGGCCCGGAACCCCTTATAGACGGCGATCGCCATAAAGGTGGAATTTTATTCCCTGTCAACTAAAATAAATTGCGGTTATATGACATGTCTCTTGCTAATAGATCTACTGATAGATGACTTATCTCTGCCGGCCATCATACCGATGTCTTCTAGAGACACATCCAACCTTTTATCGTCACGCAAAATTCTGAATAGGACCGCTGGATCTTGGAATAAAAGCTCTTTTCTTGAATGAGAAAGCCGAGCGCTATTCAATATGGAAAACTGTTTTAGAGTATCTATCAAGCTTTCGTTTTCTGGACCTTTTATTACGGCTGCCCTCTTATAAGTCTTAATCACAGACTCAACCTCTGCACCCGTTGATCCTTCCGTGAACCATGCAATCAATTTCAGATATTGAACTGGCATCTTTAGGGGCTGCATAAAGTTCTCGGCGATTTGCACTCGCACATCGAAATCTGGACGCGGTATTTCCAGTTGTATCTCGAACCGTCTCCAAACTGCAGGATCAAGCAACTTCTGGTGATTGGTTATCCCAATTGTAAATCCAACCTCTTTGCGGCTATCAAGGTTTTGTAGAAGCGCATTTACAACGCGTTTGATTTCCCCAACTTCTTGAGGGTCGTCGCGTAATTTGGCTACTGCATCAAATTCATCAAGGAGCAATACGCAACGATATCTATTTGCATACGTAAATAGACTTCCTATATTTCTTGCTGTCGTTCCGAGAAAAGACGATATTAAACCATCTATTTTTACTAACACGACTGGTAGATTTAATTTTGCCGCCATCCACATTGCAAGTCGTGTCTTACCCGTTCCTGGTGCTCCGTAAATTAGACAACTGCGAGATGGGTGCATCCCTACCTCTGCCAAGCGTTCAAAATTGCTCCATTCCTCTACGAGAGCGTTGATCGCTCGTGTTATTTCAACTTCAAAAATTGGAGCTTGAGGATTTACCTCTGGCGGGAAGATGATATCGGCTAACGGCGCGGACGTTTCTTTATCGACTGGCGCTGGCGTATTTCTGGTCAGGGTCTCACCAGGAATTTGCACGCGCGATGTCGTGATCCGGCTTGGTGCTACGTCAACGCTTCGTTCTGCGGCCGCCAAAAGCCCGGTCAGGGACGCTGAAGCTTTCGCGTCACCGTCAAGCGCAACCGCGTCACGAAGTCGCTCGATCTGCTTTCGAACGGCCAGCGACGGCTGGGCGAGTGCCGCTCGGCACAGAGCCTGGACGATCGGGAAGTGTTCCAATTTAAATACCGTTTCATGAGAACGTTGTAGGAACATCGTTTCACACA
>CBDAUT010000005.1:0-6874 GCA_965200515.1 Granulicella sp. | reverse complement strand
CTCGCCCTCACCCTCACCCTCACCCTCACCCTCACCCTCACCCTCACCCTCACCCTCACCCTCACCCTCACCCTCACCCTCGCATGCACATCGCCGCGGTCGCGGCGGCGGGTCACCCGGTCCGGTCGCTTCGCGCCCTCCCTCCCTCCTCCCTCCTCCTCTCATCTCCTCCTGCCCTCCCCGATACTCTCACCCGCCGGGGACCGGGTTGTCCATCGGGCGCTTCGCGCCCTCCCGCCTCGAGCTCACTCTTCCTACCCACCCTCACCCTGACACATCTCGCCCCGCCTCACTCCTTCTCGAAACCCTCCACGCTCGTCCTAACCCTGACCCGAGCACCACATCCGGTCCTTCCCCTCTCTCTCTCGCCCACTTCTCCTAACCCTAACCCTAATCCCCTTCCCTTCAATCCCTCCCCGCGCTTCAAAACCCTAACCCTGACCCGCCCCGCCGTCACTCGTCCCCATCCGCGTCCCCTGTCAACCTGTCAACCCGTCACATCGCCTTAACTCGCCTCCCTCCACCACTGCCACCGCTGCCACCCAGCTTGAGCTTCAACTCTTCAGCCTGTCAAACCTGTCACCGCCTGTCACCGACGTTGAACCTAAATCAACCCTCCGCTGGAGCTGCCATCCTTCCTCACTTCTCAATCCACAGCAATCGCCCATCCTACCCCATCCGTACCCTCTCACACGGTTCTATATCACTCGCCTCCTATCCAATCGTCCAAATCGTCAAATGTCCTCGTAAATACGCTCTTGCCCTGACCCTCTCGACTCCTCCTACCACCCGCGCACGTACTGTCTCTCAACCGCCAAATTTCTCCAACCCCGAATAAAATTCCCCGCTCCCTCACCTCGACTTCTCTCCTCCACACCTCTTCTCCCTCCACCAACATCGCGATAATCTTGTCAACCGTCAATCGGAGCGCCAACGGCACGTATGTATTCCATATCTATCTCTCGTCTCCTAATGCTCCACTAGTTCCCAAACGTCAAAACTCTCTCGATCGCGTAATTATCATTCTTCCATCTTCATCAATCTCTCACGCTCGACCTCCCTCGATCCACCTCCTCAAAATTCATAATCACACGCCACGCTCTTCTCTCGCTATCGAGACAATACGCAAAATCGTCAACGGGTCTGACTACCCGCTCTCGATATGTTCAATTTGATCGAACGCCCCCGCTGCGCTTCTATAAAATTCTCAACCGTGACTCTCGATCGACGATCTATCTCTGATTGTCTACTATGTCGGCATTACCGCCAAACCTCGCGGACTACCATGTCCCACACCGCGATCGCGTTCGTCATGTCCTCGTCGTACATTCTCCTCGCCCGTCCGAGCCATCGAAGATACGCTCGCTGCTTCAGCCACTCCCCATTGTCGGCCTCGATGTCGACGAATCCAAACTCGCTCCGAAGCTTGCCTCGCCATGTCACGTCTCCTCGGATCCAGTACAACAGCGGCTTGATCGGATGTCCCCACTCACACCCCTCTATCCTCAGATATTGCGACCCATACTCACGGTCCTGTAGCCCCCGACACATACTCTGCGGCAGCGCGCATTGCCAGCAGCAGTCATACTCCCCAAAATCGAGCCGCTTTTCCCAGCTTTTGTACCGTGTGAAGTCGATTCGCGGACACTGTTGAACGCCGTGCTCGCTCTTCGATCGCCACGCCGGCGTACTCCCATTGCGCACCCACTCCACATAACACACCGGGCACCGATCTCCTACCTCCGTCAACCATCGCCGCCACTCCTCTAAGCGGCCATGCTTTTCTTTGAAATATTCGCTCAGTCGACTCGATTGCGATACGCCGGCCACAAGCGTCGATGTCGTATCGTCATTCTCATGACTCTCGTTGCTTTCATCACTCGTATCTGTCTTGTCACTGTTGTATGTCTCGGTACTGTCGTCGGTCTTGTTACTGTCGTTGATGTCGTTGCTGTCGTTCATATCGTTACTATCGTTCGTCTTATTGATCTCATAACCCTCGCCGTATACGGCATCCTCTTCTCCCTCCTTGTCGATTGTCCTTCCATTTCGTGCTCCACAACGATCACACATCTCGGCCTCTAACTGCTCACAGTTCATCCCCGCTTCGACCAGTCCTACGTCCATGAACATGCCGATCGCCACTCGTCGACACCCTGAACTCTCCACGAAACCCTCCATCGCTTGATGATTCAAATGCTCCACGTCGCTCCGCCGCGGCCCCATCCACGCTGTGCGATGATCCATCACCACGACCGATTCCACCACCTCACCCATCTGCCGTCCACCACGCCCGGTCTGCTGCACAAAATCGACCAACCCATACGGCTGTTCCATGTGCACCACCGCCACAATCCCGGGAATGTCGACCCCCGTCCCTAGCCCGGTCGTCGCCACGATCCATCGATTCTCCCCCTCGCCGGTCACCCATCGCTGCAGCGTCCGACGTCGATCGACCTCGACGATGCTGCTGTGATAGTGACCGCAGCCCAGCCGAGCCGCCATCTCTTCACAAGCCTCGCGAGATCGAACGTACACCACCCCCTTCTGCGAGCCCGACATCGTCTTCTCCATGCGCAACACCGCACGAACCACCTCGTCCGCGACCTCTACTCGCACTCCCGCGGCTGTCTTCTCGCCAGCACTCGTCACGCGAGTCACGTTGTACCGGATATTGCGTTTCACGGTACACGCTCGCACGGTCGCACTCTCGCGCATCAACAATGACGTCTCGAACCACGGCACCATCACGCCCGGCAGCGTCGCCGTCAACGCGATCACGGGGCATCCATATCGATGTAAGCCCTTTACTCGATCGAGCTTCTTGCGGTACGACACGTCCATGATGACCGTGTGCGCCTCGTCTACGAAGATGCGGCGCAACAGCTTACGGTCTCGTAAACTGCCCACGTACTCTTGAAACTGTTCGACGCCTTCCATATCCGCGCTCGCCACCACCACGCGTGCCACTCGCATCGGCAATTCGGCACTCTGCAGTCGTCCGGGCACCCAGCGCATGCAATCGATGCCACTCTGACACGCCCGCTCGACCAGATCGTCCATCAACGCCGCAAACGGCACGATCACCACCGTCGTGCCCCACTCCTCCACCAACGCCGGCAACATGAACAACACGCTCTTACCCGCCCCGGTCGGCAACACCACAGTCAACGTCTCGTTTCCACGCATCGCCATCACCTGTGTCATTGCCTCGCCCTGCTCGGGAATCCGCCACGTCGCGGTGCGCCCAAGCAACCGCTTCAACCCCTCGGAAATGTCCTCGGTCGCTACCACGGTCGACAGCGCTCGTTTCACCCGCTTCGCCATCGGCGGCGACGAGCTTGTTCGCTTGACCTTCACCTCTTTCCCGGTCGTCGATCGCGCCCTCTTGCGACTCGACGCGCTCGCTTCATCTTTCTCGGTCTTTCGCTCCTGCCTCCCTTCCTTCTCCTGCTTCGGTCTCGTCTTGCTCTCCTTCTGCTCTCGCTGACTGCCCTCGAGAAAGCGGTGCCACAGTCGACTGATCTCACGAAACTTCATCAGCTTCTCCGGCTGCATGCGACTCGGAAATCGACTGTCGATCGCGTAATGATCCGCCGCAATCACGCTGCCGTGCGTCGACTGCGCGTCCCAGATCCACTCCCACCGCGGGCCCGGCATCGTCGCCTCTTCGTCCTCGTCGTCACCCTCTCCTGCTCCCTCGCCTACCTCCATCTCGGCTCGCCGCACCACGATCCCCTTGATCACCCGCGCAAACCCGATCGCTGCGTGTCGATAGTCACTGACCATTAGTTCGACCCCAAGATGCGCCCCTGTCAGCGTCGCCAATCCGTCACTCAACTGCTCTGTCTCCCACGGGCCTCGTCGCGCGTCCTTCCACATGTACGACCACAACGTCGAGTCGGGCCCGGCCACGCCACTCGCATCGTGAATGAACTCCTCGAACGGCATCAGCCACACGATGTACGCGATCACCATGCGACCGATTCGAGCCGGCAAAAATCGCGCCACCTTTCGTCCCAGTCCGCGGATCGAGCGGTTCTTGTCGCGGTCTGTAATGAGCAGCACCTCGCCGTCGAACACGAACACGTTGCGCATTACCTGTGCGGTGTCGCAATGCTTCAACGTCGTCATCTCGGGCCCTCGACCGGGCTGTCCACCCCAAATGTGCTTCGCGACCATCAGTAGCCGCTTGAACGTCTTGAGTCGACCGATCCACGCCTTGACCTCTTTCAGATCTGGTCGCTGATCCGATCGCCACATCCTCGTCCGCGCTCGCTCGACCACGAATCGAAAACCGGGCTGTAACCATCGATTGCGCGGGTCGGTCGCGAACGACGAGCCAGTCCCTTCGAACATGACACTGTCGTGAATGCGTCGCATCTCGATCGTTGCCGCGATCGTCTCCCACGGCTCGAAGAACAGTTGATCTAACACCGCCTCCGCCTCTACGATCGCGGCGTCTGCGGTCGTGATGAAGCCGTCTACGCGAATCGACTGTCCTAAGTACCGCATGACCTGACCGTTGCTCTCCCACAGTACCTTCGGCGTGCCGCCCTCTTTTGTGCGGAACCCCTTGCCGTACGCCATCCACGTGATGAACGTGCTCATCGGACTGTACGAGCCACCCGCCAGCCAGCGACGTTGTACCTCTTGAAACGCTTCCACCGTCTCCATCGTCATCTCGTTCGGATCTTCGGGGCTGTCGCGAAATGCCTCCTCCAGCATCAGCATACGGCTACACCAGACCAGTCCAGCCAACGAGCCTGTGTAATGTTTCGGCTCGCGATAGCTCCCGCGAGCGTCGTTGATGCCGAGCACCGCGGCGAAAAAGAGCAACGGGTTCTCGTACCAGTTCACCAGTACTCGCTGCTGCAGCATCGCGATGCAGTACGCGAACACCGCCTTGTCCAATTCCCGCTCCTGTTCCTTCTCATCCTCGCTCGCATCCTCCGGGAGTACGGGCCCGAGCTGATCCAACACAACCACGATCTGCTGCAACGCGGTCCACTGCGCGTCCGTCCATCGAATACCGTGCGACTGCTGCGCTACTTCTCGCCCCAAGCGGGCCACGCGGACGCAATACGTCAGACATCGTCGCATGAACTGTCGATACCGACCCATCGACTTCTCGTTCTGCTTCAGTGCGAACGGTTGCCCCGCCGGCTTCATCGGGTCGATACTATTGAGCCAGAGCAGCGTCTCGTGCGGCACCAGCGACAGTCGTGCTGTACACTGTCGTATTACGCGGTCGAAGCTTCCCCCGAGTCGAATCAACACCGGATCGACTTCCCCTACAGACTCGTCGGATCGACGCTGAGTCGCGGTACGAATACCTACGGGCCGCGCCATCAAGCTGGCCAGATAGATGATGCGCTTGTCTTTCCTGTCAAACAGCGCGGCCCATCGCATATACTGCACCCATCTCGATTGATTCTCGACGCCGCTCGGGTCGTCCGCGATACGTCGTCGTTCTATCCACCGCTCGTCGTGTTTCTTCTGATAGTCGAGCAACATCTGTTGAAATCCGGTGTTCCTGTCCCCAACTATCGAGTCGCTCTCGCCTTTCCTATCCTGATCTCGCTCGTCCTTGACAACCCAGTAGCGAGCATGACGGCCGCGCGAGAACGTTTGAAGCTGTACAGTATGCTGAGCGGCGCCACCAGATCGGTTATGTCCAGTCTGACTTATGTGACTTTGCCATTTCTTCTTATTCGGAGTCAAAAATGTACAGTCGAAGCAGCTGAACCCACCCAACGGAGTGCCCAGCTCTGGAATTGCCCTACTTCTATGTGACAGTAATTCAACGCGATGCGGGTCGTAGCAACTCACTGTCGAGATGTAGTCCAACAGCGCCTGCAACGGCTGACCATGTATTTGATGTTGATTCCTCCAATGTGTTTCACAGCCCTTTCCGGGCCGTACTCCTGTCCGACAGATAAGACAGATCACGACTTTATGTTGTTTCAAGTACGAGATCTCCGGCGGAACGCGCGTTGTTGTTGTAGTCGTTGCCATTTCGTCTCGAGATCGAAGCCTCGCAGTGAAATCAGTGTTTTGTTCTGCTTCAATCTTGTCGAATCGAGATCAAGTCACTTGCTAATTACAGTGCGACAGCTTAAGCGTCTACTAATATCTAATAGATTCAAGATATCTACGCAAGTCGAGCTATAACGATGTATACCTACTACAAGCTGACCTAACGGACTGAGACGCGACTCGAACTAAGCACGACTCTCCTGACACGCGACAGCCTTATCGATTGCCTAAGCCCATTCTGGTAACGTTTCGACACTTCGAAAGTCAGTCGAGATTGCTCTTACCACCTTAAAAATCGCACCACGGTCGAACATCGATTGTCACACCACGAATCCAGGTCCAAACAGTATGAAGATGATATCGATCGAATCGCATTAACGAGACGCTCATTTGCAAACGTTCACATCTCTAAAAAGATATGGGCAACGAGCAGAATCGACGAAACCCTCGACGAAACCCTCTAAGATGCTCGATTACCCTAACCCTAGGAATTTGTATGGATCTTCAACGTGAAGGATCCTCAACGTGAACGAGGCTCGCGAATGCGCATTTGTGTGGATCTTCAAGATGAAGCACCGTGTCAATGATGGTCAGGTCCAAACAGTATGAAGATGATATCGATCGAATCGCATTAACGAGACGCTCATTTGCAAACGTTCACATCTCTAAAAAGATATGGGCAACGAGCAGAATCGACGAAACCCTCTAAGATGCTCGATTACCCTAACCCTAGGAATTTGTATGGATCTTCAACGTGAAGGATCCTCAACGTGAACGAGGCTCGCGAATGCGCATTTGTGTGGATCTTCAAGATGAAGCACCGTGTCAATGATGG
>CBDAUT010000004.1:0-19542 GCA_965200515.1 Granulicella sp. | reverse complement strand
TTAGCGTGAGGCATAAGCTCACCCGAGCTTGGCCTTCGGGTTACGCCACCGACAACCGGAGTTGTCGTGGGTTACTTGCGAGGAGTAGGCGGGTCAGGGCAAGGCTTGCTCAGACAGAAAAGGGCAAGGCCCCGACGCAGCGTTCAATGTAAGTACAGGCGACACTGATCACTCATGCAACCTTGCCCGAGTTGATGTCGTCGAGCTTCGTCAAGGAACATCTTCGACTCATATGTTCCCAACGCACTTGCCAATTCCATCTCCGCTTGCTGTACCTCGGCTACTTGCCCCTCGTTTTGAGTTCGAAGGCGCTCCAGCCGTTCTTCCACTCGCGGCGCGTCGCTGGCATCGCCTCCTATGGAGAGCGCATATGCTGCCGTGCTTGCTTCTTTGTTGTTTCCACTCTTCAGTTCCGTCCGCAACCAGGCCAACACTTCAGGGGGAAACTCTTTCGGGATCTGCTTATATACGCTCCCTGTCTCAAAGAACAACATCCCATTAAAAGTGTTTCCAGCAGTCTCCTGGTTCAACAACTTGACTGCTCCGGTCGGGTCGTCCCGCATGAGAACAGCCAAAACCGCGCTATCTTGTTCGGGCCTTTTCCAACCTTCGCGGAGAGCGGACAGAATCGCTGGCGTTGCAAATCGGGCGGCCTGAGTGGCCCGTTGCTTCCATTCAAATTCCGCACGGGGATCTGTGGGGGCGACACGCAGCAGCTGCGATAGACATGTGTCGGTTTCCGGTACTCGGTCTACAGAAGCTTCCTTAAACGTATCTAAGAGAACCACACCTTTCGGCGCACAGACCGACTTAGTGATCCATGTCGCCGACTCTGTCGGCTCCATCGCAAGCAGGGCTGCGGTGACGTCTTTATCAGAAGGATTCTTGGCAAGCATTGCCCGAAGCAGCGGTACTAGGCGGGGATCGAGGATAGAAGGTCTCGCCGTTTCAAGCAGCATATGCTGTGCGGTGTCATCCATAAGTGGAAACTCTTCGATTGCGTAGTCCACTGCGCGAGCGCGTTGCACGTCGGTCAAGCCGCCAAACTCGATGAGGTAGTAAGCACCCATAGTGCGGCCTTCACCCATCCGCTGGGGCATCGAGTCTAGCAGTGCAACCATGTCCGCACGATGCTCGACTCCGAGTTGCTTTTCGACATCGTCCGGCGGATGCGACATAACGCTCATCTGCCAGCCGGGCAGGTTTCGTCCGGTAAGCAACAAGCGCGTCTCATAAAGCGCATCTGGAGTGTCGTACTCAGGTATAAGTTTCGGGTTTGTCCAGGCTTGTGTTAACAGCGTCAGCTGACGCTGCAGATCATGAGTCGTGGCAAAAGCTTCACGGTACACCCGACGGAAGTCTTCGTCCCCCGCTTCAAGCAGGTTGATCTTTTCCAAGAGCGCTTCATCGCCTTGCAACGCCGCCAAGCGATGCATAGCGTTCTGTCGCAACTCATCACCCCTGCGATCCTTGCCAGCGCTCACCAAATCCGAGCGTATCGTAGCCAACTTTGACGCCTCTACATCTGTCGGCATGGTTTTAAGCTCGATTGTGACATCGTTCGTCGTGGCAGCTGGCAGGGATGATCCGCCCAATATGGCTCCTGACATGAGCCGAGCAGTGGTCACGTGCACCCGGTATTCTCCTGGCTCACGAAAGACGAAGCCTTCGTCCAGATCTACGGGAATGCGCACCGGAGCATCGCCCAGTTTTGCCTGTGTTGAGTAGTCATGACCGCTCTGCGTCTGCCATACAAACCAGCCCTTGGCCGGTGTTATCTCGACCTTCTCGGATAAATCCCCATATACCGTCGTGTTCAACATGAACGGGGTACCCGTGTCATTTTCAAATATGAGATCGAGCCGGATCGGCTCGCCGAGATAAAACATGGTCTTTCCGTTGTGCGTTTCCAGCCGCACACTAGGCACATTACCGGCCACAGGCTCTTTGGACTGGGCAGAGAGAGACGCACTAGGCGCAATGGCAACAGCTAGCAGAATGGATAGTGATTGCGAGAGAGATAGGAACGACGACATGACCGGCCTCGTTCAAAAAAGGAACTATAGGTTCATTCATGAGACGATGCCGCAATATGCCTCGTCAACTGAGACGTTTCATCTTGTACTCTCTGAAGCTGCCGTTCAAGCGAACATCTATCGTTCCATCACTCTTTGAACCTGCACCGCAGACCATTCCCCAGCTCTTCGGGGTGTCGGAATCTCGCGAGCGTTGAGTTCCGCCGCGATCGCGCGGAGCGAGCTCGCGCCGGTGGCTTGTATGGCTGTGATGGTCGGTAGAAGCTCCGCGCGGACCTGGCTCACTTTCTGACTACGCACTTGCCGCGCTCCAGCTCCAATCTCCGCAAAGCGCTCAGCCGAGACGCGCCGGCCGCCAAGCTTCGTTCCCCGCGCCTTTGCGGCGGCGAGGGCTGCTTTGGTCCTCTTCGAGATGGCCTCGGCTTCCTGCTCTGCAACGGCGGCCAAGATGTGCACGACGAACCGATTCGCCTGGGGCATATCGACAGCCACGAACTCGACGCCGGACTCCATGAGGTTCGAAATGAAAGCGACGTTGCGGGCGAGACGGTCGAGCTTGGCGATCACCAGGGTAGCGCGATGCTTGCGGCAGAGCTTGAGGGCGGTAGCGAGGGCCGGACGGTCATTGCGCTTGCCGCTTTCGACCTCTAAAACTTCCTCCACCAGGGTCCAGTCTCCACCATTGAGAAATCCGGCGACGGCGGCACGCTGCGCTTCGAGGCCCAGGCCGCTAGTTCCCTGCCGTGCGGTTGAGACCCTCAGGTAGCTCACAAACCTGCTCTTCGCCATCGTTTTCGCCCTCTGTTACGTTTCTTCTACGTCCGTTGAAAGAATGTAACAATCGGATACTGCGTATATGGCTCCCTTTATCCTCAAGCCATGAGTTTGGAAGAAGTACGCATTGCAGCACGCCACACCGATCCTGCAACAAACCAACTACTATTCTGGCTACGACAAGCACCGTGACCGCGCTGCCCCTTAGTTGACCGAGCCATTGTGCTTGGGCCTTGAAATTAGGCCCACAGGCACAATGAAACCCGTGATTCTGGAACTTCGAAACCCGTGATTCTGGAACTTCGTTGGCAAACCACAGCAATCACGCCAACCTGAGTCATTGGATCATGTCGCTCTGTTGCCTGAGCGGAGACTTCACTCCTAAATGGCGGAAGACCGAATCAAAAATCCCATTCTTAACCTGTCGAGAAAGAACTTCATACGGGTCATTTGCGTCCCCTTCTTTCCTGAGGGTCTCTGAAATAAAGATGATATGTACCTCGTTCCGTTCCGAGGACCCCACCCAGCAAATCCGAAGCCGCCCTTTGTGAAGCCGGAAAATCGGCCTTAAAGTGCCTACCAAAGCATGTTTCTTATCAAATGGCGCATGAGGAATGATCGTTTCAATGGCCTCATCAATCAGGCGCAGAGTTTTGACATGAGGGCTGTCTTTTTCCCCTCTCTCCAACGCCTTTTGTGCGCGAATGAAGAATCGTTCGTAAGTAGCAGCAGCCGTCTCGGTCATTAGGACCGAGAGCGGCTGCTTGTTCTTGTTCTGTCCGGCCGGCAGTTGGCCTTTATTCTTCTGTCGTTTTTGCATGCTTTCTTCGAAGCTCCGCTTTTACATCAGAAAATGGTCGAGCACGACCAGCTTTGACGTCGTCCATTCCCTGCGTAATGCCATCAAGCTCACCGGGATTGAGCAACATCTCTAAAGTGTTCACCATGCCGTTATGAATCTGCTCTTGGATCGACAGATACATGTCGTAGCTGAGGAGCACGGCGACTGGTGTTTCGTTGTCTTGCAATACGTAGGTGTACTCAGCGTTCTCGCGCAGTTTTGCAGCATTGAGTTCACGCAGCTTGCTAACGCCAACGTATTTCACTTGTGGATCAATAGTTGGGATGCCGCCTGTGAGCATAGTTTTTGTCTCCGGGACTCCAGCTGTGAGAGGAGCTCGCCTATCCTGTGTTTTGGAATGTGCAATACGGTTAGCGAATCCGTATGTGAAGTGAAACCACCACTTCAATCAGCAATCTATTTGGATTGATGTCAACATGTCAACATTCGTTTGCCAACATCTTGCCAGTATTCTGACAATAGTTTGACGTATGACCACAGGGATTGTATCGGCGCGAACCCACAACAGGTCAGCCAATTGTGCTTAAAAAGGAAACTTTAGATCGCGCGATCAAGTTGTGTCATCTCTGTTCCAACTAGATTGCATGGTTTACAGCGGCAGGTCAGCCAGCCACATCTGCCGCTTAAGGAGCAGCGATTCTGTGCGTTGGGATTGCCTGATTTGATTCCCACGCCCGCGTTTCATTTGACATTCGATCTTCAGGAGCCTAGGTTCCTAGGTACCTGAGTGCTTTAGGTACCTAAGCACCTAGGTTCTTGGGTGCCCATGATTCTCACTATTACCAGCTACAAAGGAGGCGTCGGGAAGACGACCTCAGCCGTACATCTCGCCGCGTACCTCCAGACACTCGCCCCCACGCTGCTGCTCGATGGCGACCAGACCAAGAACGCTACAGCCTGGAGTCAGCGCGGCAAGGGGTTTCCATTCCGCGTCGCCGGTATCGATCAGGCAGCCAAACTCGCCCGCGACTTCGAGCACATCGTGATCGATACCGGACAGCGGCCCAGCTTAGACGATCTCAAGGCTGCTGCCGACGGCTGTGACCTACTGGTAATCCCAGCAGTTCCAGCCAGCCTGGATACGGATGGATTGGGACAGACCATCCGCGCCCTACAGCAGATCGGCACAGGAGCTTACCGCGTGCTTCTCACCAAAGTTCCCCCGCCACCCGAAAAGGAAGCCGCAGAGCTGCGTGAGTTCCTAGCCGGGCTTTCCGTCCCTATGTTCCAGGCCGAAGTGCCCGAATTGAAAGCCTTCAAGAAGGCAGCAGCAGCAGGACAGATTGTGAACCAAACCCCGGACCGCAACGCCGCCCGCGCATGGCAAGCCTATGCCGCAGCAGGAAAGGAAATCCTCTAATGAATCAGTTCGCCGCCGCCTTTGGAGGAATCCAGGAAGCCCGCAAAGAGCAATCACAAGCCCCACCTGCACCTGCATCACCCACAAAGAAGCGAAACACACCCCACACGGCTCCCGTGATCGCTCAAGCACCCTCATCCCTAGCGAAAAGCCGCAACCCCGCTTACGAACCGGTAAAGCTGTTTATGCATGCCGAGAAACGGCGTAAGGCAGAGCGGAAGTGGGAGGACGAGGGTGGTCGCGATCTTTCCGGTCTCGTTGAATCGCTCTTGACCAAGTACCTAGGTACCTAGGTACTTGAAATGAGGTAGGACTTGGCCACACGAAAGAAATCGCCAGCGAGTGAGCAGCTAAGGCTAGATGCACCTGAGCCGCTGCCCACTCCTATGCCCCGCAGACGCGCTGCAGTGCCATCTCCCATGGATCGGCTGTTGGATGCAGCCATAGAAATCCAACAGAATCCGGACGCTGTGGAGCGCGCCTACATGGCGCGGCAGCTAGTGCAATGCACGCTTCCTCATAGCGATCCAGGCGATCAGTCCGTTTGGGTGCGCACCAACGGCCATCTCACCCTTGCCATTCGCCCAAACGTCGACCTGCGGACACGCCAGCCGCTCTACCCCTATGGTTCCATTCCTCGCCTATTGCTTTTCTGGATTGTCACCGAGGCGACCCAGAAGAAGAGCCGCCGTATCCATCTCGGAAACAGTCTGGATGCCTTCATGCGGGAGATCGGCCTAAACCCAAGAACCGGAGGAGGGAAGCGTGGGGACGCCAAGCGGCTGCATGATCAGATGGAGCGGCTGTTCCGGTCCACCATCACGTTTGAAGATCGACGCGAGTGGGGCAAGAGCTACGTGGATATGCAGGTCGCCCCAAGAGGCCAGTTCTGGTGGGACCCCTCCCGAGCGCACCAAGACAACATCTGGGAGAGCTGGGTCGAGCTAGGAGAGGACTTCTTTGCGGCCATCACCGCAGCCCCTGTGCCCGTCGATATGCGAGCTCTGCGCGGACTGAAGAGGTCGCCCCTTGCTTTGGACCTGTACGCCCTGCTAACACATACCGCGTTCGCGGCTAGCCGGAAAGGGACTTCCAGGTTCATTCCATGGGAGGGGCTGCACACTCAGATGGGGGCAGAGTACGCGCAACTCCGGCAGTTCCGCGCAAAGGTGCTGGCGGCTCTTCGTCGCATCCAGTCTGTCTATCCAACCCTGAAAGTGGAGGCCACGGAAGACGCTCTGGTCGTTCACCCATCGCGCCCAGCCATCGCAGTAAAGGGCTGATTTCTAAAGAACGCTACGGTGAAACGGTGACGCTCAAAAGGCTGATTTCTGATTTTTCTACGGTGAAACGGTGACGCCACTACGGTGAAACGGTGACGCTTTTCGCTTGCTATAAGGAAGCCTGTAGTTCTTACCTGTAGTTCTTTTATGTCCTGTAGTCGCTGAAGCGGATGGTGTGAAAATCTCACATGCCCTCATCAGAGAACGAGCCAAAGCGCAGACCCGCTTCAGAAGAACAAACCAAGCATCAGCTTGAGAGTGGTTCGGAGCTGAACCCAGGCGAAGCAGGGTCTGCTGGCGGCAGGGTCTTCGATCCAGAGTCGCTGGAGCAGATGTGCCGACACGATCTACCAGGAGCCTTGCGACTGCTGGCCGATCATCTGGAACGCCAGGAGATCTCCGCCAGCCTTTGGAACTTCCAAGGCAATGGCATGGTGCAGGACTGGCGACGAGAACACTTCCTCCTAACGCTGGACGTGGCCGTCCTGCCGCCTAGGGTAGGGAAGTGAAGGTTCGCGGTTTATACCCACCCATCACCCTCAAAACGCAGACCCGATCGCTCTACGGGGCGCTGGGGCGTTTTAGGCAGATCGTGCCGGTGCCAGAACCGTATCCTGCGATTCGTTCACGGTTTCGAACTGGTCGATCTGGACTTCACCCTCGGGAAAGATGGCTTTAACCTGCAACTGCCCGCCCATGGCCTGGATGAAGTTGCGCAGCGTCGAGACGTACATGTCCGCCCGCTTCTCCATCTTCGACACCGCACCCTGGTTGATCTGCAGGACCTTGGCAAGATTGACCTGGGTCAGGCTGCGGGCTTCGCGGAGCTGGTGCAGCGTCATGACCGCGGCCGCCTCCTTCACACCCTGCTGAAGCCGTTCCTCGGCTCCGGGCGAAAGCGGCTTGCGAATGTCTTTCCACTTGTGGGCCATCGGTCTACTCTCCAATCTCGATCAGGTGCTGGGCGTAGATCGCTTCCGCCTGCCGGATCGCGTCCACGTACCAGTTGGCGTTCCCGGTCTTGTCGCCGCCCAGGATCAGGTAGGCGTTGCGGCGAGGGTCGAAGGCAAACAGGATGCGGTATGGCTTGCCCCCATGCTGCACCCGAAGCTCTTTCAGGTTCGGGTACCTAGAACCGATCAGCGTGTCCACGTAAGGCCGGCCCAGCGTCGGGCCGTAATGCTCCAGCTTCGCGACCGCGCCGTTCACGCTTTCCAGCTCCGACTCCTCCAGCGACCGGTACCAGGCCAGAAACTCGTCGCTGACCTCAACGTCCCAAGCCATGGCTAAGTATGTTCTCTGAGTGATATGTCGTCAAGGTCATATCACTTCTGTAATCCGTCGCCGGTCGGAGCTGTGGGCAAAGTGGGAAACGCTTTTGGGCGTTTTCCAAGGCGGCTCCCTTGCCGTCTTTTCCATGGCTCAGTTCACCCGATGGGTTCTCCAGAGTCGGAGCATGGCACTGCAGTTGTGACTTGTGCGCTCAGGCAGGTAAACGATGCCTGAAATCCAGCACCATCAATCTCCACAGCAAGATACGGAGAAGGTCTTTGTTCACGTTGTAGCTGTTGGATGAACAGGCTAAGGATTACATTTTGGTGAGTAGATGATCCGTCTATCTGTACCGACATGACGTCATGAAATGTCAAAGTCGTACGGGTGTGGTGTCGAAGGACATAGTACCCGGCGGGGTTGACTTCTTTCGTAAGCTCCCAATGGTGCAGATCGAGTGTTAGGACAGGGAATTGAAAGAGCCCTTTTTCCGGATCAACATTACCGCGCCACCAGTGAAAGTTAATGATTTCGGCATCGTGAAAAGAAGGCCAATAGCCAAAGACGCTCAAAATCTTGTCGCTATCTTGCACCAAAGATTGGATCGGTACCATTTGCTCTTCGCTCATGTCTAATCCTGTTCCCCATCGCTGCCGGGTTTCTTCACGGCCAGCCCCAGCCCATACAGAGCCGCTTTGAGTCGTTCTGGCGAGTCGGAATAGAAATCTTCGAGCATGCCCTTGAACTTCGCAGCGGAAGCGTCTGAAGTTTGGCATTGGTGGATCATGGCGACACCGACGAGGATCTTGGCGTGATTGTCCCGGCGCTTCTGTTCCCGGATATCCAGGGCACGGAGACGGCGTTCGGAAGACTTGAGTGCATTGACGCGATCTGCGGCAGCTTTGCGGATGGCGGCGACTTCGGCGTTGGCGGCCTCCTTGATGGCTTTCTTTTGTGCTTCCAGCTCTGCGATGGACTTTGGATTGGCTTTCGGCATGTGAGTGAGCATACAATCGGCAGCGTAGGCAGGCAAGCGGGCATTAAGGACTAATGCGCGATTACACGTTTGCTGCGCAAACATCGCGGTCCTTTGGACAAGAGCAACGGCAACCGCAAGAGCAACGGCAACCGCAAGAGCAACGGCAACCGCAAGAGCAACGGCAACCGCAAGAGCAACGGCAACCGCAAGAGTCACCCTCCCTTTATGGCCATCGTTCACGTCTCCATGAAAGCCAGCAGCCAGGCACCGCCCGCAGCGGCGCATGCGCAGTACATCGCGCGGGATGGCCAGTACCAGAGCCGTGGCGGTCTGGAGCTGGTCGAGTCGGGAAACATGCCGGAGTTTGCGCGGGAGAACCCACAGGCTTTCTGGCAGGCGGCGGACGACTTCGAGCGTGCGAATGGGCGTACCTACCGGGAGTTGCAGATCGCTCTTCCACGGGAGCTGTCGGGGGAGCAGCGGATCGAACTGGCGCGGGAGGCGACGCGGGAGTTCCTGGGCGACCGGTTCGCGTACACGATGGCAGTGCATACGCCGTTGGCCAAGGACAACATCGAGCAGCCGCACATGCACCTGATGTTTTCCGAGCGGGTGATCGATTCCAACACTCAATCCCTGCCGGAAGATCGCTTCTTCAAGCGCAACGGAGCGAAGAAGGACCGCGAGTGGACGACCACCGAGAAGCTGGTCGAGGTGCGCGAGAAGTGGGTCGAAACCATGAACACCGCCATGGAGAGGCAGGGCCACGAACAGCGCCTGGATCATCGTTCCTGGCGCGACCAAGGGCGGGAAGATTTACACGAGCTGCGGGAGCCGAAGTTGCTGGGCGGCAACGAGGCCGAGGCGCGTGCCCTGCATGCCCATGTGGATAGGCTGCGCGAGCAGCGGGCCGAGCTTCCCGCGCCGGGTCTGAGCCTTGAGGCCGTGGCGGAAAAGATCGAGGAACGGGCCGAGCAGAGGGTTACCGAGGTGCGGGAGCGCGAGGCGCAGGAACTGAGCCGGTTAGACAGGCTGATTGCCGCCGCGCGGGAGATGGCGGCCGAGGTCAAGGAGCGCGTCGAAGCTGTCTCGCAGCACGTAACCGACGGCCTGGAGAAGTTCCGGGCACGGTTCGGCAAGTGGCGCGAGGA
Organism: Granulicella sp.; assembly: GCA_965200515.1. Classification (GTDB taxonomy): domain Bacteria; phylum Acidobacteriota; class Terriglobia; order Terriglobales; family Acidobacteriaceae; genus Granulicella. The sequence continues at coordinate 9,825 of CBDAUT010000004.1, read as the reverse complement.
GCGGGGTGAAAGTCCGGAGGTTCGGCAGGAGGCGAAAGCCGCTGCGTCTGTCCGCCAGGAGCGTGCCGGGCCGGAGATCGTGCCCGTGGATATCGAGAGTCGTCAACGGGCGTTCCGGGAGCGCTATGCCGCCCACCAGAAGGCGCAGGAGCCTGCGGTTGTGTTGAAGCCGGAGCCGCCGCCAGAGCAGAAGGTGGAGCAGAGCCAGGAGAAAGAACAGAAGCAGCAAGTTCGTCACGACTTCGGGATCGGCAGATAGGGGAACAGATGAGCGAAGAACAGAGCGCCGGAGAGGTGATGGCGTTCGGCATCATCGACCAGGCCAATCAGTTGGCGAAGTCCGCCAGGATGACGCAGCAGGCATTGGAGCTGCAGATCGAGGAACTGGTCGCCATGGAGGCGCAGGTCAACGCCGCCGTGCAGAGCATGTATGGTGCCGTGAAGAGCATCGAGACTGAGCGGGTGAAGCTGGAAGGCGAACGGGCTCAGCTCAAGGCCATCGGGCCGACGTTGCAGCAGAACGCCGTCTGGGCCATGCGGGAGACGCTACGGGAGCAGGCAGGCCAGATCAAAGCCGAGATCAGGACCGAGGTGATGGGTGCCTTGATCGAGCCGCTGGAGGACATCCAGGCAGGTGCCATGCATGTGCGTCAGAACGTCCGAGAGTCGACGTGGCTCACCAAATTCAGCTTCGTCGCTCTGGGATGTGCGCTGGGGCTGGTGGTGGGATATGTCCCGGTGCGCTCGGACCTGAATGCCCTGGTGGAGCACGTCAACCACATCGACCACTACCTGGCCGCCCAGCAGCCCCCGCCAGCGGTCACCGCGCCGGGCCTAATCCCTGGCAAGGACCACAAGGGTAAAGGCAAGTAGCCGGCCGGCAGAGCCTCGGCGTCCCCCAGCAAGGCTATGGATTTGCCGCGCAAGCGCTTGGAACGAGCAAAAGACACGCTCGTCCCACAAACCCACAGCCACCGGCGACGGAGAGGAAGTGAAATAAAGGCGTTGCAGATAGTTAGACCGGTTTTCTCCGAGAAACCTTCGATTATATCTTTGTAAAAGCAGAGATTTACAGGAGAAATATGGGTTTTAACGATCACATGCCCGATCCAGAATTCACTGAGATCATCGCACAAATTGTTTCAGATGATTACCTTCAGCCAGGGACAGCTGCCTACGGCATTACTCAGCAGGTACTGCACAAAGGCTATGATTCTTTGTCAAGACGACAGCGATATATTTATGACAATCAAGTCCAATCTCTGGTCACGCACTACTCTCGTGAACACCCTACGGACTTCCTCGATTAGGCGGCTGGACTACTCAGTCTCATTTAATTTAAGCGTCACTTCCATGTGGTTGTTGCTGTACTCAAATGAGCGAGATTCGATGGTGAAATTGCCCATCGAATGCTCTATTTTTTCTCCTACAGAAGGGATCACCAAACCTCCTGCATCGTCGAAATAACACTTGTCGTTATGAAAGGTGTCGTTGGCTTTTCGCATGAAGAAAAATAGAGTGGCTTGCATGCTTTGGATTTTAGCGTGAGGCATAAGCTCACCCGAGCTTGGCCTTCGGGTTACGCCACCGACAACCGGAGTTGTCGTGGGTTACTTGCGAGGAGTAGGCGGGTCAGGGCAAGGCTTGCTCAGACAGAAAAGGGCAAGGCCCCGACGCAGCGTTCAATGTAAGTACAGGCGACACTGATCACTCATGCAACCTTGCCCGAGTTGATGTCGTCGAGCTTCGTCAAGGAACATCTTCGACTCATATGTTCCCAACGCACTTGCCAATTCCATCTCCGCTTGCTGTACCTCGGCTACTTGCCCCTCGTTTTGAGTTCGAAGGCGCTCCAGCCGTTCTTCCACTCGCGGCGCGTCGCTGGCATCGCCTCCTATGGAGAGCGCATATGCTGCCGTGCTTGCTTCTTTGTTGTTTCCACTCTTCAGTTCCGTCCGCAACCAGGCCAACACTTCAGGGGGAAACTCTTTCGGGATCTGCTTATATACGCTCCCTGTCTCAAAGAACAACATCCCATTAAAAGTGTTTCCAGCAGTCTCCTGGTTCAACAACTTGACTGCTCCGGTCGGGTCGTCCCGCATGAGAACAGCCAAAACCGCGCTATCTTGTTCGGGCCTTTTCCAACCTTCGCGGAGAGCGGACAGAATCGCTGGCGTTGCAAATCGGGCGGCCTGAGTGGCCCGTTGCTTCCATTCAAATTCCGCACGGGGATCTGTGGGGGCGACACGCAGCAGCTGCGATAGACATGTGTCGGTTTCCGGTACTCGGTCTACAGAAGCTTCCTTAAACGTATCTAAGAGAACCACACCTTTCGGCGCACAGACCGACTTAGTGATCCATGTCGCCGACTCTGTCGGCTCCATCGCAAGCAGGGCTGCGGTGACGTCTTTATCAGAAGGATTCTTGGCAAGCATTGCCCGAAGCAGCGGTACTAGGCGGGGATCGAGGATAGAAGGTCTCGCCGTTTCAAGCAGCATATGCTGTGCGGTGTCATCCATAAGTGGAAACTCTTCGATTGCGTAGTCCACTGCGCGAGCGCGTTGCACGTCGGTCAAGCCGCCAAACTCGATGAGGTAGTAAGCACCCATAGTGCGGCCTTCACCCATCCGCTGGGGCATCGAGTCTAGCAGTGCAACCATGTCCGCACGATGCTCGACTCCGAGTTGCTTTTCGACATCGTCCGGCGGATGCGACATAACGCTCATCTGCCAGCCGGGCAGGTTTCGTCCGGTAAGCAACAAGCGCGTCTCATAAAGCGCATCTGGAGTGTCGTACTCAGGTATAAGTTTCGGGTTTGTCCAGGCTTGTGTTAACAGCGTCAGCTGACGCTGCAGATCATGAGTCGTGGCAAAAGCTTCACGGTACACCCGACGGAAGTCTTCGTCCCCCGCTTCAAGCAGGTTGATCTTTTCCAAGAGCGCTTCATCGCCTTGCAACGCCGCCAAGCGATGCATAGCGTTCTGTCGCAACTCATCACCCCTGCGATCCTTGCCAGCGCTCACCAAATCCGAGCGTATCGTAGCCAACTTTGACGCCTCTACATCTGTCGGCATGGTTTTAAGCTCGATTGTGACATCGTTCGTCGTGGCAGCTGGCAGGGATGATCCGCCCAATATGGCTCCTGACATGAGCCGAGCAGTGGTCACGTGCACCCGGTATTCTCCTGGCTCACGAAAGACGAAGCCTTCGTCCAGATCTACGGGAATGCGCACCGGAGCATCGCCCAGTTTTGCCTGTGTTGAGTAGTCATGACCGCTCTGCGTCTGCCATACAAACCAGCCCTTGGCCGGTGTTATCTCGACCTTCTCGGATAAATCCCCATATACCGTCGTGTTCAACATGAACGGGGTACCCGTGTCATTTTCAAATATGAGATCGAGCCGGATCGGCTCGCCGAGATAAAACATGGTCTTTCCGTTGTGCGTTTCCAGCCGCACACTAGGCACATTACCGGCCACAGGCTCTTTGGACTGGGCAGAGAGAGACGCACTAGGCGCAATGGCAACAGCTAGCAGAATGGATAGTGATTGCGAGAGAGATAGGAACGACGACATGACCGGCCTCGTTCAAAAAAGGAACTATAGGTTCATTCATGAGACGATGCCGCAATATGCCTCGTCAACTGAGACGTTTCATCTTGTACTCTCTGAAGCTGCCGTTCAAGCGAACATCTATCGTTCCATCACTCTTTGAACCTGCACCGCAGACCATTCCCCAGCTCTTCGGGGTGTCGGAATCTCGCGAGCGTTGAGTTCCGCCGCGATCGCGCGGAGCGAGCTCGCGCCGGTGGCTTGTATGGCTGTGATGGTCGGTAGAAGCTCCGCGCGGACCTGGCTCACTTTCTGACTACGCACTTGCCGCGCTCCAGCTCCAATCTCCGCAAAGCGCTCAGCCGAGACGCGCCGGCCGCCAAGCTTCGTTCCCCGCGCCTTTGCGGCGGCGAGGGCTGCTTTGGTCCTCTTCGAGATGGCCTCGGCTTCCTGCTCTGCAACGGCGGCCAAGATGTGCACGACGAACCGATTCGCCTGGGGCATATCGACAGCCACGAACTCGACGCCGGACTCCATGAGGTTCGAAATGAAAGCGACGTTGCGGGCGAGACGGTCGAGCTTGGCGATCACCAGGGTAGCGCGATGCTTGCGGCAGAGCTTGAGGGCGGTAGCGAGGGCCGGACGGTCATTGCGCTTGCCGCTTTCGACCTCTAAAACTTCCTCCACCAGGGTCCAGTCTCCACCATTGAGAAATCCGGCGACGGCGGCACGCTGCGCTTCGAGGCCCAGGCCGCTAGTTCCCTGCCGTGCGGTTGAGACCCTCAGGTAGCTCACAAACCTGCTCTTCGCCATCGTTTTCGCCCTCTGTTACGTTTCTTCTACGTCCGTTGAAAGAATGTAACAATCGGATACTGCGTATATGGCTCCCTTTATCCTCAAGCCATGAGTTTGGAAGAAGTACGCATTGCAGCACGCCACACCGATCCTGCAACAAACCAACTACTATTCTGGCTACGACAAGCACCGTGACCGCGCTGCCCCTTAGTTGACCGAGCCATTGTGCTTGGGCCTTGAAATTAGGCCCACAGGCACAATGAAACCCGTGATTCTGGAACTTCGAAACCCGTGATTCTGGAACTTCGTTGGCAAACCACAGCAATCACGCCAACCTGAGTCATTGGATCATGTCGCTCTGTTGCCTGAGCGGAGACTTCACTCCTAAATGGCGGAAGACCGAATCAAAAATCCCATTCTTAACCTGTCGAGAAAGAACTTCATACGGGTCATTTGCGTCCCCTTCTTTCCTGAGGGTCTCTGAAATAAAGATGATATGTACCTCGTTCCGTTCCGAGGACCCCACCCAGCAAATCCGAAGCCGCCCTTTGTGAAGCCGGAAAATCGGCCTTAAAGTGCCTACCAAAGCATGTTTCTTATCAAATGGCGCATGAGGAATGATCGTTTCAATGGCCTCATCAATCAGGCGCAGAGTTTTGACATGAGGGCTGTCTTTTTCCCCTCTCTCCAACGCCTTTTGTGCGCGAATGAAGAATCGTTCGTAAGTAGCAGCAGCCGTCTCGGTCATTAGGACCGAGAGCGGCTGCTTGTTCTTGTTCTGTCCGGCCGGCAGTTGGCCTTTATTCTTCTGTCGTTTTTGCATGCTTTCTTCGAAGCTCCGCTTTTACATCAGAAAATGGTCGAGCACGACCAGCTTTGACGTCGTCCATTCCCTGCGTAATGCCATCAAGCTCACCGGGATTGAGCAACATCTCTAAAGTGTTCACCATGCCGTTATGAATCTGCTCTTGGATCGACAGATACATGTCGTAGCTGAGGAGCACGGCGACTGGTGTTTCGTTGTCTTGCAATACGTAGGTGTACTCAGCGTTCTCGCGCAGTTTTGCAGCATTGAGTTCACGCAGCTTGCTAACGCCAACGTATTTCACTTGTGGATCAATAGTTGGGATGCCGCCTGTGAGCATAGTTTTTGTCTCCGGGACTCCAGCTGTGAGAGGAGCTCGCCTATCCTGTGTTTTGGAATGTGCAATACGGTTAGCGAATCCGTATGTGAAGTGAAACCACCACTTCAATCAGCAATCTATTTGGATTGATGTCAACATGTCAACATTCGTTTGCCAACATCTTGCCAGTATTCTGACAATAGTTTGACGTATGACCACAGGGATTGTATCGGCGCGAACCCACAACAGGTCAGCCAATTGTGCTTAAAAAGGAAACTTTAGATCGCGCGATCAAGTTGTGTCATCTCTGTTCCAACTAGATTGCATGGTTTACAGCGGCAGGTCAGCCAGCCACATCTGCCGCTTAAGGAGCAGCGATTCTGTGCGTTGGGATTGCCTGATTTGATTCCCACGCCCGCGTTTCATTTGACATTCGATCTTCAGGAGCCTAGGTTCCTAGGTACCTGAGTGCTTTAGGTACCTAAGCACCTAGGTTCTTGGGTGCCCATGATTCTCACTATTACCAGCTACAAAGGAGGCGTCGGGAAGACGACCTCAGCCGTACATCTCGCCGCGTACCTCCAGACACTCGCCCCCACGCTGCTGCTCGATGGCGACCAGACCAAGAACGCTACAGCCTGGAGTCAGCGCGGCAAGGGGTTTCCATTCCGCGTCGCCGGTATCGATCAGGCAGCCAAACTCGCCCGCGACTTCGAGCACATCGTGATCGATACCGGACAGCGGCCCAGCTTAGACGATCTCAAGGCTGCTGCCGACGGCTGTGACCTACTGGTAATCCCAGCAGTTCCAGCCAGCCTGGATACGGATGGATTGGGACAGACCATCCGCGCCCTACAGCAGATCGGCACAGGAGCTTACCGCGTGCTTCTCACCAAAGTTCCCCCGCCACCCGAAAAGGAAGCCGCAGAGCTGCGTGAGTTCCTAGCCGGGCTTTCCGTCCCTATGTTCCAGGCCGAAGTGCCCGAATTGAAAGCCTTCAAGAAGGCAGCAGCAGCAGGACAGATTGTGAACCAAACCCCGGACCGCAACGCCGCCCGCGCATGGCAAGCCTATGCCGCAGCAGGAAAGGAAATCCTCTAATGAATCAGTTCGCCGCCGCCTTTGGAGGAATCCAGGAAGCCCGCAAAGAGCAATCACAAGCCCCACCTGCACCTGCATCACCCACAAAGAAGCGAAACACACCCCACACGGCTCCCGTGATCGCTCAAGCACCCTCATCCCTAGCGAAAAGCCGCAACCCCGCTTACGAACCGGTAAAGCTGTTTATGCATGCCGAGAAACGGCGTAAGGCAGAGCGGAAGTGGGAGGACGAGGGTGGTCGCGATCTTTCCGGTCTCGTTGAATCGCTCTTGACCAAGTACCTAGGTACCTAGGTACTTGAAATGAGGTAGGACTTGGCCACACGAAAGAAATCGCCAGCGAGTGAGCAGCTAAGGCTAGATGCACCTGAGCCGCTGCCCACTCCTATGCCCCGCAGACGCGCTGCAGTGCCATCTCCCATGGATCGGCTGTTGGATGCAGCCATAGAAATCCAACAGAATCCGGACGCTGTGGAGCGCGCCTACATGGCGCGGCAGCTAGTGCAATGCACGCTTCCTCATAGCGATCCAGGCGATCAGTCCGTTTGGGTGCGCACCAACGGCCATCTCACCCTTGCCATTCGCCCAAACGTCGACCTGCGGACACGCCAGCCGCTCTACCCCTATGGTTCCATTCCTCGCCTATTGCTTTTCTGGATTGTCACCGAGGCGACCCAGAAGAAGAGCCGCCGTATCCATCTCGGAAACAGTCTGGATGCCTTCATGCGGGAGATCGGCCTAAACCCAAGAACCGGAGGAGGGAAGCGTGGGGACGCCAAGCGGCTGCATGATCAGATGGAGCGGCTGTTCCGGTCCACCATCACGTTTGAAGATCGACGCGAGTGGGGCAAGAGCTACGTGGATATGCAGGTCGCCCCAAGAGGCCAGTTCTGGTGGGACCCCTCCCGAGCGCACCAAGACAACATCTGGGAGAGCTGGGTCGAGCTAGGAGAGGACTTCTTTGCGGCCATCACCGCAGCCCCTGTGCCCGTCGATATGCGAGCTCTGCGCGGACTGAAGAGGTCGCCCCTTGCTTTGGACCTGTACGCCCTGCTAACACATACCGCGTTCGCGGCTAGCCGGAAAGGGACTTCCAGGTTCATTCCATGGGAGGGGCTGCACACTCAGATGGGGGCAGAGTACGCGCAACTCCGGCAGTTCCGCGCAAAGGTGCTGGCGGCTCTTCGTCGCATCCAGTCTGTCTATCCAACCCTGAAAGTGGAGGCCACGGAAGACGCTCTGGTCGTTCACCCATCGCGCCCAGCCATCGCAGTAAAGGGCTGATTTCTAAAGAACGCTACGGTGAAACGGTGACGCTCAAAAGGCTGATTTCTGATTTTTCTACGGTGAAACGGTGACGCCACTACGGTGAAACGGTGACGCTTTTCGCTTGCTATAAGGAAGCCTGTAGTTCTTACCTGTAGTTCTTTTATGTCCTGTAGTCGCTGAAGCGGATGGTGTGAAAATCTCACATGCCCTCATCAGAGAACGAGCCAAAGCGCAGACCCGCTTCAGAAGAACAAACCAAGCATCAGCTTGAGAGTGGTTCGGAGCTGAACCCAGGCGAAGCAGGGTCTGCTGGCGGCAGGGTCTTCGATCCAGAGTCGCTGGAGCAGATGTGCCGACACGATCTACCAGGAGCCTTGCGACTGCTGGCCGATCATCTGGAACGCCAGGAGATCTCCGCCAGCCTTTGGAACTTCCAAGGCAATGGCATGGTGCAGGACTGGCGACGAGAACACTTCCTCCTAACGCTGGACGTGGCCGTCCTGCCGCCTAGGGTAGGGAAGTGAAGGTTCGCGGTTTATACCCACCCATCATCCTCAAAACGCAGACCCGATCGCTCTACGGGGCGCTGGGGCGTTTTAGGCAGATCGTGCCGGTGCCAGAACCGTATCCTGCGATTCGTTCACGGTTTCGAACTGGTCGATCTGGACTTCACCCTCGGGAAAGATGGCTTTAACCTGCAACTGCCCGCCCATGGCCTGGATGAAGTTGCGCAGCGTCGAGACGTACATGTCCGCCCGCTTCTCCATCTTCGACACCGCACCCTGGTTGATCTGCAGGACCTTGGCAAGATTGACCTGGGTCAGGCTGCGGGCTTCGCGGAGCTGGTGCAGCGTCATGACCGCGGCCGCCTCCTTCACACCCTGCTGAAGCCGTTCCTCGGCTCCGGGCGAAAGCGGCTTGCGAATGTCTTTCCACTTGTGGGCCATCGGTCTACTCTCCAATCTCGATCAGGTGCTGGGCGTAGATCGCTTCCGCCTGCCGGATCGCGTCCACGTACCAGTTGGCGTTCCCGGTCTTGTCGCCGCCCAGGATCAGGTAGGCGTTGCGGCGAGGGTCGAAGGCAAACAGGATGCGGTATGGCTTGCCCCCATGCTGCACCCGAAGCTCTTTCAGGTTCGGGTACCTAGAACCGATCAGCGTGTCCACGTAAGGCCGGCCCAGCGTCGGGCCGTAATGCTCCAGCTTCGCGACCGCGCCGTTCACGCTTTCCAGCTCCGACTCCTCCAGCGACCGGTACCAGGCCAGAAACTCGTCGCTGACCTCAACGTCCCAAGCCATGGCTAAGTATGTTCTCTGAGTGATATGTCGTCAAGGTCATATCACTTCTGTAATCCGTCGCCGGTCGGAGCTGTGGGCAAAGTGGGAAACGCTTTTGGGCGTTTTCCAAGGCGGCTCCCTTGCCGTCTTTTCCATGGCTCAGTTCACCCGATGGGTTCTCCAGAGTCGGAGCATGGCACTGCAGTTGTGACTTGTGCGCTCAGGCAGGTAAACGATGCCTGAAATCCAGCACCATCAATCTCCACAGCAAGATACGGAGAAGGTCTTTGTTCACGTTGTAGCTGTTGGATGAACAGGCTAAGGATTACATTTTGGTGAGTAGATGATCCGTCTATCTGTACCGACATGACGTCATGAAATGTCAAAGTCGTACGGGTGTGGTGTCGAAGGACATAGTACCCGGCGGGGTTGACTTCTTTCGTAAGCTCCCAATGGTGCAGATCGAGTGTTAGGACAGGGAATTGAAAGAGCCCTTTTTCCGGATCAACATTACCGCGCCACCAGTGAAAGTTAATGATTTCGGCATCGTGAAAAGAAGGCCAATAGCCAAAGACGCTCAAAATCTTGTCGCTATCTTGCACCAAAGATTGGATCGGTACCATTTGCTCTTCGCTCATGTCTAATCCTGTTCCCCATCGCTGCCGGGTTCTTCACGGCCAGCCCCAGCCCATACAGAGCCGCTTTGAG
>CBDAUT010000003.1:0-18481 GCA_965200515.1 Granulicella sp. | reverse complement strand
TCGAGCTTCGTCAAGGAACATCTTCGACTCATATGTTCCCAACGCACTTGCCAATTCCATCTCCGCTTGCTGTACCTCGGCTACTTGCCCCTCGTTTTGAGTTCGAAGGCGCTCCAGCCGTTCTTCCACTCGCGGCGCGTCGCTGGCATCGCCTCCTATGGAGAGCGCATATGCTGCCGTGCTTGCTTCTTTGTTGTTTCCACTCTTCAGTTCCGTCCGCAACCAGGCCAACAGCTTCAGGGGGAAACTCTTTCGGGATCTGCTTATATACGCTCCCTGTCTCAAAGAACAACATCCCATTAAAAGTGTTTCCAGCAGTCTCCTGGTTCAACAACTTGACTGCTCCGGTCGGGTCGTCCCGCATGAGAACAGCCAAAACCGCGCTATCTTGTTCGGGCCTTTTCCAACCTTCGCGGAGAGCGGACAGAATCGCTGGCGTTGCAAATCGGGCGGCCTGAGTGGCCCGTTGCTTCCATTCAAATTCCGCACGGGGATCTGTGGGGGCGACACGCAGCAGCTGCGATAGACATGTGTCGGTTTCCGGTACTCGGTCTACAGAAGCTTCCTTAAACGTATCTAAGAGAACCACACCTTTCGGCGCACAGACCGACTTAGTGATCCATGTCGCCGACTCTGTCGGCTCCATCGCAAGCAGGGCTGCGGTGACGTCTTTATCAGAAGGATTCTTGGCAAGCATTGCCCGAAGCAGCGGTACTAGGCGGGGATCGAGGATAGAAGGTCTCGCCGTTTCAAGCAGCATATGCTGTGCGGTGTCATCCATAAGTGGAAACTCTTCGATTGCGTAGTCCACTGCGCGAGCGCGTTGCACGTCGGTCAAGCCGCCAAACTCGATGAGGTAGTAAGCACCCATAGTGCGGCCTTCACCCATCCGCTGGGGCATCGAGTCTAGCAGTGCAACCATGTCCGCACGATGCTCGACTCCGAGTTGCTTTTCGACATCGTCCGGCGGATGCGACATAACGCTCATCTGCCAGCCGGGCAGGTTTCGTCCGGTAAGCAACAAGCGCGTCTCATAAAGCGCATCTGGAGTGTCGTACTCAGGTATAAGTTTCGGGTTTGTCCAGGCTTGTGTTAACAGCGTCAGCTGACGCTGCAGATCATGAGTCGTGGCAAAAGCTTCACGGTACACCCGACGGAAGTCTTCGTCCCCCGCTTCAAGCAGGTTGATCTTTTCCAAGAGCGCTTCATCGCCTTGCAACGCCGCCAAGCGATGCATAGCGTTCTGTCGCAACTCATCACCCCTGCGATCCTTGCCAGCGCTCACCAAATCCGAGCGTATCGTAGCCAACTTTGACGCCTCTACATCTGTCGGCATGGTTTTAAGCTCGATTGTGACATCGTTCGTCGTGGCAGCTGGCAGGGATGATCCGCCCAATATGGCTCCTGACATGAGCCGAGCAGTGGTCACGTGCACCCGGTATTCTCCTGGCTCACGAAAGACGAAGCCTTCGTCCAGATCTACGGGATGCGCACCGGAGCATCGCCCAGTTTTGCCTGTGTTGAGTAGTCATGACCGCTCTGCGTCTGCCATACAAACCAGCCCTTGGCCGGTGTTATCTCGACCTTCTCGGATAAATCCCCATATACCGTCGTGTTCAACATGAACGGGGTACCCGTGTCATTTTCAAATATGAGATCGAGCCGGATCGGCTCGCCGAGATAAAACATGGTCTTTCCGTTGTGCGTTTCCAGCCGCACACTAGGCACATTACCGGCCACAGGCTCTTTGGACTGGGCAGAGAGAGACGCACTAGGCGCAATGGCAACAGCTAGCAGAATGGATAGTGATTGCGAGAGAGATAGGAACGACGACATGACCGGCCTCGTTCAAAAAAGGAACTATAGGTTCATTCATGAGACGATGCCGCAATATGCCTCGTCAACTGAGACGTTTCATCTTGTACTCTCTGAAGCTGCCGTTCAAGCGAACATCTATCGTTCCATCACTCTTTGAACCTGCACCGCAGACCATTCCCCAGCTCTTCGGGGTGTCGGAATCTCGCGAGCGTTGAGTTCCGCCGCGATCGCGCGGAGCGAGCTCGCGCCGGTGGCTTGTATGGCTGTGATGGTCGGTAGAAGCTCCGCGCGGACCTGGCTCACTTTCTGACTACGCACTTGCCGCGCTCCAGCTCCAATCTCCGCAAAGCGCTCAGCCGAGACGCGCCGGCCGCCAAGCTTCGTTCCCCGCGCCTTTGCGGCGGCGAGGGCTGCTTTGGTCCTCTTCGAGATGGCCTCGGCTTCCTGCTCTGCAACGGCGGCCAAGATGTGCACGACGAACCGATTCGCCTGGGGCATATCGACAGCCACGAACTCGACGCCGGACTCCATGAGGTTCGAAATGAAAGCGACGTTGCGGGCGAGACGGTCGAGCTTGGCGATCACCAGGGTAGCGCGATGCTTGCGGCAGAGCTTGAGGGCGGTAGCGAGGGCCGGACGGTCATTGCGCTTGCCGCTTTCGACCTCTAAAACTTCCTCCACCAGGGTCCAGTCTCCACCATTGAGAAATCCGGCGACGGCGGCACGCTGCGCTTCGAGGCCCAGGCCGCTAGTTCCCTGCCGTGCGGTTGAGACCCTCAGGTAGCTCACAAACCTGCTCTTCGCCATCGTTTTCGCCCTCTGTTACGTTTCTTCTACGTCCGTAGAAAGAATGTAACAGTGGCCTGGAGGCTCTTAGAGGGAGGATTGTGCGAGGTTTCCCTAACGCCGTCTACAGGATGTACCGCCTACGGGGCGAAAAACCATTCTGTCGTCTCTCGCCACTCGGCATCTTCATGCCAAGCGACCTGAATCCACTCGTCATGCGAAGCATAGAAACGAAAGTCTGTCGTCGTACTCGCGCCTGCGACATCAAACAGCGAAATCAACCCGAGATGAAGGACATTCCGGAGTTCGTTTGCCTCAGCAGCCGCGAAAACGTGAAAGTGGGCGTCCGCCAGTAAGCGATATTCCCCCAGGTAACGACGATAGGAATAGAACAGGTCCATATTCTGCGATGACGGCCAAACACCCCAATCCGTGATGTCTAGGCAGGCGATCGCGCTTTCACTGGTGATGAGGTGATTGGTCAGCATGTTCGCGTAGGCACACCGTCTCCCAACATCAGTCGTGACCTCCCTTCGGAAGGTGCCAGGGGCAAGGCGAGTCAGCTTTTCGCCGAAGTTGTTGGCTATGAGGAAGTGCTTTGCTTCCTCTGGATTTAGCACTTTCATATGTGAAGTCTAGCTAGCCTCCGCGCCCACTCATCACTCCCGCAAAGTCGGGGCGTTTTCGGCAAGTTCGAATCTTCTCCGTCGAGGCTGTGGTTTGTGTGACGCGGGACTTATTTGCGTTCCAAGCTTGGAGAGCGGCAAATCCATAGCCTGCCTTGGGTGATGCCCGCTTTGCGGGAGATGCACCAAGCACCTTAGAAGATATTGACCGTAACGTCGTAACAGCGTAACGTCGCTTTATCGCAATACCGCATCACCGTAAAGGCGGCGCTATGCCCGTAGTCGCAGTTCTCAATCAAAAAGGCGGAGTTGGGAAGACCACCCTGGCGACCAATTTGGCCGCTGTATTCGCCAGCGCAGGAGAGCGCGTCCAGTACATCGACGCCGATCCGCAAGCTACGGCTCTTGACTGGAGCGCAACCAGGACGGGCGAACCTTTATTCCCGGTAGTAGGTATTCCCAAGAACACCCTTCACCGCGACATGCCCACCTTGGCAGCCCCTTATGAGTGGACGTTCATAGACGGACCGCCGCTTGTGTTCGACGTTGCCAAGTCCGCGATCATGGCAAGCGATCTAGTCGTAATTCCTGTTCAGCCGTCTGCTTTCGATATCTGGAGTGCGAAAAAGATCACCGACCTCATCGCCGAAGCTCAGATGTACAAACCGCACCTTAAATACGCTTTTGCGGTGAATCGTAAAAGCGCAGGTACGGCGATAAGTCGGGACTTCCGTCAGTCGCTCTCGACGGCTTTTCCTGAAAGCCCCATATTTCTTACTGAAGTTGGGCAGCGGGTGGCGTTCGTCGAAAGTTCAGCGCGTGGGTTGACCGTTGTTGAGACGGAGCCGAAGGGGCAGGCAGCGCGGGAGATTCAGAAGCTGGCAGCAGAAATTAGGGAGATGACGACCAATGGCTAAATCAGGATTGATACCGGCGAAGCCCCAGCCCTCGAGCGTAGCGGCAGACGAGTGGGTGAATGGAACAGCTGCGCCGACAGAACCAGCAGCAGAGAAGGGAAGCGCCGAACCTACTTCCCGGATCACCTTCGATCTACCTAAGTCCCTCCATCGTCGCGTCATGGTTGATTGCACGATGAAGGGAGTCAGGATGGCTTCTGTCCTCCGTCAGATGATCGAGGAGCGTTGGCCAGCGGAAGGCCCTAAAGCGTAACGCCTGCATTAGTTGAAGGGTGGCAGTACATGGCAGCACCGACCGGACCAAACTCGACTTCCAAGCGTGACCACGCGGCAGAGAAGCATCTTGCGGTGAGTCGTCGTGCGGCCCGGTTCACTGGCATCCGTGAGAAGCGCGATGAGGGTGTGCTTTCCGAGGAGATTTTCCAGGTCTCCCAGGCTCTCATTCTTTGCGGGCTTCCTTATCAGCCGACCACGGAGCGGCACTTTACGCGTAAGGCACGGCTGGGCGACGGCAGTACGGTAGCGGTCACGTTTAGCACGGCTCTTGAAGCGGCAATGCCGTATGGAAGCGATCGAACGCTCTTACATTTCCTCATGGATAGGGCAGTCAAGACAGGCTCCCGTTTTGTGAGCTGGGAGACGGCGACAGAGTTTCTAAACACGATGAACCTGGCGACCGGGGGAAAGAATCGGCGGGATCTTCGTGAACGCTTCAGGCGAATCGCAGGCCTCACTATCGGGGTCGAACGTAAGACAGCGGACAGCTACAGCGGGCGAGTGATGCCAATCATCGGCGAATACCACCTGCCCACGAGCATCGACGTCAGAGCAGAGACAAACGGCTCCGCGATGCTCCCCCTGACTGACAAAATCGTCTACGGGGTCGAGATCGATGACAAGTTTTTCAAAGACCTGCTCGCCCATCATGTACCCGTTCCGGCTGAGATCATTCGAGCCACCCGGAAGCAATCGCAGCTGCAGGACCTGGTGGTCTTTCTGTACTGGCGTTGCTACGCGGCTGAGAGCACTAGCCTTATCAAATGGGAGTACCTGCGGCAGCAGGTCTGGCAGGACGATAAGAAGGAACGGCGCATCCGGGAAAGGTTTGTAGAGGCCATTGCTTGTCTGCGCACTCTCTGGCCCGAAGTCAATGCCGAGGCACTGTCCACGGGGTTATCGGTGGGGAAGCCAAGAGCAGGCCGGTATTTACTAGTGGAAGCGACAAACACCCGAAGGCTGTAGGGGACTTCCGGGGGCGGGAAAACACGTATGTTATTGCCAATAAACGACCTAACCTGTTCGAGGGGAGGGGACTTCCGGGGGCATAGGAGGTTCACATCGGGCGGTGCAGCAATCCACAGATCTCCTCGAATAACCCCCTTCCAAAGGGGACTTCCGGGGGCAGTAAAGGGGACTTCCGGGGGCGAAAAAGGGGACTTCCGGGGGCAGTTTAGGGGACTTCCGGGGGCAGTTTGGCTCTGCATATAAGGAAGTCAAGAAGTACAAGAAGAGCAAGAGGAATAGCAGGATGTAGGTTGGCCGGAAACGGTGAATCCGTGGAAAACGAACGGAGCACGTCCTTCGGACGCGAACTGAGGGCCTAACGGCCCATTTCTTGGAGCTGCGCCCCAAACCCGGCAGAAGCAACAGCAAAAGCAAAAACCTCCTAATAAGAGTTGGCCTGGTTTAGCGGTTATGGCTGACGATCAAATGCCTTGCCAATCGAACGGAGAGGCATGCAGAACAAGCCGCAACGCGGCGAGTGAGGCATCCGTACCAAAAACACGACATAAGCACCGCCACGAGGCCAGGGAGCCTAGAACCAGAAATCCGCAAGCAAGCAGGATGTCGGGCCGGATCAATTTATCAAATATGATAAATTGAGGAGATGAGTTCGCCTGTGCCGGAAGTTTGGAAGATCGACTTCTACACCGGTGACGATGGCTCATTCCCGGTGCGCGCTTGGCTCGACACCGTGCCGCAGGATGTCCGAGGCAAGGTGCTTGCCCGGATCGAGCTGCTCAGAACGGGAGGGCCGACGCTCGACTATCCCTACACCTCGCAGATCGAGGGCAAACTCCGCGAGGCCAGGCTTCGGGTCGGCAAGACCCGGTATCGCGTGTTGTACTTCTTCGACGAGGATCGCACTGCCATCCTCCTGCATGGCTTCACCAAGGCCACCGCAGCCGTTGAGGAATCGGACAAGAAGATCGGGCGCGCCAGGATGGCCAGCCACGAGTCCAGGCTTGAGGCGAGAACTGGACAGAAAACCGCACCACGAACACCGGCAAAGGAGAACAAGCGCAGATGAAAAACGCATGGGACAGCTATCTCGACCAGCAGCTCGCCGATCCAACCGTCCGCCAGGCATTCGAGGAAGAAACTAAAATTCTCGGCATTGGGCTCCAGCTCGCCGATCAGCGGAAGCGGCAGGGACTCACCCAGGCCGAACTCGCCAAGAAGATCGGCACCAGTACCCCTCAGCTCAGCCGCACCGAACGGCGTCCAGAAAACGTCAACATGAGGACCCTCATCCGGTACGCCGAGGCTGTCGGCATGAGCCTGGATATTCGGCTCGTCACAAAACAGGGATAACCCGTCGTCGGAGCTGTGGGAAAGTGGGAAACGCTTCTGGGCGTTTTCCAAGGCGGCTTCTGGCCGTCTTTTCCATGGCTCGGTTCTGGCTGAAGTGTCAGAGCGAAAGTGGATCCCGATGATTCCTCCGTAGAACTCTGGGAAACTTTCTACTCGTGATCGTTGTCCTTCCGGTTGCCCAAATGCTCCTCTGAACGTAGCGGATTGATAAGCCAGCCTCGCGCCGCGATGTCACGGTTCATGGCAGCATTTTGATCAACCACGATGATCGCGTCCAGCCCTAGCGCCTTACAGGCTTTTAGAATCTGCTCTGAACTCTCGGGATCGAGATCTTCCAGCATGTCGTAGGTGCGTCCCCTGTGCTGGAACGTGAGAACGGTGTAGTAGCGGCTTCTACTTCCCGCACCTCTGGACGTTCTGCGCATCTGCCGAACTTCTTTTGCGGGAAAGCGAAACCGGTGCCAACGTCCCCATGTACGTCTTTTTGCAAAACACAGCTCCTGAGTATCGCAGCTCATCACCTCGCCGGAAGCAAAAAATAGCAGACCAGCTCCGGACATAAACGGGATCAACAACATCAGCAACGCAAATCCAGCAAACACCGGATCGTGAGAACGATAGAAAGCTGCAAATGGCTTCCTTACTGCGGGGAGCAGGCAATAGCAAAGGTATGCAATGGAGAGCATCACAATGGTGCGCTGCCGGAAAGAAGCGCGATGCTCGACCAGAACATGATCCGTGTTGATTCGGACGGTGTAGCCTCGCGCTTTTAAGGGGCGACTTCTCACGCCGTTAACCTCATCGCTTTATAGGTGCTACGGAATACACAGAAGCTCAGTCCTGTTCCTGATCGCTGCCCGGTTTCTTGACCGCAAGCCCCAGCCCATAGAGTGCAGCTTTGAGCCGTTCTGGCGAGTCGGAATAGAAATCTTCGAGCATGCCCTTGAACTTCGCAGCGGAAGCGTCTGAAGTTTGGCATTGGTGGATCATGGCGACACCGACGAGGATCTTGGCGTGATTGTCCCGGCGCTTCTGTTCCCGGATATCCAGGGCACGGAGACGGCGTTCGGAAGACTTGAGTGCATTGACGCGATCTGCGGCAGCTTTGCGGATGGCGGCGACTTCGGCGTTGGCGGCCTCCTTGATGGCTTTCTTTTGTGCTTCCAGCTCTGCGATGGACTTTGGATTGGCTTTCGGCATGTGAGTGAGCATACAATCGGCAGCGTAGGCAGGCAAGCGGGCATTAAGGACTAATGCGCGATTACACGTTTGCTGCGCAAACATCGCGGTCCTTTGGACAAGAGCAACGGCAACCGCAAGAGCAACGGCAACCGCAAGAGCAACGGCAACCGCAAGAGCAACGGCAACCGCAAGAGCAACGGCAACCGCAAGAGCAACGGCAACCGCAAGAGTCACCCTCCCTTTATGGCCATCGTTCACGTCTCCATGAAAGCCAGCAGCCAGGCACCGCCCGCAGCGGCGCATGCGCAGTACATCGCGCGGGATGGCCAGTACCAGAGCCGTGGCGGTCTGGAGCTGGTCGAGTCGGGAAACATGCCGGAGTTTGCGCGGGAGAACCCACAGGCTTTCTGGCAGGCGGCGGACGACTTCGAGCGTGCGAATGGGCGTACCTACCGGGAGTTGCAGATCGCTCTTCCACGGGAGCTGTCGGGGGAGCAGCGGATCGAACTGGCGCGGGAGGCGACGCGGGAGTTCCTGGGCGACCGGTTCGCGTACACGATGGCAGTGCATACGCCGTTGGCCAAGGACAACATCGAGCAGCCGCACATGCACCTGATGTTTTCCGAGCGGGTGATCGATTCCAACACTCAATCCCTGCCGGAAGATCGCTTCTTCAAGCGCAACGGAGCGAAGAAGGACCGCGAGTGGACGACCACCGAGAAGCTGGTCGAGGTGCGCGAGAAGTGGGTCGAAACCATGAACACCGCCATGGAGAGGCAGGGCCACGAACAGCGCCTGGATCATCGTTCCTGGCGCGACCAAGGGCGGGAAGATTTACACGAGCTGCGGGAGCCGAAGTTGCTGGGCGGCAACGAGGCCGAGGCGCGTGCCCTGCATGCCCATGTGGATAGGCTGCGCGAGCAGCGGGCCGAGCTTCCCGCGCCGGGTCTGAGCCTTGAGGCCGTGGCGGAAAAGATCGAGGAACGGGCCGAGCAGAGGGTTACCGAGGTGCGGGAGCGCGAGGCGCAGGAACTGAGCCGGTTAGACAGGCTGATTGCCGCCGCGCGGGAGATGGCGGCCGAGGTCAAGGAGCGCGTCGAAGCTGTCTCGCAGCACGTAACCGACGGCCTGGAGAAGTTCCGGGCACGGTTCGGCAAGTGGCGCGAGGAGCGGGGTGAAAGTCCGGAGGTTCGGCAGGAGGCGAAAGCCGCTGCGTCTGTCCGCCAGGAGCGTGCCGGGCCGGAGATCGTGCCCGTGGATATCGAGAGTCGTCAACGGGCGTTCCGGGAGCGCTATGCCGCCCACCAGAAGGCGCAGGAGCCTGCGGTTGTGTTGAAGCCGGAGCCGCCGCCAGAGCAGAAGGTGGAGCAGAGCCAGGAGAAAGAACAGAAGCAGCAAGTTCGTCACGACTTCGGGATCGGCAGATAGGGGAACAGATGAGCGAAGAACAGAGCGCCGGAGAGGTGATGGCGTTCGGCATCATCGACCAGGCCAATCAGTTGGCGAAGTCCGCCAGGATGACGCAGCAGGCATTGGAGCTGCAGATCGAGGAACTGGTCGCCATGGAGGCGCAGGTCAACGCCGCCGTGCAGAGCATGTATGGTGCCGTGAAGAGCATCGAGACTGAGCGGGTGAAGCTGGAAGGCGAACGGGCTCAGCTCAAGGCCATCGGGCCGACGTTGCAGCAGAACGCCGTCTGGGCCATGCGGGAGACGCTACGGGAGCAGGCAGGCCAGATCAAAGCCGAGATCAGGACCGAGGTGATGGGTGCCTTGATCGAGCCGCTGGAGGACATCCAGGCAGGTGCCATGCATGTGCGTCAGAACGTCCGAGAGTCGACGTGGCTCACCAAATTCAGCTTCGTCGCTCTGGGATGTGCGCTGGGGCTGGTGGTGGGATATGTCCCGGTGCGCTCGGACCTGAATGCCCTGGTGGAGCACGTCAACCACATCGACCACTACCTGGCCGCCCAGCAGCCCCCGCCAGCGGTCACCGCGCCGGGCCTAATCCCTGGCAAGGACCACAAGGGTAAAGGCAAGTAGCCGGCCGGCAGAGCCTCGGCGTCCCCCAGCAAGGCTATGGATTTGCCGCGCAAGCGCTTGGAACGAGCAAAAGACACGCTCGTCCCACAAACCCACAGCCACCGGCGACGGAGAGGAAGTGAAATAAAGGCGTTGCAGATAGTTAGACCGGTTTTCTCCGAGAAACCTTCGATTATATCTTTGTAAAAGCAGAGATTTACAGGAGAAATATGGGTTTTAACGATCACATGCCCGATCCAGAATTCACTGAGATCATCGCACAAATTGTTTCAGATGATTACCTTCAGCCAGGGACAGCTGCCTACGGCATTACTCAGCAGGTACTGCACAAAGGCTATGATTCTTTGTCAAGACGACAGCGATATATTTATGACAATCAAGTCCAATCTCTGGTCACGCACTACTCTCGTGAACACCCTACGGACTTCCTCGATTAGGCGGCTGGACTACTCAGTCTCATTTAATTTAAGCGTCACTTCCATGTGGTTGTTGCTGTACTCAAATGAGCGAGATTCGATGGTGAAATTGCCCATCGAATGCTCTATTTTTTCTCCTACAGAAGGGATCACCAAACCTCCTGCATCGTCGAAATAACACTTGTCGTTATGAAAGGTGTCGTTGGCTTTTCGCATGAAGAAAAATAGAGTGGCTTGCATGCTTTGGATTTTAGCGTGAGGCATAAGCTCACCCGAGCTTGGCCTTCGGGTTACGCCACCGACAACCGGAGTTGTCGTGGGTTACTTGCGAGGAGTAGGCGGGTCAGGGCAAGGCTTGCTCAGACAGAAAAGGGCAAGGCCCCGACGCAGCGTTCAATGTAAGTACAGGCGACACTGATCACTCATGCAACCTTGCCCGAGTTGATGTCGTCGAGCTTCGTCAAGGAACATCTTCGACTCATATGTTCCCAACGCACTTGCCAATTCCATCTCCGCTTGCTGTACCTCGGCTACTTGCCCCTCGTTTTGAGTTCGAAGGCGCTCCAGCCGTTCTTCCACTCGCGGCGCGTCGCTGGCATCGCCTCCTATGGAGAGCGCATATGCTGCCGTGCTTGCTTCTTTGTTGTTTCCACTCTTCAGTTCCGTCCGCAACCAGGCCAACACTTCAGGGGGAAACTCTTTCGGGATCTGCTTATATACGCTCCCTGTCTCAAAGAACAACATCCCATTAAAAGTGTTTCCAGCAGTCTCCTGGTTCAACAACTTGACTGCTCCGGTCGGGTCGTCCCGCATGAGAACAGCCAAAACCGCGCTATCTTGTTCGGGCCTTTTCCAACCTTCGCGGAGAGCGGACAGAATCGCTGGCGTTGCAAATCGGGCGGCCTGAGTGGCCCGTTGCTTCCATTCAAATTCCGCACGGGGATCTGTGGGGGCGACACGCAGCAGCTGCGATAGACATGTGTCGGTTTCCGGTACTCGGTCTACAGAAGCTTCCTTAAACGTATCTAAGAGAACCACACCTTTCGGCGCACAGACCGACTTAGTGATCCATGTCGCCGACTCTGTCGGCTCCATCGCAAGCAGGGCTGCGGTGACGTCTTTATCAGAAGGATTCTTGGCAAGCATTGCCCGAAGCAGCGGTACTAGGCGGGGATCGAGGATAGAAGGTCTCGCCGTTTCAAGCAGCATATGCTGTGCGGTGTCATCCATAAGTGGAAACTCTTCGATTGCGTAGTCCACTGCGCGAGCGCGTTGCACGTCGGTCAAGCCGCCAAACTCGATGAGGTAGTAAGCACCCATAGTGCGGCCTTCACCCATCCGCTGGGGCATCGAGTCTAGCAGTGCAACCATGTCCGCACGATGCTCGACTCCGAGTTGCTTTTCGACATCGTCCGGCGGATGCGACATAACGCTCATCTGCCAGCCGGGCAGGTTTCGTCCGGTAAGCAACAAGCGCGTCTCATAAAGCGCATCTGGAGTGTCGTACTCAGGTATAAGTTTCGGGTTTGTCCAGGCTTGTGTTAACAGCGTCAGCTGACGCTGCAGATCATGAGTCGTGGCAAAAGCTTCACGGTACACCCGACGGAAGTCTTCGTCCCCCGCTTCAAGCAGGTTGATCTTTTCCAAGAGCGCTTCATCGCCTTGCAACGCCGCCAAGCGATGCATAGCGTTCTGTCGCAACTCATCACCCCTGCGATCCTTGCCAGCGCTCACCAAATCCGAGCGTATCGTAGCCAACTTTGACGCCTCTACATCTGTCGGCATGGTTTTAAGCTCGATTGTGACATCGTTCGTCGTGGCAGCTGGCAGGGATGATCCGCCCAATATGGCTCCTGACATGAGCCGAGCAGTGGTCACGTGCACCCGGTATTCTCCTGGCTCACGAAAGACGAAGCCTTCGTCCAGATCTACGGGAATGCGCACCGGAGCATCGCCCAGTTTTGCCTGTGTTGAGTAGTCATGACCGCTCTGCGTCTGCCATACAAACCAGCCCTTGGCCGGTGTTATCTCGACCTTCTCGGATAAATCCCCATATACCGTCGTGTTCAACATGAACGGGGTACCCGTGTCATTTTCAAATATGAGATCGAGCCGGATCGGCTCGCCGAGATAAAACATGGTCTTTCCGTTGTGCGTTTCCAGCCGCACACTAGGCACATTACCGGCCACAGGCTCTTTGGACTGGGCAGAGAGAGACGCACTAGGCGCAATGGCAACAGCTAGCAGAATGGATAGTGATTGCGAGAGAGATAGGAACGACGACATGACCGGCCTCGTTCAAAAAAGGAACTATAGGTTCATTCATGAGACGATGCCGCAATATGCCTCGTCAACTGAGACGTTTCATCTTGTACTCTCTGAAGCTGCCGTTCAAGCGAACATCTATCGTTCCATCACTCTTTGAACCTGCACCGCAGACCATTCCCCAGCTCTTCGGGGTGTCGGAATCTCGCGAGCGTTGAGTTCCGCCGCGATCGCGCGGAGCGAGCTCGCGCCGGTGGCTTGTATGGCTGTGATGGTCGGTAGAAGCTCCGCGCGGACCTGGCTCACTTTCTGACTACGCACTTGCCGCGCTCCAGCTCCAATCTCCGCAAAGCGCTCAGCCGAGACGCGCCGGCCGCCAAGCTTCGTTCCCCGCGCCTTTGCGGCGGCGAGGGCTGCTTTGGTCCTCTTCGAGATGGCCTCGGCTTCCTGCTCTGCAACGGCGGCCAAGATGTGCACGACGAACCGATTCGCCTGGGGCATATCGACAGCCACGAACTCGACGCCGGACTCCATGAGGTTCGAAATGAAAGCGACGTTGCGGGCGAGACGGTCGAGCTTGGCGATCACCAGGGTAGCGCGATGCTTGCGGCAGAGCTTGAGGGCGGTAGCGAGGGCCGGACGGTCATTGCGCTTGCCGCTTTCGACCTCTAAAACTTCCTCCACCAGGGTCCAGTCTCCACCATTGAGAAATCCGGCGACGGCGGCACGCTGCGCTTCGAGGCCCAGGCCGCTAGTTCCCTGCCGTGCGGTTGAGACCCTCAGGTAGCTCACAAACCTGCTCTTCGCCATCGTTTTCGCCCTCTGTTACGTTTCTTCTACGTCCGTAGAAAGAATGTAACAGTGGCCTGGAGGCTCTTAGAGGGAGGATTGTGCGAGGTTTCCCTAACGCCGTCTACAGGATGTACCGCCTACGGGGCGAAAAACCATTCTGTCGTCTCTCGCCACTCGGCATCTTCATGCCAAGCGACCTGAATCCACTCGTCATGCGAAGCATAGAAACGAAAGTCTGTCGTCGTACTCGCGCCTGCGACATCAAACAGCGAAATCAACCCGAGATGAAGGACATTCCGGAGTTCGTTTGCCTCAGCAGCCGCGAAAACGTGAAAGTGGGCGTCCGCCAGTAAGCGATATTCCCCCAGGTAACGACGATAGGAATAGAACAGGTCCATATTCTGCGATGACGGCCAAACACCCCAATCCGTGATGTCTAGGCAGGCGATCGCGCTTTCACTGGTGATGAGGTGATTGGTCAGCATGTTCGCGTAGGCACACCGTCTCCCAACATCAGTCGTGACCTCCCTTCGGAAGGTGCCAGGGGCAAGGCGAGTCAGCTTTTCGCCGAAGTTGTTGGCTATGAGGAAGTGCTTTGCTTCCTCTGGATTTAGCACTTTCATATGTGAAGTCTAGCTAGCCTCCGCGCCCACTCATCACTCCCGCAAAGTCGGGGCGTTTTCGGCAAGTTCGAATCTTCTCCGTCGAGGCTGTGGTTTGTGTGACGCGGGACTTATTTGCGTTCCAAGCTTGGAGAGCGGCAAATCCATAGCCTGCCTTGGGTGATGCCCGCTTTGCGGGAGATGCACCAAGCACCTTAGAAGATATTGACCGTAACGTCGTAACAGCGTAACGTCGCTTTATCGCAATACCGCATCACCGTAAAGGCGGCGCTATGCCCGTAGTCGCAGTTCTCAATCAAAAAGGCGGAGTTGGGAAGACCACCCTGGCGACCAATTTGGCCGCTGTATTCGCCAGCGCAGGAGAGCGCGTCCAGTACATCGACGCCGATCCGCAAGCTACGGCTCTTGACTGGAGCGCAACCAGGACGGGCGAACCTTTATTCCCGGTAGTAGGTATTCCCAAGAACACCCTTCACCGCGACATGCCCACCTTGGCAGCCCCTTATGAGTGGACGTTCATAGACGGACCGCCGCTTGTGTTCGACGTTGCCAAGTCCGCGATCATGGCAAGCGATCTAGTCGTAATTCCTGTTCAGCCGTCTGCTTTCGATATCTGGAGTGCGAAAAAGATCACCGACCTCATCGCCGAAGCTCAGATGTACAAACCGCACCTTAAATACGCTTTTGCGGTGAATCGTAAAAGCGCAGGTACGGCGATAAGTCGGGACTTCCGTCAGTCGCTCTCGACGGCTTTTCCTGAAAGCCCCATATTTCTTACTGAAGTTGGGCAGCGGGTGGCGTTCGTCGAAAGTTCAGCGCGTGGGTTGACCGTTGTTGAGACGGAGCCGAAGGGGCAGGCAGCGCGGGAGATTCAGAAGCTGGCAGCAGAAATTAGGGAGATGACGACCAATGGCTAAATCAGGATTGATACCGGCGAAGCCCCAGCCCTCGAGCGTAGCGGCAGACGAGTGGGTGAATGGAACAGCTGCGCCGACAGAACCAGCAGCAGAGAAGGGAAGCGCCGAACCTACTTCCCGGATCACCTTCGATCTACCTAAGTCCCTCCATCGTCGCGTCATGGTTGATTGCACGATGAAGGGAGTCAGGATGGCTTCTGTCCTCCGTCAGATGATCGAGGAGCGTTGGCCAGCGGAAGGCCCTAAAGCGTAACGCCTGCATTAGTTGAAGGGTGGCAGTACATGGCAGCACCGACCGGACCAAACTCGACTTCCAAGCGTGACCACGCGGCAGAGAAGCATCTTGCGGTGAGTCGTCGTGCGGCCCGGTTCACTGGCATCCGTGAGAAGCGCGATGAGGGTGTGCTTTCCGAGGAGATTTTCCAGGTCTCCCAGGCTCTCATTCTTTGCGGGCTTCCTTATCAGCCGACCACGGAGCGGCACTTTACGCGTAAGGCACGGCTGGGCGACGGCAGTACGGTAGCGGTCACGTTTAGCACGGCTCTTGAAGCGGCAATGCCGTATGGAAGCGATCGAACGCTCTTACATTTCCTCATGGATAGGGCAGTCAAGACAGGCTCCCGTTTTGTGAGCTGGGAGACGGCGACAGAGTTTCTAAACACGATGAACCTGGCGACCGGGGGAAAGAATCGGCGGGATCTTCGTGAACGCTTCAGGCGAATCGCAGGCCTCACTATCGGGGTCGAACGTAAGACAGCGGACAGCTACAGCGGGCGAGTGATGCCAATCATCGGCGAATACCACCTGCCCACGAGCATCGACGTCAGAGCAGAGACAAACGGCTCCGCGATGCTCCCCCTGACTGACAAAATCGTCTACGGGGTCGAGATCGATGACAAGTTTTTCAAAGACCTGCTCGCCCATCATGTACCCGTTCCGGCTGAGATCATTCGAGCCACCCGGAAGCAATCGCAGCTGCAGGACCTGGTGGTCTTTCTGTACTGGCGTTGCTACGCGGCTGAGAGCACTAGCCTTATCAAATGGGAGTACCTGCGGCAGCAGGTCTGGCAGGACGATAAGAAGGAACGGCGCATCCGGGAAAGGTTTGTAGAGGCCATTGCTTGTCTGCGCACTCTCTGGCCCGAAGTCAATGCCGAGGCACTGTCCACGGGGTTATCGGTGGGGAAGCCAAGAGCAGGCCGGTATTTACTAGTGGAAGCGACAAACACCCGAAGGCTGTAGGGGACTTCCGGGGGCGGGAAAACACGTATGTTATTGCCAATAAACGACCTAACCTGTTCGAGGGGAGGGGACTTCCGGGGGCATAGGAGGTTCACATCGGGCGGTGCAGCAATCCACAGATCTCCTCGAATAACCCCCTTCCAAAGGGGACTTCCGGGGGCAGTAAAGGGGACTTCCGGGGGCGAAAAAGGGGACTTCCGGGGGCAGTTTAGGGGACTTCCGGGGGCAGTTTGGCTCTGCATATAAGGAAGTCAAGAAGTACAAGAAGAGCAAGAGGAATAGCAGGATGTAGGTTGGCCGGAAACGGTGAATCCGTGGAAAACGAACGGAGCACGTCCTTCGGACGCGAACTGAGGGCCTAACGGCCCATTTCTTGGAGCTGCGCCCCAAACCCGGCAGAAGCAACAGCAAAAGCAAAAACCTCCTAATAAGAGTTGGCCTGGTTTAGCGGTTATGGCTGACGATCAAATGCCTTGCCAATCGAACGGAGAGGCATGCAGAACAAGCCGCAACGCGGCGAGTGAGGCATCCGTACCAAAAACACGACATAAGCACCGCCACGAGGCCAGGGAGCCTAGAACCAGAAATCCGCAAGCAAGCAGGATGTCGGGCCGGATCAATTTATCAAATATGATAAATTGAGGAGATGAGTTCGCCTGTGCCGGAAGTTTGGAAGATCGACTTCTACACCGGTGACGATGGCTCATTCCCGGTGCGCGCTTGGCTCGACACCGTGCCGCAGGATGTCCGAGGCAAGGTGCTTGCCCCGGATCGAGCTGCTCAGAACGGGAGGGCCGACGCTCGACTATCCCTACACCTCGCAGATCGAGGGCAAACTCCGCGAGGCCAGGCTTCGGGTCGGCAAGACCCGGTATCGCGTGTTGTACTTCTTCGACGAGGATCGCACTGCCATCCTCCTGCATGGCTTCACCAAGGCCACCGCAGCCGTTGAGGAATCGGACAAGAAGATCGGGCGCGCCAGGATGGCCAGCCACGAGTCCAGGCTTGAGGCGAGAACTGGACAGAAAACCGCACCACGAACACCGGCAAAGGAGAACAAGCGCAGATGAAAAACGCATGGGACAGCTATCTCGACCAGCAGCTCGCCGATCCAACCGTCCGCCAGGCATTCGAGGAAGAAACTAAAATTCTCGGCATTGGGCTCCAGCTCGCCGATCAGCGGAAGCGGCAGGGACTCACCCAGGCCGAACTCGCCAAGAAGATCGGCACCAGTACCCCTCAGCTCAGCCGCACCGAACGGCGTCCAGAAAACGTCAACATGAGGACCCTCATCCGGTACGCCGAGGCTGTCGGCATGAGCCTGGATATTCGGCTCGTCACAAAAACAGGGATAATCCGTCGTCGGAGCTGTGGGAAAGTGGGAAACGCTTCTGGGCGTTTTCCAAGGCGGCTTCTGGCCGTCTTTTCCATGGCTCGGTTCTGGCTGAAGTGTCAGAGCGAAAGTGGATCCCGATGATTCCTCCGTAGAACTCTGGGAAACTTTCTACTCGTGATCGTTGTCCTTCCGGTTGCCCAAATGCTCCTCTGAACGTAGCGGATTGATAAGCCCAGCCTCGCGCCGCGATGTCACGGTTCATGGCAGCATTTTGATCAACCACGATGATCGCGTCCAGCCCTAGCGCCTTACAGGCTTTTAGAATCTGCTCTGAACTCTCGGGATCGAGATCTTCCAGCATGTCGTAGGTGCGTCCCCTGTGCTGGAACGTGAGAACGGTGTAGTAGCGGCTTCTACTTCCCGCACCTCTGGACGTTCTGCGCATCTGCCGAACTTCTTTTGCGGGAAAGCGAAACCGGTGCCAACGTCCCCATGTACGTCTTTTTGCAAAACACAGCTCCTGAGTATCGCAGCTCATCACCTCGCCGGAAGCAAAAAATAGCAGACCAGCTCCGGACATAAACGGGATCAACAACATCAGCAACGCAAATCCAGCAAACACCGGATCGTGAGAACGATAGAAAGCTGCAAATGGCTTCCTTACTGCGGGGAGCAGGCAATAGCAAAGGTATGCAATGGAGAGCATCACAATGGTGCGCTGCCGGAAAGAAGCGCGATGCTCGACCAGAACATGATCCGTGTTGATTCGGACGGTGTAGCCTCGCGCTTTAAGGGGCGACTTCTCACGCCGTTAACCTCATCGCTTTATAGGTGCTACGGAATACACAGAAGCTCAGTCCTGTTCCTGATCGCTGCCCGGTTTCTTGACCGCAAGCCCCAGCCCATAGAGTGCAGCTTTGAGCC
>CBDAUT010000002.1:0-22916 GCA_965200515.1 Granulicella sp. | reverse complement strand
GCGTGATAACGCTTCAGGTCGGCGATCTCATCGGTGCGCAGCACGGTCGTCCTCATGCTGATGGCGTTCTGCGGTGGTTGCTTCTTCTCCTCGACAACCTCGATGGACCTCGGCAGACTGGGCCGCTTCGGTCGTGGAGGCGGCGGAGTACTCTGTGTGTGCACAAGAACCTGCTTCTGCTCTTCCACGCGAGGTGCACGGACAGGGAGCGCAGTGGTGGGCATTGTTGGTGTCAAACGCCGCGCATCAAAACCGACAGTCTGCACCGTGGTGGGCCTGAGGTGTGGTTGATCACCTCGTGCACTGGGCGCGGCAGGTATCGGTGTCGAGCGTGCCGTGTACCCCACCCCAGCGGTGGGCAGCCGGTGAGAGGGCAACGCCGAGGACATCAAAGGCCGCGAGATGGGTGGACGAGTCATTCCTGAAGGTGAGGCTGCGGCCGCTGCAGGTGAGATGGACGGCCGTCCTGGTTGGACATACAGGGACTGAATCGGCAGACGAGACGATATCGGCAAAGAGGTCATTTGATTGAGAATAATGATTATTGATCAAGGTGGAAGGTCGAGGTTAAGAGGTACTGTTATCTGATTGAGAGCATAGAAGTTATTCGATCAGTGCAGCTCCGACGAGCGATGGTTGGTGGGCAGCGGCCTCTCCTGGGCGCAATGGAGTGTTGCTGGGCAGCGGGGCCCACGCGGCGATCATGACCACTGATATTTGCTCGAAGTGCGAACCGGGCCCGAAGTCCCCAGCGGCGCGAAACCATCTCCTCTCGGGTCTGTCGTCTCTCATCCCGTGAGCAGCTGAGCTCAGCAGCTGAGCTCAGCTGAGAGCTCAGCTCTGCTGCTCCGAGATCCCGTTGCACCTTGCCATGTACGCATCATGCGCTCTGCCCATCAGCTCTGATTTCTCTCTTCTATCTTTCGTTCTCACTCGTACTCTGCATTCGTCACTCCTTACGACGCTTAGATCATCAGCCAAGACGACGGGTTGCATCCTGCTCGATGTCAGCACGCAGGACTGCTTCGGCAGGAGGACTGGATTCCTATTATCGCAATGTCCTCAACAACATTCCTGGAGCTGCGCCCTTCGATGTCTGCAAAGCCTTCTCCTTTCTTGAGATGGTCGATAAGAAGAGCATCCCCCCTCATCTCGCAAACATCATGATCCAGAGCCTACAGCAGTTCAGGCTGAAGAGCAAGACTCAGTTCCCCAGTGATATCAGTTCACTCTCCAAGCCTGCTCAAGACTTGTACTATCAGTTCCGTCAAGCGCAGAACTGGAAGCAGATCGTGCATGTAGTCACATTGCTGGAACCTCCTAATATGCGAGGTGGTTGGCTTCCGTTTCCGCCTCGTTTCTTCGAAGCTAGGTACTGCACAAGTCAGCTATCCACCGCTAGCGTCTCTTCGTGCTCGTTCCTCTCACCATCTATGTGCTTCTCTGTTATAGTGATGAGGAGAACAAGGTGCCAGAGGCAATAGCAACCAGAGCAGAATCATGTGCTATTCAAGAGCACTTTGAGGATATCCTCGGGGTCATCTTTCACGCAGCTCCCCCCTCGCCCGGACTGGTCGAAGAGTTGAAGAATCTTCTCGTGACAGCCACTCTGCAGACGACGAACAACCTGATGCAGACACTCGGCGATGCACTCGCCAATGGTCTCGACATTGAAACGATCGGGAAGATAGTCTTTGGAGGACTACGGCTCTACCGTCCAAACCTCATCCCTCCCTTGTCCGCCAACGACGTTATCGCCTTGCTCGCACCTGCCACCTCCACACCCCCGACGGTTGCGTTGTCCTCATCGGCCACACCGCCACCACTATCCTCGCGACTCTCCATCGAACAGTTGCTCAACTCCACAACCATCGAGCAATCTTCGGGGACGGCGACCGAAGAGAAGCATGATGGATGAGAGCTGACGATGTTCTGTTATTCTCACTGCGACTGTATTACAGAGGGTTCGTCATTGCTAGAGGAGAGGTGTACGTAGGGCGTGGAAGTTCTCCGATCAGTTTTTGCGCATTCTGATGCTGATGCGGATGTGCTCCGGCACAAAGAAGATGAGAATGCTATGACATAGATGTCAAAATGTTTTAAATGTGACTGCTGTGTACCTCCATTCGGCACTGTTATGCAGGGAGCCCTCCAATTCACTAGTGGGCGTCGACACTGCAGACGGTGGCGACAGGTGTGGGTGAGTCGAGACGCACGCGTGGCAGGTAAACGACGACTGTACCAAGGCGAATTCCGCGATTCACATAAGCAAGGACATGCCGTAGTCCGGGAAGAGATCCTGCGACCACAACGTGACGACTCCTCTCCCGCTCGTGTGCGTTTGTCGTCCACAGCCACGCCATTCTCGAGGCCCGCCAATGCGTGCACATGCTCGGAACGTCGGGCGGGTCTCAGTTTGCAAACTCAATAGCACGCGCGGCGAGGTGAATGTGGGGCCATCCTGTGAAGCTGGATGACATCACAGAGCGCGAGGAACAGCAGCGCGGCGTCCTGCCTGCATCTTCACGCGTCGGAATCTCGGTGGGTGGATCTGGTCCAGGAGAAGGAGGGTCGAGTGGGGTATAGAATAGCGTCACGTGCGTGTGCGGTACAGGCAGAAGCGCGATCACAGTTTAACATGGCGGTTGGTTGCAGGTCTGGTGAGTGTACTTACAAGATCAGCTCGTCAGTTCCCATCCATCCCATTCCATCCCATCCCATCTCATCTATCAATTGAACGCGACTGAGGTATTGAGAGCCTGCAGGAAACGAGAGCACCGCGAACGCATCTTACGAGTATCGTCATATGCCGCACGGTCAACTGGGAGACTGCAGTGACCAGAGTGTGGAGATAATCGACTG
Source organism: Granulicella sp. (assembly GCA_965200515.1). GTDB lineage: Bacteria > Acidobacteriota > Terriglobia > Terriglobales > Acidobacteriaceae > Granulicella. The sequence goes on along the minus strand of CBDAUT010000002.1, from coordinate 20,054 downwards.
TGCTTATATATCGTAGTACGTACACAAACCAAGTGAGTTGGTCTAGCCGGTCAGTGGCGTGCATCCAACCACTCCTTCCAACATCCATCCCACCCTCACACTTTAGCCTAGACGCATCGGAGCGACCTGCGGTGGGCATGGACGAGGAGCGGAAGATGGACGAGGCGACCGTGAACAACGGCGTATACGCATGCACATGGGCTTCCACGTGCATGCCCAGCCGCAGTGCCCCGATGAGGCAGCGGATAGCTTTGGATTGGACGATGCAGAGGCTCAGCGAATCGCGTTGCACTTCGATTGAGTCGTCAATGTCGTGTCGTCTGCTCCCCAGGAGATCCACGAAGGCGGCGGCATCGCCGTTGCGCAGAATGGGCTCCACGTCTGCCCACGTGATACCCCCGCGACGACCCTCCTGCGTCTTCTCATCCAGCTGTTCCTCCTCGTCGGTGAGTGTGAGCGAGAGCGGCAGCATCTCGATGTCGGGAAGAGCCTCATGATGACCTCCGAAAGCGACACCGTCGATGGTAGCTTCTCCGGTGGTGGAAGCCGTAGCTGGATGTCAGCGGCCGCCGTGTAGGACGTAGCTGCAGACGGGCAGCCTCGACGAGGGTCTGGGCGATGCGAGCACCAAGGTGCAGGCGGCCTGTTCAACAACGAGGACGTGTGGCGTTGACCGCGTGAACCGCGCCTCCCAATCGTCCCACTCGATGCTCCGGATCGTCCACAGCAGCTGCGGCGCCCACGAGGTAGACCGAGGGAGAAGAGTCCACGGAATGAGCGAGCATTGCTGCTTGAACAGACCCAGGCTGGGACTGATCGTCAGGTCGACGTACAGCTGTATGTGCAGGACATCACCGCCGAAGATGTCTGTGTGAACCTCTACCCGCGTCATGATCTGTGCTTCATCGAGATGAAGATCATCGCGGTGAATCCGGGTGATGGATGTCCATGTACTGATACAGTGGAGACGCTGACGCCTCGACCTTGAGGTGGACACTGACTCGACTGAGAGAAACGTTCTCCCGCGTTCCTGCCGCCTTATTTCTATCTCCAATACGAACAGCCTGACCTCTCGGGGACCGGGGTGCGACTCTGACTCGGAGCGCGAATCCGTTGGGAATCGTTCCTATGCCGCCCTGGCCCCCCTGAGTCTGAGATCATCGCTTGCCATAGTTCGACGTACACCACAAGCACGTGCGTCTCACATCTCGTTGTTCTGCTCTCGTCTCGTCCCTTCTCACCATGCTCTCGAATCTCGTCGCAGACTACGTTGCTGGTCCGCTCCAGCGACTCTCCTTCGCGCAGCAAGTGCAACGTGTATGCACCCAACTTCGTCTGGGCTCTCCCACCAACGGCTGTGAGCTCTCGATGCGCGCCTGGACCGATGCTGTGGAGCCAGCCGATGACCTCACCCGAGACTTCATGCACGCGCACGGCACACCCGCTAGCCTCCTCGACTACTTCACCGCCTGCACGAATCGCGGTGTGGCCGTCGACGAAGCCGCGGCGGTGAACGTGGACGATCAGCTGCGAGACGAGCACCGCGGCTTCTCCTCTTGGCTGCAACGCCACCAGTTCACCACGTGCGCGCAGTGGAGGCTGGTCGGCTTGGTGGACAGCGATCACAAGCTGCTCCGCCACCAACTCGATGACGCCAACCTCTTTGATGCGCTACGCTTCGACCTCGACTACGACGACGACCCTCACGAAGAGCACCTCCGCACCGAGCTGTACTGGTACTACAACCCTGCGGGAGCGTCGCTAAGCTTCGTTGTCTACACGCAGATGCACACGCTGTTCGCGCCATCTATGGAGGCGTCCATGTTCAGGCGGAGACAGTGAACAGCGAACGTGTTCACCACATAACTGGCTGACACGTCGCACCGATCGTGGCCGTGGCCGGTTGTAGATCCGACCCCCCACCCCTGGTAGGTGGGTGGTAGGTTGCCTGGGAGGTCTGCCGAGGCTCTATTAGCCGATCTAAACCCTCTTTCGCTCAGTAGAGGCTTCCCCCCCACCACCTCCCAACCTACCACCCCAAAACACTATACCAGCATATGATGATGATGTGATATCGCCATATCGCCAGGTTGCAATACCGTCGATATCGGAGCTGCTCTATAGTGTGAAGGTCGAGGGGGGGTGGTAGGTTGGTAGGTTTTGCAGAGCTGGCTCTAGCAGGCGATTCAGCCCTCAGATCGGCTGCTGGAGTAATAACACGACCCACCACCCACCTCCCAGGCGCCATCAAGGGTGGTAGGTGCACATAACAAGTCGAAGTCGTCTTCGCTGGATGTATTGCACTCGGAGTGCTCCTCGGCCATTTCATGCCAACGGCGCTCTGTCCATCTGTGTGTGCTCCCGCCCTGCCGATGCTGTGATTTGTCGCCGCTGTCGCCTTGCTAGGGATGGCTGGTGTGTTCGTCACTCGACTGTGCCAGCTCGATGTGTGGGTTCGCGGCGCTGGCAGTCAAGGGGTCAAACTGTGGCGCGGTCAACGCTGTGGTCGCTGCTTGCAGTGTGGGCGAGTCGGGTGGAATTGGCAGCGAGCGACATCCTTCATGATGGGCGTCGTCAGCCGCCTGTCGTTGTTCCATAGCGGCGAGAAATGCCTCGACCTCTTCTTGCAGGGTCGGATCCTTTCGTTCAGCAGCGGGGGTGATGGAAGCGGCGGCGTTGGACGGCAGGGCGTTGTGCTCACGCAAGACGGCCACCACTGATAGATGCCGCTTCGACTGGCAGTGCTTCGTCCTATGCCGTACGTTGATCGAGATGCCACATACACAGGTGACTCGTTCGATGTTACGCTCACGGGTTGCTCGAGCCGCTTTGATGTCGTCTCGGTTGGTGCGCCAGTGCTTCTGGGACTTGTTGATGCATCGTTTGCACTGCATACGCACCCGGTAGCAAGAATCATCGACTGGGTGTAAAAAGAGTGGAAGCGGGAGAATAGAAGTGCAGCCCTTGCACAACACGCGGTACGAGTCGACGAGAGTAGAGTTGATGTTGTCGCGGTTGGATGGATTGTCCATTTTCAGTGAATGCATAGATTTGCTACTTGCTAGCTACCTTGCTACTGGATGATCGACAAACAAAGAAATTCACCAGTCCCTGCTGGTGTCGGTAAATGGAGTTTCGTACTCCGTGGACGAATCACACAACACCAGTAGACGAAATAGAACCGACGCTGTCGCACACAACGACATCACATCACCAGGATCCAATCGGGAGCCAAGTCGCCCAACGATGACGTCCCTTGCGTGGGTCAACCGCCCCCTGTCAACGCTGAGCGCTCAGTGAGCAAGGCAGGCGCCTGATGGGCCGCTGTGGCGTCCAACCCTTCCGACCGAGGTCCGAGCGAGCAGGCAGCTGTGAAGAGCTGTACGTAACACAATGGTCAAGTCCGCGCCGACTCTGAGCGGTCCCCTGCGTGAAACAGGCGCTCGATGGGCAGCTGTGGCGTCCGTCCCTCGACCCGAAGTTGCGGCTGTGACGTAGAAGGTCATCGTCGCCGTGACCGCATGACGGCGTTTCAGAACTGAAACGTACAGGGTCAACACCTTGTGTTCGCCGTAGGTGGGGATATGGGCAGGGGCCGAGCAGGTTAGTGGAGAAGTTGAGGAGACTAAAGGAGAATTCGCAGGGAGAGAGAAGACGAGGCCTCCAAAAACCACATGGGAAAAAATTCAGCCCAGCAGCCCTCATGGCTGCTAGCTCTCCCGTACATCCTCTCCTCCTCCACTCCTGCTCGTCTGCGTGGTGGTAGGGCTTCGACCGTGTTGACAAACACAGCCGGGCGTGTCCTGGCCCATGACTTAGGTTGCTTACCCTGCGAGTCACCAACGCAGCGCGTTAAGGTTTTAGGTGGGAACTGCCAAAGCACCGGATGCGTTTATGGTCTGCCCAGGGACCGACGTCTTGATCCTTGTGAGAGGTCCACACCGGCCATAGGTTAGGTCCAGGCGGCCGTACCTTGCGTGAGGGGGGGAGATCCAGGACCGTCGGACGGGAGTTACCCTCATCCTTCTAACACGACTGGCAGTCGTAGCACAGGCTGCCATGAGGGTGGACTATGAGCAGAGCCGTCTACCAGGGCCCGAAGGACTTTAACGCCGTCCGAAGGCGGGTGAGTTTTGAGTCATCACCTAGGACCGCGCTGACCTAAGGCCAGCGAACGAGTTTAAAGCCATAGTCAGGGCTAGTGAGTTTAGGGTCATCAGGGTTATTAGCGAAATGCAAATGCCTATCATCGTCGCTAACATCGAGGTGCGCATCCCGGTGGTCGACCAGGGTGGTACCACCGGGATGCCACTACCACATTTGGATGGGCCACCGAGCACGTCCGAATGTTTCGTAGATGTTTTTGCCACCGACGTTGCCACACTCGACCACACACACGTTCGCCAAGTTGCGCACAAGAGTGCAGCTCACAATCCATCGCCGCCGCCAGCCACCCCCCAGCCACCCTCAGCCACCGCCGACCACCACCCACTCACCACCACCCACTCGCCACCACCCCACCCATCACAGCGCCATGTTCTCTGGTGATGTGAGCTACTCTGGCCCCATGGACATTCCAGGCGACAGGTCGCCTGCTCGAGTGGTGCTCGTGCCTCAGAGCGGCGCCTTGCAGGCTTCGAGCCTGCCGCCGCTGCCCAACGGACCGCCAGGAGTGCCCGCTCAAAACGAGCTCGTCCTGGCAGCCCGAACGGGCGCCGCTAGCGGCCAGCGTGGAGCACCGGTGGCCTGTGACGTCTGCGGGCTGGTGCTCTCTCGTGCCGACGCGCTGACCCGCCACAAGCGCGACAAACACCCCGACTCTGCCGCGGCGGTGCCCTGCATCTCGTGCACCCGCATTTTCTTTACCAAAGCCGCGCTCGCACAGCACATGCGGGCGGGTAGATGCTCTGTCGACGTCGGCCCTGCAGCTGCCCCCGCGGGGGTCGCCGTGCCGGACAGCGTCCAGCAGCGGCCATCGTCTTCGTCGTCGTCTTCGTCGTCGTCGTCGTCATCATCGTCGTCATCATCGTCGTCGTCATCATCGTCGTCGCCGGCGTCACCATCACCGCCTCCGGTCGGAACGGAGCCCTGGGGCTCGACTGCGGCCTCCGGCCAGTTGGACGTGGGAGCACCTGTGGGTCTGTTGGACGACGCTGCAGTCGACTCCGCCGTGGCCGAGTTCCTCGGCTGGCTCGACGTCCCAGCAGCCAACAGAGACGAGCGTGGCCTGAAGGCTGCGCGCGTGAAGGCCGGCACCACGCAGTACAGGGAGACGGTCTCTACTCTGCGCCGCCTCTTCGACCTCACACACCAGTACTTTCCTGCCGCGTTCGCCCGAGGTGTCCGTCTCGCCGTCGTGGTCGAGGACTCGGTGGTGCTGCGTATCGCACAGCACCTGGAGAGCACGCGTGAGCGGCGTTCGAAGAAGCGGTCGCACAGCGAGCTGGCTGAGGGCGGTGGAGGCGGGGTGATGGCGGCCACGCGCTACAAGGCCTATTTGCTGATGAAGAAAGTCGTCGTTTTTCTCGCGGGAAAGATGCGCCAGCAGACGGGGCTCGACAAAGGACCATCGGCCTTCAACAGTTGGGAGCGGCTGCTGCAGCTGTGCGACGACGCTCAACGGGAGAGGGATGCGGACGAGAACGACCGGCTCCTCTTCGACGATCGCACCGAGGACATCATGACGAGGGACGAACAGCACACGTGCCTGGCCGTCTGCAACCAACGTCTTCAGCAGCTGCGCGCTGTGCCGCTGCACCAGTGGACGGTAGGCCAGCGGCGTGCGTTCGAGGCGCACCTCGTCACCGCGCTGTTCCTCGTGCTGGCCGGGCAGCGGAGTCAGGTCCTCGCGCAGATGAAGGTCGGCTCGACGCTGCTGAGACCTGGTCAGGCCGGCAACCAGTCTCCACCCGGCTGCTTTGAAGTGCAGATCCGCGCGCGGGCGGTGAAGAACAAGCGCATGGGGTCGCTGTTGACCATCCCAGCGGAGTACAGCAGCCACCTGGCGTTCTTCATCGACGCCTTCTTGCCGGAGGGGTGGACTGGCGCGGTGTGGCTGCAGAAGAACGGAGCACCGCGCTCTGCGTTCACCGATCTTACGCGGCTGGTGACGCGGAGCGCGATCGGGCGAGGAATAGCGGCGCACCACTTCCGTCACAGCTTGGTGACGGAGAGCAACGCGAGCGACAGTGCAGCGCTAGCAGCAGTGCAGGGTCACAGCGTGTCGGTGCAGCAGCGCACGTACCTTGTGCGGCAGGTGAGAGAGGATCAACAGAGGTTTGCGGCAGAGATGATGGCTGGGGCGCTGGCAGTGCAGTGAGACTGGCGAGAGAGAGAGACTCAGAGAGGGCGAGGTGAACACGGTCCACGGACCACGTGGTACCGAGTGGTGGTGTGCGAAATACAGTGCGGGCTACCGAATGGGTCTGTATGACTAAGACGGCCGGCTACCGAATCGCGGGTGAACTGCGTGCAAAAACGTCGTAGCTCAGACACACCACCTCATTCGGTAGCGACGACCACTACATCATCGAGGCCACTCGGTACCACACCACCCCCTCTAACGATCACCACTTGGTCCCCCGCGTTGATTCGCTGTGTTGTTGCTGCTACTCTACTACTCCTCCTCATCATCATGTATCAATTCAAAGGCACTGTCGGCATCTTCTATGTCCTCGCAGCCAAATATCAGCACCGCGCCATCTGCGACCACGTCTTCGACGGCAAGTCCTCCGTGCTGCTGCGCGCTGTTCTCGCTCGCCCTACTCAACGCGAGTCTGGCAGCAGCAGAAGGAACAAGGCGGCGACCGAGTCTCACCAACGCGGACGCCTCATCAACCCACGCCTCACCAAATACAGCACGGAGACGCCCCCGCTGCTTCCCGGCCCCAACGACGTTGAGTGGCTTCCCGCGAATGCTTCGCGCGACCTCAAGGAGGACAACGAGGGGGACAACGAGGAGGACGACGAGGAGGACGACGAGGAGAAGGCGCACCTGCGCCACGAGTATCAGGTCATGGTCCAGTTCACCGACGACCATCGCACCAAGGCGGAGGGGTGGGCTGCGCAGCTGTTCGCGACGGCGGATGAGAGGACCGCGTTCCGCGTCTCACTCATGTACGCGATACCACGCGAGAAGGACGCCGACACTCGCATCGTCGACGCCATGGTGGGGCGCGGAGAGTGCGCCGTCAAGGGCGACTTCGAGCTCACCACCAGCGCTATCCTGTACCTCGCTGCACTCCGGGGCTACATGAAGCACGAGCACGAGGCGGCGGTGCGCGCCCTCATCGACAAGCACTACCACGCCTACCAGCGCAACGAGCACTCGGTGAACAACATCATCAAGCAGTGGCGGAAGGCGCACTCGATCCCCGCTGTCGGCTCCCACACCTGCGATCTGCCGCTGCAGGGCTTCACGTTTCGCGAGCCTTACGGCGCGTGGAAGACTTGGGTCGACACCTACATCCACCATCTGCACCCCGTGCCGTTCCGCAAGCAGGCGCTGGTGCTGCTTGCCAGGACCAAGCTGGGCAAGACGCCGTGGGCTCGCTCGCTTGGGCCGCACATCTACATGAAGAAGAGCTTCGACCTGCAGAAGCTTCACGACTGCCTCGCAGAGGGAAGGGCCAAGTACATCGTCCTGGACGAGTTCGAGTGGGAGAACATCACCGGGAAGAACAAGGCCGCTGGTAAGTACGGCCCCGCGGTCGTCATCAGCGACGGCAACGAGTTCACGTGGGGGACCTACAACCCACGGACGCGGACCAAGCAGACTCTCCCCGTCATCATCCTCCACAACGTGCTCCCAGAGCAGAAGAGCGCCACTTGGACGCTCGGCGGTTGGTCTTATTGGGCGGAGCAGCTCGTGGTCGCGGCTTTGCCGGACAACCCCACCATTTATCTCACAACGCCTCCACCCGAAGGGCAACAGTCATCCTCGCCGTCATCCTCGTCGTCGTCGTCGCCCTCCTCGTCCTCATCCTCGTCCTCGTCCTCGTCCTCATCCTCGTCCTCGTCCCCGCCCTCGTCCTCGTCGCAGGCCCTGCTCGTCGACCGCTCCAACATCACGCGCTACGGCCCTGACAGCTACCTCATCACCGGGTGGCTCCCACCCGAGGAAGCCGATCGACAGCTGGCCAGCTGGGAGCTGCTCGCGAAGCAGTTCGCGCTGATGCATCTCCGAGGGAAACCGCTGGCGCGGTACAAGGCCTTTTACTGCGACGTCATCGCGGGCAGCCGTACCTCGTACGAGTACACCAGCTCGGAGCTCGAGGCGTGGGAGCAGCACGAGTGGCCTGAGCTGGGGGTGCAGCTCAGAGACGCAGTGCGCGCGACGCTGGGAGAGGACGTCAACAGCCTCGTGGCCAACGACTACAGACACGGCAAGCACAAGATCACGTGGCACTTTGACAAGCCCGCGGACATCGCGCACGGCACCGCCATCGCCACCGTCTCCCTCGGCCACGCCCGCCTCTTCCAGCTGTGCCTGACCGCAGAGGTGCAGCGGTGGATGGGAGAGCGGAAATCACGCGCAGCGGTGATGAAGCTCAACAAGGAGCGCGGGGTCAAGGAGCGGCTGCCCGCTGTTGCCCCACTCTCTGGCGTCATCGACGTTGTCCTACCGCACGGCAGCATCTTCGTCATCGGCCCGCAGACCAACGCCCTGTACAACCACTGCGTTCCGCCCAGCGCGACCGAGTGCGGGCGGCGGTACGGGCTCACCTTCCGCACAATCGCATCGCGTTGGCTGCCGGATGTAGAGGTGGTGGTGCGACAGCCTCCGCTCGGGCAGACAGCGTGGGGCGTGGTGCACAGGCCGAAGCAGGTCAGGAACGGCGAGGCGCTGGGACAGAATGGCTACGCGTACCGCGCACGCGTTCACCTCGAGCCATACACGCCACGCGACCCCACGCTTCTCACAGCGGAGGACATCAGCGCAGTGCGCGCCTCAATGCCGGCGCGGCCCAAGCTGAAGGGCAGGCCCGCGCGTGAGGACTTCTCGGACGCAGAGGCAGAGGATGAGGGCGAAGAGTCAAATCACGAGACGGCTGCTCTGGTTAGCACGCGGAAGCGGAAGGCGGCTGTGGTGGCGCCTGGAGCTACGAAAGTGCCGCGTGCGAGCAAGAGGAAGGCCGGGGTTGCTTAAGTGTGCAGATGTCCGTCTTTGCGCTTGTCCACGGCGTACCTATCTCTAGATACCCATCTGCGCACTGCGGCTTCAGACAGAGCCGCGAAGTCCGTGATCTATTCGCAGGCACTCGGTCGTGGAGGCGCACCGTGCATCAACTCTCCTTCTCGACCCGATGGATGCTCTGGAGAGAGATCAGTGGGCCGAACAGCGTGTACCCTACATAGAACATGACCACCAGCCTGGGCCAGCGGTAGGCGATGACACTGTAGTAGTCGTCGTCCAACAGCGGGGTGACCGCGACGGAGGTAGGCTTGGACAGGAAGACGGGCCACATCGACCACGCCTCTACGTGGACGTCTTCTGTCCCGTGGATGTCCGTGTAGGAGGGGGCGATCTCCGAGGTGAACTCGCGGAGCAGGTCCACCAGGGCAACAAGCTGCTTGGGTACCTCGGGCTCGGCGTGTGTGGAAAATGGAGAGTCCATGACGACAGTGTGGCGGTATGAGATGTGTCAGCTGAGAAAGTGGCGAGCGAGGGTGTCGAGCGATACGCGTCATGCGTGCGCACGAAGACGCGATCGACGAGGCGGCGAGGCGCAGAAACTTTCACGAAAAACTTTTATCGTTGCGCCTCCCCCCCGCACCTCGTCTCATCTCCGCGTTGATCGGCGGCTGGCGTGGACACCATTCTTCATCCGCACCCGGCTCTCCTCGTCGCTCGCTCTCCCTCGCTCTCTCAGCATCATCGCACCATGAGCTGCACATGCACCCACCCCGGGTCTCCGGACGACGACGGCGTATTCTCGTGCTCGTTCACCGGGCCATCACGCAGCGGCGACGACTTCGGCGAGCGCCTCTCCCTGTACATGTCCGCCCCTGAGCAGTTCGTGCCGCGCTCTGAGACCGAGCTGAATGACATGACGGAGATAGCGGCCGTGATGATGGCGGAGGTCGAGGCAGCAGAACAAGAAGAGCGTGAGCAGCGCGAGGCAGAGGAAGAAGAAGCGCTCATGGGCGCCGCCTACCATTACGACCCGGCCGACTGGCCCTGGAGCTGGGAGCTGTAAGCCACTGCCGCCTCGCGCCGCCATGACACAAACCTTCCCCCCGACGATCACCGGATCGTCCTACAGGCAAGCGCGGGCCTGGAGAAGGTAATACAATTTTCCCGAAAATGTTGCTTTTCGCTATCACAGGTCCCACCACCCCACCCCTGACCTGATCCGATGTCGGCAAAACATCGGATCGGAACGGCGATTTCCTCGGGCTAAGCGGGCTCGACGAGCTCGAGGACAAGCTTAGCGCGGCGTTTGTGCAGGTGCGCTAAAAAGTTCCGATCTTTGATCCTACTCTACCCCACCACCTATACACCCCACCCCCACCCGCCACACCCCCCCCGCCACACCACCCCACCCCCGACGAGGGGGGTGTATATCACCCCTTGTGTTGTCTGTCTGTTGTTCTTGTCTTCTTATAAGAGTAAAGATCGGAACACTGGAACAGAGTGCTTAGATGGACGATCCAGTGCCTGGATAGCCAAACCAAGCAACATCAGGTGTACCGATCCACCCACCCGCGCGTCGGAACGCGTCGGAACATCGGCACACCTCATCGACCACCGGGTGATCTCGACCCTCTGTCAGCAAAACCTCAGCAGAAAAGAGTGTCACATAGGCATCCTCGGGCTAAGCGGGACTTTCGGGTCGCCGGCTTCAGGATTCTCGAGGTAGCATCCCGGACACCAAACCACCCCCCCAGATCATCTTTTTTCAGCTGACCATAGTTCAACTAGGCCAGCGACCTTCAGCTATCACCAGCTCAGTCCGGTACCAAAAACTCCACGCTCGAGTCAAAACTCCACCAAGTCGACGCTCTCTTTCCAGCTATGTCCCGCACACTGAAACAGGGGCGCTGGGCGCTCAACATCCCATACTTCCCGTACTCGAAGCCCGTGGACAGCAAAGGTCAGCCACGTGATCCCAAGTGTGTCTGCCCGCTCGCGTCGTTCGACCCCAGCACCATCCGCGGCTTCACGCCACCTGCCAGCGGCACGCCCGGCGCCAGCGTGCGCATCCCCATCGCGCTCAACACCACGGACGACACCTACGAGTGGATCACGCCGACGTTTTCCGAGCTGGTCGAGCTTCACAACATCGTCGACCCCGAGCAGCTCCGCTTCTTCGCAATCTGCCTTGACGGTCAGCCTCAGCACATGGTGATCGACCTGGATGGCAAGGTCGACAAATGGCCGCATTTGGTGGACCAGGAGGGCGCTATCGACGCGGAGATGCGCAGCCTGTTCCCCGTGTTCTATGAGACGCAGTTCGGTGCTCCACCCGACATGACACGATGGCGTGCAGACAAGGTGCCGGCGCCCGCAACCGGCGCGCGCGACAAGACGTCGATGCACATCAACCTCCCGTCGGTGGCCTTCCGCACCCAGCGCGACATGCAAGAGTTCATGCTGAGGTTCGTGCGGTGGATCGTCGACACACAGCCGGGCAGCATCCTGGTCGACCGCGACCTAGACAGGACCAAGCTGAACCTGAAGACGGCGACTCCCATCGACGCGGCCGTCTTCAGCTCGAATCGCAACATGCGTTGCACCTACTCGCGGAAGGCAGCCCGAGGCAAACTGCCGCTTCTGCCGATGGACCCCGCCACCACGCGGGAGGACGCGCTCTGGTCGTCGCTGGTGTGCTACAGCATGTCGACCAACCCCGACGACTGGGTCGGGTACGACACCCACCCCGAGTGCGACAAGATCGCGCCATCTTCGGCCCGCGCAAAAGCTGCCAAACGCCGTGCTGTAGTTGCCGAGCTGGGCACGGACGACCAGTCAGCGTGCAAGGTGGTTGTTAGGGCTGCAGAAGCCGCGGTCTTTGAGGTGGACTGCGACAAGGGCACAATCGCGGCGATGCCTGAGAAGACTGACAACGACCACGTGCCGCAGCACGTCCCAACTGGACCAGCGAGCGCCATCAGTTTTCTGCCGCAGCTGAGCCCGGAGAATCTAAGGAAGATAGTGTGGTCGCTCTCTCAAGAGAAGCGCCTGTTCGGCGCTCTCAACGCGTGGCGCGACACAGTCTGGGCCATCAAATCGGTCTACCCCGGTGAAGTTGGATACGCGCTCGCCGCCGAGTGGACAAAGATCTGGGAAGACAAGTCGGGCCGTACCAGTGATCTGGCCAAGACGTGGGCATCGGGTCGCGGTGACAGCTTCAATGTAGGCTCGCTGTGGCGCTGGTGCAAGGAAGACATGGAGCCAGCGGCGTACAAGGCGCTGTGGAAATCCGTCAACCCGCCTGCGGTAATGCAGGCCGCCAAGCAGGCTCTGATCGCGACCGGAGCCCAGGATGGAACCGACTCTTGCACGGAGGCGCTACTGAACAAGGCATCGTCGCTCCAGGAGGCGTTCCGCGTGGCATTCACGGACGATGAGAAGATGAACGCCGCGGACGAGCTGCCGTTCAAGGCGGTCATGACGTGGTGGGATGAGCACGTCGTCTCGGCGCGCAAGGCGCTGATGTTGGACGATGACGGTACCAACGCTGTCGGCGTCTGCGTCCTCCATTACTGCAACCTGTTCTGGAGGTTTGTGCGTCTCGAGAGCACCGTGGTCTTCTACAAGAAATCGCGCCGCGCGCCGAACGACGACCGCGCATACTCGTGGCAGGTGACCTCGTCCACTGCTTTCCAAAAGGACCTGCACTGCAACTTCGTGCTCGACTGCTGGCGGGATGGCAACAAGGTGTCGAATGTAGCGGTGCGCTGGATCAAGTGGCAGGATCGCGTCACGTACAATTCGCACGCGCGCGTGCCACCCACCGCCCGCGCGGCAGTTCAGCCCGTACCCACTTGCCTCAACACGTGGGTAGAGCTCAAGGTGTCGCATGCGCGCGCCAGGGCGTCAGCGCCGGAGGGTGCACCCAACCCCGAGTGGGAGCTGTTCAAGGACTACATCTGCAACGGTTTCTTGCAGAAGGAGCCCAACCCAGCAGTGCGCGAGTATTTCCTGAAATGGTATTGCTCGCAGTACGTGCGTCCGGGTTACAAGCTCAAGGTCGCGTGTGCGCTCCAGAGCGAACGCCGCCAGATAGGTAAATCGTTCATGGCGCAGATCCTGCAGAACCATCTGCTCGGAGACGAGATCGTGTCGGAGACCGACGCCGAGAACTGCCTGGAGAAGTTCAACGACCCGGTGATCGACAAGGTGCTTGTGAACATCGAGGAGTTTACGCGCTGCCGCGATTACAACAACAAGCTGAAGGTGCTGATCACGTCGGACACTATGGTGTGCCACCCCAAGGGGCAGAAGGCGTACCAGGGCACGAATTGCCTCAACTTCTGGCTGCCATCAAACGACGACGACGCGTTCGACATGAAAGACTTCGCCGGCCGAATCTTCGCAGTGCAGATCGGTGACGGTGTGTACACCGAGGGCTTCGAGCACCTGGTCGATCACCATTGGGACTACGTGGCACTCGCACGAGGCATGCTGAGCTGGTGGCACGACCCGGCGAACGGGTGCGTCGCGGCGGACGGCAAGACGGTGATCTGGAAGCCCGAGTCGAAGGCGATCCCCGAGACTACCGGTGCGCTGAACCAGAGGATCGCCGGCGAGGAGAAGCACGACCCGGTCAAGGCGTGGGTGCGCGCAGCCGTTAACAACGACGTCGACAGCTTCACGTGGGGCGAGTGGATGAGCAACGCCGCTCTCTACGCGACCTTCTCCAAGCACTGGAACGACAACAAGCAGCTGCTCTCCACGTGGACGCCGAAGATGGTCACGGCTGCTGTGCGCACGCTGTGCCCTGCGTGGACAGGCAAGAAACATCGCATCGACGGCAAGAGCGTGCAATGCACGTTCCTACCGGAGTTCACGGTGGCCCGCACGGCGTTCTACGCGTCGCAGAACGAGACCGAGCCGGCACTAGTCGTCGATGACGAGGAAGACAACGACGAGGACGAGACCGGGCCAGGATGAAAATTTTTACAGCACACTCTGATCAACCCAAGCAACAACCACACACAACCATGAGGTGCACCACTTGCCACGTCGAGCGAGATGACAGCAATTTTGTCAGCAAGAGCGGCGGCCGTACCGTGCGTACGTGCCATCGGTGCCGTACGATCAAGAAGGAGCAGTACGCCGCGCGCAAGCAGCATACCAGCGCGGAGCTGTCACCGGAGCAGGTGTTGAAGGACCTGCTGTCGCGGTACACCGAGTGGTATAGCAAGCAACCATCCGAGCAGCAGGCGCTGATGCGTCAGGCCGTGGGTGCACATTAGATAGATACCTCTGTAGTCTAACCACGCTATGACGGAAAGAGAGGACGTTGCTGCGCGGCGGGTATGAGTTCGCGGATGTGAGCGTGTCAGACGGTGACTATGCTGCAATCTCATCATCCTCTTCTCGCCCGTGCTTGTGCTCCCACATCTCCATCATCACAGCCTCTCTTTCGAGCTCCGACGCAGCGTTGCTGAGCCGTGCGTCCCACCCCATGGCGAGGAGCGGCGTGTAGTCCAACACCGACTCGTGCATGCGATAGAACAGGTCCGCGCTGCCTTTACGACAGTATAGAGTGCCCGTCGTCATCCACTCGTTCCATGTTGAACCTGTGACGCGGTGCGTCCACCACTGCACTCCATAGTCGAACGTGAGCGCCTCGCCCGCGGCGATGGCTCTGCGCTGGACCAGCTTGCCGTTGCCCGTCAGCTTGAGGTTGCAGTGCGGCATCGGCAGATGGTTGATCCGCCCCACCCAGAACTGCTCGGCGTCGAGCTGCTGCTTGCCGCCATCCCACTCGACGCGGTACCAGAGAGCGATTTGTTGCTGCTGACCTGTGGACTCCTGTGCCAACAGACACAAGTCTGCGGCAACCGCGAAATTGTCACCGCCATCGACAGCGGACGAGTGATGTCGTTGGTTGGACGTGGGCAGTGGGATGTTGCGCACAGCTCGTACGCCTCGGCCCAGACGTGGGTCGTCGTACACTTCCACCCAGCAGCGCTGCATCCAGTCCCGGTGCGGCTGCAGTGAAGCGGTGAACTGCTCGATGGCCGTGTCGATGATCCAGCGGTGCGACTTGCTGAGGTAACGCCGCCACTCTGCCCAGCCGATGTCGGCCAGAAAGATCGGCTCCTGCAGCCACGCGTCGAGGTTCATCACGCCGCTGGCGACGCTGGGACAGTGCTGCTGAATGAAGGAGCAGAATGCCGGGTACGCCGTGATGTCTGCGCTCGACTTGAGGCCCAACAGGATGCGTGCAGAGCGGACGTACTTGTTCTTGTGGCTGCGCTTCAGCCGGGCCGCCAGCACCGATCGAAGGTAGTAGCCGACCATGCGCATCGCCGTCGACGTGGAGATGAGCACCTCAATCTTGGTGGCGCACTGCCGATAGACGAGAGAGTCGACCTCAGTACCATCGCCGTCTCCCAGGATGTCGCGCCCCAGCTGCAGCACTGCCTGCTGGGATACGCTCTCCCAGTTCAGCGCCTTCTGCCGCCGGGCGTGACATTCTCTGAGCTTCACCACGAGAGCCGCCACTTGCTCTTCCTCGCCGCTGTTATCGCTGCAGAGAACGCCGTAGGATGCGTCGGCGCGGCTGTGCTTCTTCCTCTTCTTGTGCTGCTGGTAGGGAGTTGATCGATCGGACGACGACGCAGCAGACGACGATGACGAGGACGTCCATGCGGAGTCGCTCGCCTCTGTAGACCCTGTGTCTGTCGACTCTGCTGCCTCTGCAGGTGCAGGTGGTGTCGCATACGTCTCCGCAGTGCGCTTCGTCCCCTGCGCCTGTTTGGCCTTGACGCTGACAGACGATGTGGCTGCCGAATACGACAGACGATCGGGAGGATGCTGCTGTCGGGCACTGCGTCGGATGTCGTGTGTCGAGGATGACGACTGGACGGCAGCAGACTCGTCGCTGGTGGCCAAGGCTGATGTAGCCCTCTCCTCGATATCTTCGGGTGCGGAATGGGGAAGAATGTCTGCCTCGTCGCCTTCATCCTCGTCCATACCGCTGTTATCGTCGATCACTCCATTGCTGCCGCTGACACTCTCGTCCATCTCGAGGTTGGTCGAGCACTGAGGGGTATCGTCGGGTGCTGATGAGTGCTGCGGCGACGGTGGCGTGGTCGTCCGAAGGCAGTCCGAAGGCGGAGATGGGACAGGTGCCTCCGCAGACAACGACATCAGGCTGCCATCCGGCCGCACACTGAGGCGGAACACCGTCATCTGCCCGGTCCTCTCGACGTTGATCGTCAGTGAGACGATGTCCTCTGACGGAGTGTCCGCGATGCAGGCTCGGATGCGAGCGAGCAGGGCATCGATGGGCAGAGCGCTGTCATGTCGTAGTTCGGTCATGGTGATGCTCACACGAGGAGACGTGGCGAGGGCGAGGACAGGACAGTGAGGACTGCAACGAAGGACAGAGTGTGACGACAGCGGTGCACTCGCGAGGTGGAGTAGACAGCAGAAGACAGCGTTGAAGTCACGTGGTGGGCTGTCCACTGCGATCGTAGACGTGGCTCACGCTAACTGTCGAGGCGTACGCAGGAATCGAGTCTACGGATACGGCGATGATGAGGACGATACCGACGAACGAGCACTGCCACCGGGCCGACTGCCACCGTTGACTGAACCAACCAAGTAACAGTGGATGCAGCGCTTAGTGTCAGCGGGTGCGGCGCGAATTGCGTGCGACCAACGAGCCGGAGGTTTGTTTCATCCATGAAACATCGCAACAGCTGCTGGCGCGAACAGTTGGACGCTCCGGTTTGTTTTCAACCGCACCACGTCAGAGTCTCACTTCAGGTTTTTCTTAGTGAGAACGTCGCCCCGACGGTCACAGCGCCACCTCACCTGTCGACGACATCATCACTCGTTCACGCCCTGATGAAGCGTGATCGCACTATCTCTCTCTCTCTCTCGCTCACCACTCACTTTGTTCAGCTCATCCTATTCCACCAACAACATGGCGACTTGTTCCTCTTCCCGTGCGCTTTCCTCATCCACTGACCACTGCAGCAGCCCTTGCGCAGCATCGTCGGACTCAGCTCAGCAGCAGTGTTCCGTTCGTAATCCATCCCCTCGCGATAGCAGCGGTCAAGACGCGGTGCTGTGCGACCGTGGTTGCCCGCTGGTGAATGGAATATGTCCGATCAGTGAGGCCGAGTGGAGGCAGGCAGTGTTAGACAAGCAGGCAGCAACCTCCAGCGACGATCATAAACAGGCGCCGGTGCTGGCGACGACACCCAATCAGGAACGACGTAAGTGGCAACAGCGGGCGATTATACTGTACGTACGCACTGAGAGATGACCACGCTCACTGGAGCAGCTCTTTCCTGCGTCTTGCTCACTCGATCTTGCTCTCCGTTTGCAGGTCGCTGTTTACCATCGTGTACGGAATCGCCGAGGGTACGATCGGCCTTGCCTTGGGCTCAGAGACAGTGTCCATCTCCCTGCTCGCGTTTGGAGCTGACAGCTGGGTCGAGGTCATCTCCGGCTCCCTGGTGTGCTGGCGGTTCTACGAGGAGTTACGCGGAGAAGTGGGGGCTGCTCCGAAGCGGACCGCAACGCAGAAGGAGAGGATTGCAACGCTCGTCCTCGGTCTTCTTCTCTGCCTTCTTTCGTTGGCCGTCATCGGTGGAAGCATAGGAGCGCTGGTGATTCACGAGGAGCCGGAGTCGAGCCTCGCCAACATCATCGTCGGCGCTGTGAGCGTGGCCTACATGGGCACCCTCTACGTCCTCAAGACTCGAGTGGCCATCTCTTTGAAGAGCTCAACCATCGAGACGGACGCGCAGTGCTCTCTGTTCTGCGTGCAGCTGAGCCTGGTGCTGGTCGTGGGCGGGATCATCTTCAGGGAGGTCAGCAGCGTCTGGTGGTTCGACTCAGCTACCGCGATCGTGATCGCGCTGATGATTGCGAAGGAGGGTATGGAAACCGTCAGAGCCAGTCAGAAGAAGGACTTCACAGGCGCTGGTTGCGGCTGCGACGGCGAGGACGACGGCTGGCTGATGCGTTTCATGAGGAAGAGGATCAAGAAGGAGTCAAGTGGTGATGCTGACTTGCAAGGCGTCAAGGTCATCAAGGTCACTTGCTGTGGTGAGAGCGGAGCAAAGTCGTCCTGCACTGCTGGGACCGAGCTGCAGCCCGTGAAGACCAGTTGTTGCAGTGAGAAAGGTGAGAGTCTGCACTGCGCTTCCGACGCCACGCTGCAGCCTGCAGAAGGTAAGAGCAGGTGTTGCGGTGACAAAGGCGAGAAGCTGCCATGCTCTTCCATCGCCGCCAAGTCGCAGCCAGCGGAGGCCAAGAGCACGTGCTGCGGTGACGAAGGCGAGCAGTCACCCTGCTCTTCCGTCGCCGCCAAGTCGCAGCCAGTGGAGGCCAAGAGCACGTGCTGCGGTGACAAAGGCGAGCAGTCATTCTGCTCCTCCGTCGCCGCCAAGTCGCAGCCAGTGGAGGTCAAGAACGCGTGTGGCGTCAAAAGCGAGAAGTCGCACTGCTCTTCTGCTTCAGGGAAGTGCAAGTCGGGGTGCTAACTGCCATGAACGGGGTGTGAAGAGTCAGTGTGCGGAAGAGGATGTTGAACCGCTGGCCTTTTCGTTGAGTACCTATGTGTGAATGCTGCTCGGACGTTTCAGTGCATTACTAGCCTAGCTGATGCTCTCAGATCGTTCTGCTCGGAGATGCAGGGTAACGAATACAACCTTTCCGAGTCTCGCTCTCGCGTCCTTCATCACTGCACATCGATTGACATGAAAGCGTCACGCCAACAACGGCACCTCGCCTTGCCAAACATGGAAAACAGACACATGCACTAGCCCAAGCCCCCAGAGCAGCTTACTCGTAGAGCAAACGAGGTGCGTAACACCACTGGGGCCTTCATTCGCTTACACGTGATGCCCACTCACTGGTGCTTCGTTCTACGAGACTCTGAAACGGTGTTCGCAGGAATCACAACCTCGCATCACCAGCATTGTTAAACAGATCATCGCTCTTCATATACACGGTGAGGCTGCTAACGGCGCGATGACGGGTACGCTTCATCATCTCGCTAACCGGAACGCCTCTTTCGCTGCTGGACGTTACCCAACCTGAGCGCGCAGAGTGGGCGGCGAAGCATGCAGGATCATGGCCGATCTCGGCGCAGTAGTGCTTGATGATAGCGACGATGCGTTGATCGATCAGCACGCGCCATTCGATCTCATCCTTTTTGCTAAGCCAACGAAACACAGGGCTCTCACCGTCGCCTCGACTGGTCGACTTCCACTTCTCCATGGCAGCCACCGGGCAGTACTCGTGATCAAGCCGAGGCAGAGCGATCGTCTGCCCCTTGCTCTCCTTGTCTGTCTTGCTCTGTCGCACCACTACCACGACGCCTCGCTTATCGAACGTCAAGTCGGACCACAACAAGTGCGCGACCTCATTGCGGCGCATCGCGGAGTGAAACATGAACAGCAGCAGGGCCACATCCCGGCATCGCTTGTTGGGCATCGGGTTCTCATCGTCGTCCGTCGCCTCGGCCGCAACATCCACCATCTCGCGGATGTCCTCGATGAGCAACGGCCTTTTCCCGCGGATCCGCTGCTCTGCGCCAACTGTGCGACGGATGCCTTGCACGATCTTCTCGACCTCGCGCATCGTCTGCTCGTCACGGCTGCCAGGCACGAGCGCCCTGCTGAATAAGGCAGGCAGGATGTGCTTTTTCAGGGTCGACAGTCGGCGATTAATCGTGCTGACCGTCTTGCCCTCATTGCACAACTGGTTGAGGTAGGCGAGCACGTGCTCCAGCGTGCACTGCTGCTGCATGTGCTCGATTGATAGTCGCGGGAAGCGCTCGCGCAGAAAGGCCACAACACTGTCGTAATCACTCTGGTAGGCCCGCCGTGTGCTGGGGGCCAAACTGCTGGCG
>CBDAUT010000001.1:0-45138 GCA_965200515.1 Granulicella sp. | reverse complement strand
AGCAAACCCCGATTCCCCTGTAAACCGCGAATTCCGCTTGGTATTACCACTTCTCCTGCCCGGAACAAGATTCCCAATTGCCGCAATGCGTCATGACGATTGACCCCATATAAATATCCAAAACTCTGCGGGCGTGGTACGTTTATACAAAAGGGGCAAACATGAGTAGCAAAGAGTCTTGGATTCGAGAGTGGAAAAATATGCGGGATGAAAGAGCCGAGCTTCGGCGTGACATACAGGAGCATCTGGCAGCCATCGAAGTTGCTGAGAAAGCCCTGGCGGCTACAGATTTTGATTGGGAACACTTGTGTGCTTCAGTGCAAGGTGAGGTCAAAGAATGACATACCCTAAGTTTCCTGCGGTCTACATCCGCGTCTCCAAGACCATTCAAAAGTCCAGACCGGCCCAACTCGAAGAATGCAAGCTGTGGATGCAGCGCAACGGGTGGCCGTTCGACGAGTCCCGAGTCTATTCAGAGGCCGAATCCACGTTGAAAAATGACGTCAGGCCCGAGTACAACCGCTGCAGGCAAGATCTGAAGTCGGGGCACATCGACGGCCTAATCGTGTGGAGTATGTCTCGGTGGGCCCGCACCTTTGAGCAACTGATTCGAGACCTTGGCTGGTTCCATCGGGCCGCTGTACCGTTCTCAACAGTATCTGAAAACATCCGCCTTGCCACCGCCTCAGACCGCTTCCACGCGCGCATCATTGCGTCATTTTCAGCCTTCGAGCGCGACGTCCTGTCAGAGAGGATTTCAATGGGCATTCGGCGGTCTCGGGCAGAGGGTGTTAAGGACGGGCGCCCAAGGGGCGTAGAACCGGCACGAATTGTGCAGTACATGCTTCATGAGCGCAACCCGGACGGGTCTAAGCACTCTTGGGCTCAATGTAGGGAAAAGTACGACACGTCGGACGCTTCTATTGGTCGGGCACTGTCGGCGGAGCGCAAAAGGCTTAGGGCTGCTGTTTCAAAACCGCTTGGGAGGCCGGCCCTACATCTGCAGGAGATCGAAGAGGAGGAGCCTGAATTGCTGGGTGACTGACAACGGTCACGTCTTTCTTGTCGTCTACGGATGAGTTCGCTAAAAGCTGCCCATTGATGAACCCCTCGACCGTCTGCTTAAGCGCATCGATATTGGTCTTGTGGTCGCCGTAGTAGTCTTCAAGTTTCTTGCGCCATTCGACAATATCCAACTCCGCCTGCACAAGCCGGGCCCTTACATTGTCCAACGTCACATGCTTTGTCTTGACCAGATATACACCGAGCCCAAGCAGGCTGAACAGGTTTACCGCAGAAGTGATAATTGCCGCTAAAGTTGAGTTGTCCATGACGCGCAGTGTATAACAGAATACATGCCCGACCAAATTCCCGTCACCGATTATCGCCCAGACAGCCATGTTGCCGACTTTGCCTCGCTTCTCTCGCGCATCTACAAACTGACAGACTTTGTGGTCACCCAGCTTGAGGTCGAAGACGACCCGGCCACCATCCGCACATTGGTTGCTAAAACAAATATTCTCAAGGGACTCGCCAAGATGTTGCCCACCCTGCAGCAGGCCGAGAATAATGCCAACATCCTTGACGAAGACAACTCAAACATCGCAGACTGGTCACGCGAGAAGTTGGAAGCTGTTGCTGCCCGTATCAAACCCGGAGGCTAGGCCATGACTGTCGATTACATTCGCAATAACCCCATGAACGTTCACCCTGCTTTAAGCTCGCTTGCTGGTACCGCCATGAAAATCAACCCGCCTCCCGCAGCGCCCACGATCACGGTCCATTTCAGGCCCTACCTGCCTTCGGACAAAGCCTTCATCTACGACACCTGGGCCCAGTCCTATCGCCATTGCAGCCTCGACTCCGAGACCCAGTGCGACCCCGAAATCTACAAAATTGAGATACGTCACCGCATGGACCGCCTGATCCCACGTTCGAACGTTATCATCGGTTGCGACCCAGACAAGACAGACGTCATTCGCTGCTATGTAGTGTTCGAGAAGCCCAAGCGTGAAACCCAGCTGCCCGTTCTTCACTACATGCTGGTCCGCACCGAACTGCAAAACAGAGGCCTGGGCCGGCGTATGGTCGAGTTGGTGCGTAAAAGTGCCTTCGTCGAGGAGTCTTTCATCTATGCGTCCCATTGGACGCGTGCTATGCGCTATATCGGCCCCAATTACGGTGTTTTGCGGAACAACTTTTGCACTGAAGTCTGATTTCGAGTATAATGTTCGTGAATTCAACCCAAATGGAGTTAAAAGTGACCTACTCAGCCGAAAAAAGCCCCTCAGTCGTCAATATCACTCCAAAACGCCGTGGCCGTCAGCCGAAAACACAGACCACTGCCGCCGCCACTCCCACTGAGAAGACCGCCGAGACCATGACCCCTGTGCCTTCGCAGCCTTTGACTGTTGCCATCAAGCGGGCTCTACTGCACGGCTCTTACTACGTGAACCAAACGATGGTCCGGGAGCTCGAGTGCCGCAAGTCGGGGGTCTTAGACATTGAGCTCTACACAGGATCCGGCGTGCTTAAGGTTGAGTTCGCTAAAAAGCCCGAGGAGCCGTCCCGTACCACCGTCTATTTGCCGCCAAACGCTTGGCAGCAGCTAGACGCTAGATTGATTGCATAGGACGCATATTTCAAAACCCGGCAGACCACCGGCCAAAAGAAAAGCCCCTCTCAGACGTCGCACAACGGCGCATCCTAGCTGAACTCGTACGTCGCGAACAACAAAAAGAGACTCATGAAAGCCTACTCCTCCCGACTGAAGGTGAGACTCGAAAAGCACAGGAGCTCCAGGCTCTCTGGTTCGATAAGCAGCGCGAATTCTTCATGGATCCCCACCGGCGCAAAGTCGGATTCTGCAGTAGGCGAGCCGGGAAGACGGTGGGCTTTGCTATATACATTCTTAGTGCACTCTTACTTAACCCAGCCTCCAACATCCTGTACTTGGCTCAAACCTCGAAGGTTGCGCGTCTTTACATTTGGGTCGAACTAAGACGCCTGTGCGATCGCTACGATCTGCCGTTCACCTTCACTCAGAATCTCCTGTGGATAACGCACAAGCGTACCGGGGGAAAGATAGTCCTTGCAGGCGTCGACAACGCCGACGAAATCGAGAAGTTCCGGGGGCCGCACTGGTTAATAGTGGGTCTCGATGAAGCCGCCAGTTTTGGCGCCCACATTGAGTCACTTATACTAGAAGTAGTAGGCCCCGCCTTACGCGACCACAATGGTACCTTGATAATGATTGGAACTGCAGGGCGGCTCAAGGCCGGGTTGTTCTACGAAGCGACGCATGGTCTGCGGAAACGCAAAGATGGCGAGCCTGTCTACAAAGTCTTCAAATGGACCCTGCACGACAACCCGCACCTGCCAGACGACGCCAAAGACGAACAACTCATCTGCGATGATGAAGGCCTGACCCTCACAGACCCACGCTTTTTGCGCGAGTACCGGGGCATCTGGGTCACAGGTGAAAACGAACGGGTCTTCTCGGGCTTCTGCGACATACGCAACGTCTACAATGCCCCCCTGCCGTCTGAACACCGCTGGCTCTATCTCATGGGCGCAGACTTTGG
Source organism: Granulicella sp. (assembly GCA_965200515.1). Lineage (GTDB taxonomy): Bacteria > Acidobacteriota > Terriglobia > Terriglobales > Acidobacteriaceae > Granulicella. Next base: position 41,554 of record CBDAUT010000001.1, on the reverse strand, counting down.
CTGGTCGGACGAAACCGCTATCACCGTGATTGCCTACTCGAAGACCTCGCCGGTCATGTACATGATGGAAAGCTGGTCCAAACGCCATACGTACGCCGATGATGTTGCTGCCCGCATCATGCATTACCGCATGATCTATGGTGCCGGGGCTCAAATAGTCGGCGACGTCGGCGGCTATGGCAAAGCCATTCAGGTGCAGCTGCTTCGCGACTACAAGATTCTTGTTCAGACCGCTAAAAAATATGACAAATTAAATTTTATTGAATTTCAAAATTCTGCCTTCCTTCGCGGCGAAATCATGATCCCGTCTGCCGAGAAGCGCATGATTCAGCAGCTAAATGAAGTCGCCTGGAACGAGTCTCGCACAGATTCTGGCAACCATGAACGTGACGACCTCGTTTTTTCGCTGACCTACGCTTGGCGCTACGCCAAGTTCGCAGGTGCCGGTCGAGAAACGCTTGCCTCACGTGACACCATGGACCCCCTCGATAGACGCGCCTTATCCGAAAAACAGCAAGCCCTAGGAGAAACAAGTGCCAAAAAAGTCTGGTGGGAACAACTTCAATCTGACGGACGTACTGCAAGCATTCCAAGCCAATGGAGTAAAACGCTTGGTCATGGATTTTAGTGGCGATGAGCCGCTTCGCAGGCCTACGACGACCAGTCACACGTTCCAGATGCCGCCTGCCACCAACACACGCTCCTCGGACGGCTATCAAGAAAAGCTTGACGCTTTGACGGCCCAGTTCAACATGAATCCGTCCCCGATCGATGACTCTGAGGTGGGCGAATGAAACGTGCAACTGTTCCGGCTAGGCGTGAAATCTCCAACATTCCTCAGCACAACTCAGTTAGGCCGCGCAACATATATTCAAAAGAAGACGTCTCGAACTCCTGGGTCATCGAACCTGACCCGGATGTAGCGGCACGCTCCCTATTTAGATACGTCAACAATCTTATCCGTGCGCAGGGCAAGCGCCTTTGGAACAACACCCTGTTCTATTCGATGTATTGCAACGACGACATGTTGACGAACGATCAGGGAGCTGACGTTTCTTTGGACATGCCGCGCATGGCCTACAATCTTATCAAGACAGATACAGATGTTGTGGTCGGGACTCTACTTCAGGCGAACTCGCGTCCGGTTATTGAGACCAATAACGGCACCTACTCAGACTGGTCTAGAGCCCGAAAAATGCAGTCTGCCCTTATGGGCGAGTGGAATCGCTGCAATCTGTATCAAGAAGTACATAAGTCGGGCATCGATGCGCTCAATACAGGCTCCGGCTGGATCAAGCTATATATCAATGAGCAAAACGAAATAACGGCCCGGCACAGTTGGACCAACAACGTCTTTATGGACGAATACGAGTGTGCCTATGGACCCTGCCGAGCTATTTTTGAGGTGCGCTACGTCCGCCGGGACGTCTTGTATCAGCTGCACGCCGACCAAGCGTCTCTCATTGCCAAGGCTCCCGAGGCTCCACCCCCCAAGTATCAATGGACCCTGTACGCGCCCGAGATGATCATGGTGGTTGAAGGCTGGGCCGCGCCGGTCGGGGATCGCAAGGGTCGTCACATGATGAGTCTACAGTCGGGCTCGCTTATGGACGAAGAATGGACCTCTCAAGAGTTCCCCCTGGTGCAGTTCAGGGTCGGGGACAAGCCTCTTGCGGCTTACGGCCAAGGGTACACCGAGCAAGTCTACGCCAGCCAAGTCTACCTCAACAAAATGCTCAACATCATGGAACAAGCGGCGCACCTCGGGACAAGTCCCTTCTGGGTACTCGGCGAGCAATCCGGCATCACCCCGGACATGATGACCAACAAGACGCGCGTAATCCAGGCCACCGATCCCTCAGCGGTTCAGTACCACTATCAGCCCCCCTTCCATCCGGACGCCTACACCTACACCCGCGAAATCGAGCGATTCGTTCATAACTTTTACGGCATCAATCAGCTACAAGCGAACACAACAGATTCGGGCCTCAACCGCTTCGATAGCTCGAAAGCCATGAACGCCTACATCGACTCCTCGGACACCCGTCATTTGCTTCTGCTGCAGCGCTGGGAGGACTTTTTCGTACAGATTGCCCGTCGCACCATCCACCTCGCAGGGGTCATCGCAAAGACTGAGGGCGGCTATCCGGTGGCTGCTGGATCGGTCAAGTATCATAATAATCTTACGTGGCGAGATATTATGATGGAAGAAGATTCTTACCGTGTGTCGGTCGCAGCCGCCAACGTTCTAGGAGCCACCCCGTCCCAGCGCATCGACTCCATTACCGGACTCATGCAGGACGGCTTGCTCACCCAGGCCCAGGGTCAACGTCTCATTCAGGGGCCCCCCGACCTCGATGCCGCCATCAATGAAGTGTCTGCCGTCGACGACTACATCGATTTTCTCATCGACCGCATGCTCGAGACCCCGAATGCCCGTTTCATCGGCCCCACCCGCATCGACGACTTGCCGCACATGTTGACCCGCATTTCCAATGCTCGCTTGCAGTACATCACCCTCGGGGCCCCCGATGAGTCGATTGCGCTGTTTGACAACTGGATTTTGTTGGCCAACAACATCATACAAGAGTCCGCTCAAAACGCCCAAGCCTCCCAACAAATGCAACAATCACCCCCACAAGGAGTAGTCGCCAATGGAAGTCCAACAGGTACCAATCAACCCCCAGGATCAACACAACCGCCAGCCGGCAACGGCCAGCCTCCCCCGTCGACAGGACCAAGCGGCCAAACTTAAAGCAGCAACCGAGGCTCTAAGACTCGAAAGGAACGTTCCGGCCCCCGGGCCGCAAGTCCCTTCCAAGTCTGAAGACCAGCCACCCCCCGAGAAAAAAGATGAGCCCGCTAAAGACCCCACCGCTGAACTCCTCGCAAAATACGAGAAGGCTCGTAATGATGCGCAGGATCGTGAGAACCGGGCCGTGGCGGCCACTCGAGAACAAGAGCGTATCTCTGCCGATGCTACTGCTAAGCTCGCTAAACTCGCTGAGGCCAAAGACGACCCGGTCGGCTTTCTATCTGCTTTGGGCCTCAATGAAGATGAGTGGAAGGAAATGCTGGCGAATGGTGGCAAGCCCACCCCGGCAATGAAGGCTCTGTCGGCCATGCAGGCCCGCATCGAGGAGTCGGATAAGCGCCAACAGGCACTTGAGGCCCAACTGACCCGCGCTCGCGAGGCCACCGAGATAGAGACCTTTTTGCCCAGGTTCCCGCTTCTTAAAAAGCTTGGGGGCGCAGAGGTGGCTCGGAATCATATGGCAAACTTGCGTGCCTCGGGTGATAGTTCGACGTCTTATTTAGACGCTATGACCCAACTTGAGGCGAATTTTAACGAAGGCCTGCAGGCTGTGTTGCGAGATGATGAAATAAATGCTAAATATAGCTATAAGTCGAAAGCAGCATCACCTCCAGTCGGAAGCACAACGTTAGGAACAGGGCATACGTCGTCGTCTGCATCAGGCGAAGATAAGAACCCCTACCCTATCGGCTCAAGACAACACTTCGAGTTCAAACGCAACCTGGCCATTCAGAGACTCGGCAAACTAGCTAGGTAAGTCTCTGTGGAGACGACCCGTGACTGCTGGTATCGGCACCTTCCAAACGCTATTTCAGACGTTCTATCCCACCGAGGAACTTCCTTACGCCATTCCGCGTAACCTTCCTCTCATCAACATGTTGCGCACAGCGGACGGCCTCTCGGGCGATCTTATCGATCATCCTCTGTTGTTCGGCGCACGTCAGGGGTACAGCCAAGACTTCAATATCGCGAATGCTCAACGTGGTACGGCTCCTGCCGCCGCTCGCGCGTCCATCCGTTGTTCGCAGGCCTACAGCATCTTTGAGGTCTTCGACAAAGACGATGAGTTGAGCCAGGGCGATGCCGCCTACGCCGATCTGTTCCAGAAAGTCATGGAAGGCACCCTCGCCGATTTCTATAACAACTTGGATATCGATTACCATGTGGCTGGCAACGGTTGGCGCGGTCTCGTGGGAGCTGTCGCAGGCGGTGTTGACGCATTGGGCGGGCCTGTCGGTACTAATCAGATTTGCCTTGCGGTTGGTCTTCCGTTGGATGCTGTCTTCAACCCCGGCCAAAGCCTTGTCGCAACCACGTACACCGGATGGCCAGTCGTAGGTTCTATCTTCGGGCCCGCAGACGGTCGCGCTGCAACCACCACTTCGACCCCCGTTCAGGTTGTGGCGATCGATTCGAGCCGGCGTCTGTTGACGCTGACCGATGCATCGGCCTTCACGACCTCAAGCTTCGTAGCTGCCTACGGCTGCACCGCCGGTTATAGCTCTACGAATCTTTTGGGTGGAATTATCGGCGTCGATGCCTGGAATCCCGCGGGTGGCGTTACTAGCACAGACAACCTCTGCGGTCTCAACCGCAGCCAATACGGTTCGCGCCTCGCAGGCACCTACCATAACGGCACAAACCAATCGATTGAAGACGGTATCAAACGCTGTTCGTCGAAGATGGCCGTTGTGGGCGCGTCGAATTCCAGCCTTGTGGCACTCAACCCCACCGACTGGGACTCGCTCGACAGCAAATTGATGACGCAGTACAAGTATTCGAGCCTCGACCTCGGCGTGTACGGCTTCAGTTCCATTGTCATCAACGGTGCCTCTGGCGGACGCCTCGACTGCGTTATCGACCCCCATCAACCGCAGGGCTATGGCCGTATTTACGACATGGATGCCTTGCTTGTGCGCCACAAGAAGCCCATCCCGCATCTCGCCTCTGTCCAAGGCCAGACCGAATACGCTTCGGAAAACTTTGATGGACGGCGTGCCAAACTTCGTGCGTATCTGCAGCTGTTGGCCCCGAAACCCTGGTGCTTGGGTATTGTCAAGTTCCCGACGATTGCCTCGTAAGGAGAGTAAATGTTCGTCCCAGTGTATTCGGCCCACGGCTCGCTGTACGAGTTTCAGGGCAGTTTCAGTCCGGTTGCAGCGGGTGCAGGTACTACGAATCAACTTCTGGTTCCCGGTACCTTCGTCAACCCAACCCCCGGCGCAGGCAATCAGAATCTCGGGCCCAATCAGCAGCAAAACGTGTCCATCTCGACGGTCTCGGTGTACTGCAACATCTCTGCGTCGATGCCTCCTGCCGGCATCTTGGGCCTTGCAACAAACGCGAACTCGCCGAACATCTACACGTTGAAATTCAATACGGCGCTCACCGGCCAGTTTTGTCAGATGCAAGCTGACTTGCTTCCCGGCCCGGCGTCGACTTCGACCATCGCTACTTCGGCACCTAATACGGCTGCGGTTCTCGGATTCGACAACGTCAACAAATTGGTGTACATCGGTGTGGTGGCTCAGACGTCGGGGAACTTGACGAACTCTGCCGTAGGCGACTCGATTCACTTTGTAATCACCCTTTGCGACAACAACTCGCCGTGATGACATGGCCAATGCCGCAACCATCACCACGCTCCTAGCGCAAGTCCGGTCCCGCTGCGACCAAATTTCATCCACAACATACGATGACGAACAAGAGCTCAAGCCGTGGGTACGGGATTCTCTGGCGCAGCTGTATGAACAGCTTGTCTCGCAGTGGCAGGATTGGCATTCGACCACACGCCCTTTGAGCCTCGTACGAGGCCAAGACCTATATCTTCTGCCACCGGATTTCCGCGCTATGCAAGCCATTTTCATGTGCTACAACAACGGCACCTCGCGTACAGAAATCAAACGTTATAACGACGCCGACTCCACATCCGATATGCTTTGCGCGCCTTTGCGCTACAGAATCGAGTCCAATCGTCTGCGTTTCCAGACCGCGCCTTCGACTGCCGCCATCAATGCTGTTGAGATCAAATACACCCCGCAGTTTCGCGCCCCGCTTCTGGACTACACGTCCATCGATATCAACCTGCCCACCGGCTGGGAGGAATGGGTCGTGCTCGATGTGGTCTACAAAATGCGCATGAAAGCGCGGCTCGACGCGGACTATATCATTGCCCAGAAGCAGGACATTGAACGTCGTATTGCCAAGGCGGCCTTCCGGCGCGATCAGCAGGTGACCCAGGTGGTCGACGGCTTTCGCAGACGTTACGAGCCATGGTCGGCGCCGTCGGGTAATCCCTACTGGGTGGCCTAAATGGCCATTAAGGGAGTCCCCCCAAGTGCACCGCTCGTAAAAGCCGAAACCGGGCCCAATGATGACGCTGTCCAAAATCTCGCCGACCCTCTCAATTCTGCACTGGCCGCTATCCATGCTGCCTTCTCGGGATCTGCTTCTGCACCTGTCCTAAATGGCCAATCGCTTGGCGTTATCCCCAAAATAAACCTGCCGCAGGGTGTGACTGTCCAAGTTGTAAACGACCACCTGGTCTACCGCGCCCCCTCGGGCAACAGCTATCGTCTCGACCGTCAAGCGGTCTCATCTTCAACGACCCCCTCGGGGTCCATCACGCTTTCGCAGATCCCGCCAGGCTCGAATGGCCAGGTTCTAACGACGGTTGCAGGTGCAACGGCATGGTCGGCCCCGACCACCGGAACCACGTATACGACCTTCGGCCCTTCGGGCACCTCGCACGCAACAGGGTTGGTTCCCGATCCGGGGAGTGTTACAGGTACCGTCAAGTATTTGCGTGAAGACGCCACGTGGGTGACTCCGCCAAATGCGACGTACACAACCTTTGGACCCTCGGGGAGTTCCCATGCTATTGGCCTTGTACCTGATCCTGGCGCAACATCCGGAACTACTCGATTCCTACGAGAAGACGCCACATGGGGAGTTCCTCCCTCTGGCACCACCTACACGACCTTTGTGGCTTCGGGACCCTCACACGCAGGAGGACTTGTTCCGGATCCCGGCTCCACTGCCGGGACTACACGATATCTCCGAGAAGACGCCACCTGGACAGCCCTTCCCGCCGGAACCTCCTATTCTGTGTTTGGCGCATCTGGCACCTCTCACACAAGCGGACTTGTACCGGACCCCGGAGCAACAGCAGGCACCACGCGATATCTCAGGGAAGACTCGACGTTCCAAACGCCGCCGGTGGGCCCCACCTACTCTAACTTCGTCGCCTCGGGCACCTCAGCTGCTGCAGGTCTAGTTCCCTCCCCCGGCACGACAGCCGGCACCACTCGTTTCCTACGCGAAGACGCTACATGGGTTGCAGTTGCCGCCTCTGGCGCCTCGGGAATCACCCAGCTTACAAGCGACGTCACAACACCTGCCAGCTCTTCAGGGTCCACGGTCGCCACGATCGTATCTGTTGGAGGTCAAAGTGCAGCTGCTGTAGCCGCAGGCGCCGTCGCCGCAAACAATGCCACCTCCACCAACACCGTCAGTACAATTGCGGCCCGAGACGCCTATGGGGCTATTTTCCACTCGACAGGTGTTGTCAGCCTTGCGGCGCAATCGGTCACGGTCACAGCACTGCAAAGCGGTACGACGTTCATTGCGGCATCCGGATCTAACAACATCACCATGATTGCCAACCCGACTGGCGTCTCGCTCAAGTTTCGATTCATCGGCAATGGCGGGGCCATCTCAATCAATCCAGTCGCAAGCGGCACCACCACCTTTTATTGCTTTGGCACAAGCACCACGTACGCGATAAACCAAGTCAATTCAAACGTCGGCGACTGTATCGAGATTACCGGCATCCCCGGCACCCAGAATTTCATCGTCAACAACATCCAAGGCAACTGGCAATCCGGCGGCAATGCACTGGGTGTCTACTCAACAATCAGCTATCCAGGTACCGCAGGTCAGGTTCTAACAGCCAACGGCAACACGGGACTAGCGGCTTACGCCGCTCTACCGAGCACAACAGCAGCGCAAGTTATCAAGGTCGTCAATAAGACTGCTGCGTATACAGTAGTTGCTGCTGACATGGGGACGTGGTTTACTATCACTGGCGCCTCTTCCCTGGTTACGTTCACCATGCCGCTTACGACTTCTCTTGTGCCCGGTTGGACGTGCTATTTTCTTGTTTCGGTTCTCGCGGCGAATGCCGGTATCAAGATACTTCCAAACGCCTCGGACAGAATTTACATGGAAACAGGCACTACGACGGCAAGCACCGGATACATTTCGACCTCAACGTCTCGCACCCAGGCGCAAAGTATCGGCATTAGCAATATCAGTGCCAACAGCTGGTATCCGACCTACGGCTACTCTCTCGATTGGGGTATCACATGAGCCTGGCACTTGTCGCGCCGCTGACTATTACATTTAATGCCGGTGACATTCTTTCTATCGTCGGTATCCCGTCGGGATCAGTTACGCTCGGCATCACAGCTATTGCCACCCTGATTGTGATCCTATGAAAAGCCCCCGCGACCACCTGACAGACGGTATCAAAAACATCGGCCTCGATGGCGGACTCGACCTTAAGACTGACCCGATTCAGGTTCCAAACCCCGCGACCACCACCTGCGACAACGTATGGCTGCGAACCACCGGACAAGTGCGCAGCCTACCGTCCCCCGGAACCAACCTGCTGCCCGACGCTACGACTCAGGTGTACAATGCGACGTCCGGCCCGCAGGGCGGTGTGTTTTCTATTCGAGAGACGACCCTAGGCGCTGGGGCCTCCGGCCCGAAAGCTTCGCAACCCCAATTCTACAATCCCGCCTACCCCTCAGCACCCTGCCCCTCGGCCACCTATCAGGCCAACTTTCGCACCAAGGTCCTAAGCAACCTCAACAATGGAAACGCCCAATTCTGCGCGCCCGATGCGCCTATCAATGGCAAATGGCCCTACGCTCAAGTCGGCATCGTCCGCAAAACTGGCTACATCATCGGCATCTCGTTTGCCTTTTGTGCGGGGGATTTTATTACTGGCGTGACAGCGCCCTTCTACACCTATCAGCAGTCGTCGAGCAACATCAACTCTTTTCGGGTCATCGCCATCCCCGGCGATAGTGTCAATTTCCTATTGGCGTATCAGACCGATGGATCGAATGCACTCACCCTGCGGGTGATGCAGTACAACAGCTATAATTATGCCGGCGGCACCCCCTTCACCATCGCATCGACGGCCTACGGTTGGACTATGTTTGTCGCGAAGCAGCAGGTGTATATCGGCTATTTAACGGCAGCATCTGGGGGCATCCCGACATTCGTGCAAGTTGGCGCAACCGGTATCATCGGCACCCCTGCCACCTACACCGCTGTTCCGAGCTCCTCGGGCTATCTGTCTGCGCGCTACCTCAACGGTGTGGGGCTCATGTACGCCTATACCACGGCAGTCTCTGTCAACGTTTACGCAAACGATGAAGCGACTTGGAACACCGGCACCGGCAAAACCCCGACCGTCTCGCTCGCAGCCGCTGTCACAGGCAATTTCTACGCACCATCGACCACCGTCGGGATCGCCAAGAATTCGGTTACGGGGGCCATCACGGCGGCAGTGTTCTTCATGCAGTACGAAGCCTTCGCGTCGGGATCGAGTCCGGGGCTCAACGGCAACGGTGTCGGTTTTTATTCGCGCAGTCAGCTTGGCTGTTTGGAAATAGGCGGCACGGCAACCGGGTCTTCATTCGCAGGCATTGCGGCCTACAACACTTTCTACTGGCGAACTGCACAGGGTGCCTCTCTCATCGGCGAGTGTTTCAGCCCCAACTACAATGGTCCCGGCGGAACGAGTGGTGTGTCGACCAGCAATGACTTTTTAGTCCCCATGGTGACCGGTGCGTTTGATAATGGTGCGACTTCGATCGCCGAAATGTTTACGCAGCCCCGCTACTATCTTTTAAATGCACACATGAACGTGGTGGGACGTTGGGCCGATGATGCTGCGGGACTTTTTGTGCCGTCCAATGCTTGGCCTTTGCCTCTGTGCACTCCGCTGTTGAGTCCGAGCGATAACGCATCGCTTGAATTTTACATTCCGTATAATCTGTTTTCGCAACTCAAAGTTGTGCAGCCCGCGCCGAATGACCCGTCAACTGCTACATACTTTGGTGCCGGGATGCCGGCCTTCAACAACAAGCTTGACGCTCTCGCTATCTTCAGTATACAGGCACAAAATGCGACATGTCCCATGGTGTACAGCGGGCGAACGCTGAGTATGGGCGGACCTCTTACGATGTTTTACGACGGGCAAACAGTGCATGAAGCAGGCATTGTAAGTCCACGCAACGTCTTCATTGGGTCTACGGTCACTGCCTCCTCTGGCATCACCATCAACACGACATCGGGCTCAACAGCGGCAACCTACACGGTCTCGGGCAACACCAAAATCTTTGTCGGCATGACGCTCAGCGGCACAGGTATTGCATCGGGAACCACCGTCTCGCAATTCGATTCAAACGCTTTGACCCTCACGCTCTCGAAGGCTGCAACTGCCACCGGATCTGTGGCTTTGGGCACGCTGTGCCAGTATCAGTACACGGTTGTGTACCGCTGGCCCGACGCCAATGGTCTTGTACACCGCAGCCCGCCGAGTCCTGTCACGCAAGTAAGCTTTGTATCGGGTGCCGATTCATTCGGGCAATGCGTCGTCACATTCCCGATTCCTGAAACTTCGTACAAATACTATGGAGGACAAATCGAAGCGGTGGTCTACCGCACAGTCAATGCCGGCTCGCAATTCTTTCAAGTATATTCGGTGTTGACCTCGGCCCCACAACAAGCAAGCTTGACGGGTAACCTTGCCGACTTCTATATTTCGTTTACAGACACGACTGCCGATACCGCGCTCATCAATCCGACCGGCCAGAATTACATCGTCGAAGACCGTCTTTACACCGCTGCCGATGGCAGTTACAGTGCCTATCAACCACCACCATTTCTGTGGCAGGTAGCCACCGGGGGACGACTTTATGGGCTTGCGTGTGTCGAGGGGTTCTATCGAGTATACTTCTCTCAACTATGGGATGAACAAGCACCTCCTGAATTTAATTACTTCTGTTATCTCGCAATCCCGGCAGAACTCGGAGACGTTCGAAGCCTCGCGGCTTATCAGTCGTCTATCTTTCTTTTTGGAACGCGAGGGATTGCAACTTTCGGTGGTAGTGGTCCCGCGCGACAACTCAGTCTCAATTCGGATGGGACGACTCCCAACGGCGCAACACTAAGCACCATCTACACAAGCGGCTTCTACGCCGTTACCCCCCTGCCGACACCGGCAGGGATTCGAGGCTGCGGCTCGCCCGTCACCACACCCGTAGGTGTCATCTATCAAGATCGGGCCGGCTTTCAAGTCATCGATTCGTCGCTGAACCTGACCCCCGTTGGGGCCAAAGTCGACGCCTTGACCGGCACGCTCTTGTCAGTCTACCCCTCGACCGTCTACGGGTCCGGCACCCTTTCCGAGTCTTTGTCTGCTGTTGTGTTCGCTAACCCGGCAGGGGCCGCTTTAGTTTGGGACTACAACACCTCGAAATTCTCGACATGGAGTGCCGCGTCTGGCGTTTCGAAGTTCATTCAGGCAGTCGACAAGTCGCTATATTGCGTGACGGCAAGTACCCTGCAGCCCATCAATCAGTTCGGGTCGACAATGAAGCTTGAGACGCCATGGCTCGACTGCGCACCTTCCGGGTCAATTCTGTCGCCAAGCAACAGCAATCCAGGGGCCGAGGGCAACATTTACGAGATGATGCTTGTCGGGCAATATTTTAATCCCCACACGCTTATGGTCGAGACCGCTATCAACTACGGCCCCTACAAGGCGACCCCCGGCTATCTGAGTTCTTTTGCCGTGACAACGGCGCCGGCCCAGTATCAATATCGCTTTCGTCCGCCAGGCGGCAACCGCATATGGTCCATTCGCTACCGGATCACTGTGACCCCCCCGACAGGGTCGACCCTCGAACTAGCCAGGATCAGCGGACTCGTGCTATATTGTGCTATAGATAGTTCGGTCACCCGCGTCGGCAGAGGCCAATCCCTATGAGCGCACTTGCTACACTTGGCAACAGCCTTAGTTCTAAAATTGGCATCCCTGCCACGGCTGCATCGGTCCCCGGTGATGTATCTACTGCCTCAGACGTGCAGTCCAAAGTAGCGAGCCTCGGCACCGGCCTTTTAGGCAGCACAGCTGCGACTCCACTCGATACGCTCAATAGAAAGCCGGCACCTGCCGCAGCGGGATCCGCTGCTTCTGTCGTGCAGAATACGACCAATGCGGCGGCCAACGCTAATGCTAACAACCCGTCCCTAGGTGCGGCCCTTGCCAATGGGCAGTTGACTTCGGCGACTCAGCTTGGCACTACGGGCCAAAACAACGTCACACAGGGAACCGCAGCCACCACAGCCCTTACGACACAACTGGGGCAAAATGCTGCGAACATCAACCAGCTACACGGTTCTTTTACGACCAACCAAGTGCAGGTGATAAACTCAACGTCGGTTGTTGCAACTCCACTTCAGGTCGGCGCAAGCACGTATTCTTCCGCATCCAATCAGGCCCCAAAAGCCATTTTCGACGAACACACGTTTTCGGTTGACCCGGTTACACAACAGATCAAAGGGACTATCTACTTATTACAGCCCGATGGAACGTACAGCGCAAAGAATTTCGATAATAACAATCAATTTGCATCCCTTATGTCCACAACTGACAACAGTTGGGTTACCATTAATCGCGGCGTTTCCAGTGCGGATACAACCCAAGTTATCAATTCTTTCGCTGCGCTTGGGAAAACAAGCATTGGCCTCCAAAAAGCTCAAGAGCAAACGAATCTAGGCAACCAGCAAATCATTGATTCAAAGACGCAGGCCTCAGCGGCTCAAACCAAACTCACCGGGTACGCGGACCAATCCGCAGAGAATCAAAACACCGCAGCCCTCGGCTCGCAGTTACAAAACATCTTCTCCTCGAATGCGAACTCACTCAGCAATACGGCTCAGGCCGGTAGTCAAGCAGTGGTGGGGTCGCAACAGACGGCAGGTGTCGGGGCCAACTCTGGGGCTTCTTTGGAAGCGGCAGGTTTTCGCTCGGCCAACACATCGCAGCAACAGCAACAGGCTTTCAACATCGCGCAAGCGGGTCAAGTAGACCAACAGGGGCAACAGGTAACGAGCGCACTCGATGCGCAATTGGGCTTGGCTCAAAAGCAAACGGGCCTTCAATTGCAAACCATGAGCCAAGACCTTACGGAAGCTATCAGCGCCCTCCAGTCGGACTTGCAATACGCCTCTGCCGAGCAACAGCTATCCATCCAAGCCTACATCAATCAGTTGCAACAACAACAAACGGCGCTCCAAAACTCGGCGGGCCAAAGCGGGCTCGACCAATCGCACATCACCCAAATTGCAACAGGAGTTGCAAGTGCGGTGTCGCAGGCAGGGGCATCCTATGCAGCTAGTGCAACCAAATCAGGGACGGCAAACAAATGAGCGTAGATAGCGAAAACGCAGCTTTGTTACAGTTAGCCAACTTGGGCTTGACGAACCCGGCGCAGTACGCACAGCTTCCTAACCAAGCGGGCTTGACTCAAGAGGCTACGGGACTAAGCGGCATTGTCTCAACACCTTTGGACTTCGGCGCACAAAACGCTATTCTGGGGCAACAGACCGCCAACGTTGGGAACATCGATGCGCTCGCAAACAACCTTGGTGTACAAAAAGCTGTCGGGGCTCAAGAGGCTGATAAGCTGTCCCGAGAAGGCGGCCTTACTGCGGGTAACGCGGCGATCGCTGCACAAGATTCCGTGTCGAAGGTCGGTCAAGTCGGCCAACAAGAGCAAAACGCCCTCTCGAATCTCGGTTTATCAGAGCGTTCAAATATTGCTTTGGCCCGACTGAATCAGACTGCACAAACGTTGCAGCAACAGGGTCTCCAGACGACAGCCGGACAGGCCACCACCCAAACTCTGCGCGACATAGGCCTCAAGAATCAACAGGGGGACCAACAGGTCACACAGGCGGCTCAAACCGCACTCGGCAATGACACCGCCATTATGCAGAAATACAACGCCCAGCAATGGGATTTTTGGACCAAGATTGCCAATGGTCTGATTACGGCTGCGGGAACTGGCATCGGCTTTTTGGTCGGGGGTCCGGCAGGCGCGGTTGTCGGTGGTGCGGCAGGGCAGGGTGTTGCGCAAGCCACCGTCGGATCCGGTTCAAACAGTAGCGCGTCTCCAACTTTACAATCGCTTGATACTCCTGCAACACAACTTACGCAACCTGGGGACTTGTCTTATGCTGGGCAAACACCGAGCACACCCTACACCATGCTTCCCGACTCGCTCCCTGTGACCTAAATGAAAAAATACCTCCCCATTCAAGAAGCATTCAAACGCTATGACTCCCTCGATGCCATCGAGAATCACTACCCCGATATCTTCACCGAAGGTCACTTTCACCGTCACGTGCGCGAGGAGAATGGTCAGTGGTTGGTCGAAGACAAGAGCGCTTTAAGCGAGCGCGACAATACGCAGGCCCGGCTGACCCGAGATGAGATGCTGGCGATTGCTCACACCGTAGGAGCTAAGTGATGGCCGATATACAGAGACCCCCCGCAAGCATTTTAGGCGACATGGCAAAGAGTCTTGGACCTCCGGCGGGGTTTGCGAATGCAAGTCCGAATGAAGGCGGGGGAGCCGATGCAGTCGCAAGTAACATGCCCACCGATGCCACTGCCGCTTTCCAGGCCAACAATCCACTATCAGACCCTCAAGCTGCTTCGCAAGCTGGGGGTTTGGGTATAGACACATCGTATTTAGATCAGGATAAGGCACTTATCGGCAACGAGATTGGGCAACTGAAGAAGGGCGGTGCAGACGCACAGGCCAGGTTGGACGCGACTGGGGCAAATGCGAAGCAAGCGGAGCTCGGTCTCGCGGACGTCACGGCCAAAAAGAATCAAGATATGCAGCCTTATTTTGACGATACTTTGACACGCTTCAACCAACTTGATAAGACTGTACAAGAACTATCGGCTCAAACTCAAGCGCGCACAGAAGCGCAGATGGCGAAGTGGGATGCAGCTAGAAGCGACGCGGCTAATTCACAAATCCAAGACTTTTTCGCTGATAAGACAGTTGCCGGACAGGCCATTGGAATCATTAGTGCGGCTTTCGGGGGCTTTGCGAACGGACTATCTGGCAACCCAGGAGCTCCTACAGCACTCGACCGCGTTATTCAAAGGGATATGGAACGGCAGATACAAAATCTCAATCAGAAAAACCGTGTCGCGGCAGGCGAAGAAGGCAAGCTCAAACTGTTGATGGACCAGGGGCTCAATCAGCTGCAGGCTGTGGCGGCTCTACGTTCGGCGGCTTACGACAGACTGAAGTTCATCACCTCGGATATAGCGAACAAGTGGGGTGGGGCGGAGGCTGCAGCCAAGGCTCAACAGATCAATGCGCAGTTCGACCTCTCGATTGCCAAGATTCAAAACGACGTGCAGCAGACGACCTCCCAAAGCGTTTTAAGCGGACTCAAGGACATTAGCTCGCTCGACTTGCAACGTACGTTGCTTATGAAATCGATCGCTGTGGCGGGCATGAAGATGAACCAGGCGGATGGTCTCAGTCAGGTTGTGGAAGGCTTTAAGGGCGATAAGACGCAGCGCGAGAATCTGTCAAACATGGTGCAGGCTTATCAAAACTTTCAAGATTCTTCCGCCGAAGAAAACAGTTCATGGGATCCGTTCGACAACGCGAAGCTTCGCCCAGACCTCGGAAACTCAGTCGCCACAATCGAAGCGCACGGTGCAAAGGCCAATGCTCGACAGTTGATGCGCGGGGATAAAGCTGTTGGAGGATTTATTACAGACACTCAGGCGTCCAGGGAAAAGGTCGGGGCTCGATTGCGCAAGGAACTTTTAAACGTCATCAAGGCAGGCGGGGGCCGGCCCATCGGGGACTTGGCAAACACGCTCGACTTAAGCGCGCAAAAATAATGGTGACCTTTCTCTCGCCCGATGGGCGGCAAACGGTTGATTCGCGCGGGTTTGAAGACGACGGCAAGCTTCGCCAGATGGGCTACACCGCAGTCGACAAGCAAAAAGTCTACACAGGGGCCGTCGAGAAGGCCTACTCGGGATGGAAATACGATGCGGAAGCAATTGGTCTTGGGGCCATGCAAGGTGTACCGGGTCTAACAGGCGCAACACTCAACCTCCTACCTCAAGATACGGCGCAAAAACTTGCCACAGAAATCCAAAATTCGGCAACAGCCCATCCTTGGCTCACAAGCGGAACAGCGCTGGCGACGGGCGCAGGACTCATTGCTGCATCAGGCGGACTTGGGGTTGCTGGATCAGTCGGAACAACCGCACTGCTTCAAACAGCCGCCATTGATGGCACCGCAAACGTCCTACTGGGCGCAGGTTCACGTTTTGACTCAAGAGCTATCAACCATGCGCTTTCGCCGCAAGGGGAAGAAAAAATCAACGCGGAGTCCGGACACGAATGGGTCCTAGATGCGGCGATCGGGGCGGGCATTCCTATCGTCGGGGGCTTGGTGGCCAAAGGCTTCAAGAGTCTCAGCAAAGTTGCCGGCGAGATCCGCGATACGCAGCTGCAGAAATCCATCCTAGACCGGGCCGAGTCTTCGCAGGTGATGTATCAAGGCCGGCAGCATGAATTGTGGCAGACAGTCGAAGGCAACCAATGGCACAACCTACCGCGCGAGCAAGTCGCATCGGAGATCAAGGGCAAGTTGGACTTCGCCGCATCGACCATGGAAGCCGTAAAAAAAGCCGCCACCGTGCCCTTGTCTGCAAACGAGTCTGGCGCCTTGGCCAATACACTCAGTGGGTTGCTCGATAAGTCCGGGCTCGAAGACCAGGCGATCAAACTCGGCATCGAAGGGGCAACGGTTGGCAAGCTGCACGATCTGCGGCGCGACATTGACGCTAAAATCGACTACAAGGCATTTGCGAAGGACCCCGTAGGTTCGGGCATGGCCAACCTTGTAGACGCGCGAGAGACGGCCTCTGGGGCCATCAACTTCGCGCTGCAGGCACAAGACCCTCTCATGGCGGATTCATGGGTCAACACCAACAAGCAATACTCGAACCTAAAGATTCTGGGCGACGTTTTTAAGACGGGCAAGGCGGCTCCTGTCACCTCGGGGGGTACATTCTGGAAAGACGCTGCCATGTTCGTATCGGTAGGCCGTTTGGCCGGTTGGGGGGCAGTCACCAAGATGGTGACCGGGGCCCGCGCCGCTTCCAAGATTGCCGACAAGTTCAGCACAGGGGCCTTTGCGGAGTCAGCGTCGACGTTCGCCAACCTATTTGACAATGCTTCAGGCCGCTTAGGCCGCGTGTTTGAAAAGAATTTCTATGGGACCCCGGTGGCCGACAGCACCCTACAAAACGTCTCGGAAGTCAACAAGCGAACCCAAGATTTTAACCTGATTACGGCAGCTATTTCGCACTCGGTGCGCAATCAGCAGATGGCCGCAGGTAAAATTCAACAGGCATATACGAAGGCTGGGGCCTCGGACGAAATCGCTGCACGCTTCACAGCCCAGGCCATGGCCAAGAATACATTCCTTGCCTCGAAGATACCTCAGCTGCCCGGCAGCAGCCTGCAATACGTCGTCCCATCGCCCGGCGAGCCTTCGAGCCAACAACAGCAGACCTTCAACCGCTACTTCGATGCTGTGCATGACCCCGCTTCAGTGCTCGCCAACCCGACCAAAGAGGGTGTTGAGGTCATGAACCGCTTCTATCCCGACATTTTGGCGTCGACTCAGGCCCACTTGGTTTCGGAAATGCGATCCGGCAAGCCTATGACCCTCGACCAACAGCAATATGCAAGCACCCTACTCCAAGCCCCCGTATCCGCATTGACTGACCCCGCTACATATAGTATAATGCAGACTGCGCGCCAGTTCGTGCAACAACAGATCCAACAGCAACAAGCGCAAATGCAACAGGCGAAGAAGGGAAGTCCGCAGACGACTTCTCAACCTACACGCACGCAAGCACTGGAAGGCTAAATGTCTCGTAACCTAGACAAGTCTTTTCTTCTTACCCAAGGCATGTCGCTTGCCGCCAGTGGTCTCGTAGCCTCGCCCGTTGCAGGCCAACCGCCTTTCAATGAAATCGCCATGATGGGGTATAATCACCTGAGTGTAACCATCAACTGCAGCGGTACGGCTGCCGGCAATTTTAACTTCGAATGTTCGGATTTCGGTTTCAATGCAGAGGTCTTCGACTCTTCAAAAGTCTTCTGGGCCCCGCTCAATCAGCCGAACACCACTACGCAATACACGGTCGCCGTCTCGGGCGCCAACAACTACAACATTCAGATCCCCAACCTCGGGGTCAAGTTCATTCGCCTTCGCTATGTATCCACTTCCGGAACAGGTACCACTAACATTGCGGTTACGTGCCGCTCTAACTCAAGGTAAACAACGGCATGTCTTCGCTAAATCAAGGTCTCTGGAAAGCCCCACAAAATTCGCTCATCCCGGCGCTCACGCACTTGTTGAGTTTCAAGGTCAACTACACCGCATTGGGTGTTGGGGCTTCGACCACTGTAGCATTGCCTCTGACGACCGGCCTGGGCCCGGCGACCTATACAGCTGCGCAAGCACCCTCGAACTACAGCATCTCGAGCTCCCCGGTCGCTGCCAACAATGAGCCCCAACAGGGCTGTCAGACCTACATCAGCCACATGATGCTGCGCAACCTGAATGCTCCCTTGACCCCCACCGGCGGTACGGCGAATGCCAATGCTGTTCAGCTTATCGACCAGTCTCAGTCCAACAATGTTATCGTGACCATGGCCGGTCCTGCTGCCGCCGCAACTGCGGCTCCGTACTACGTGGCATCTGTCACCACCGGCAACGTCATCGTACAGCCCTACGATCAGTTGGCCATCACGATCAATGCTGCAACTGCGGTGGCCTCAACCAATACGGGCTTCGTCGTCGACTTGTTCGGTTGGACCAACCAAGGCTTGTAAGCACCCGGGGGCGCTAAGTGCAATTTCTCAAGGCCCTACGTGTCTCTGGGTACGACCTAGCTTCGGCTGCCGGCAATGCCCTTGATTCCGTATGGAAAGCCCCCGTCCAAACCGTCACAGCCGAGCCGGCACCCACCACCGTATCTCTGAATCTGCCGTCGACCAAGAACACCTGGTTCACCCCGTCGGGCGGCGACATGGTCATCAAGAACCGGTCCAACTGGTACGTCACAATCACCGGAACCAACGGTAAAACGTCGTACCAGTATCCGCTGCCACCCAACGGCAATGCATTTTTACCTAGCGACATTACACTCATCACAAACGTTGTGGGCGGCAATCCGTGGGATCTGCAAGCACCTAGTCCTATGTCGACGGATTTTGTCACGCTAGATTTTGTCGGGTCGCAAGGTCTAGTTGCACAGGGCACGCCGCTCGTTACATCAACATCCACTAGCACCACGACGACGGGCGGATCAACCGGTACGGGCACCTCGACAACTACTGGGACGCCTACCTCGACCACTACTGGGACGTCTACGACGGGCAGCAATCCTGCCTCGGGATCTACAGGAGGAACGGGGGCGGGAACCGCAACAGGGACCAACTACACCTATTACCCGATATACGTCAATGGCGTACAAAACTCCTGGCGGGATTACTCCTACGGGTCGACCTTCGTCACCTCCGCAGACACGCGCGTCACCAATGGGGTTCAAGAAACCGCGACGACCGGACTCGCACAGTACAAGGCCTTCAATTTTAATTCGCCCAATGCCAATCCGGTGGGAATCAATGGTTATCTAGGAGTCACAATCGATGCGTACTGCGAAGTCGGTAACCCCACGTTGCGTTTCCAATTGGATTCTGGCGATAACGGCACTCCTCTTGTCTATCTTGACATTACTCTCACCAACGTTTGGGCGACCTATAAGTTTCTCTTTACGGACACCGGCGTCACGAACAACTCAATTTCAACCTCCAGTTTCACCAACGTCGAGTTGCTCAACCTTCAAAGCACCACCACCGGCAAAGTACACACCAACAACGTTCAACTCATCGTCAACCCCAACCCGGTGGCGCCCTCTTATTCCCTCGTACCGATTGATTCGGCTCCTGCGACGGATTACGGGGCAGCGCTCGCGCTCCACGTCAAAGGACCCCACTTCTACGACGCGACGAACACGATATGGATGGGCCGAGGGATCAACGTCTGCGATACGAGAATGGCGGGCAAGGCGCGCGAGGTCGACGGCAACACCCCAACGGTCACGGCCCAAGAGTGGAAGCGTCGCGTAGGCTGGGCCATGGATCAGGGAGTCGACTTCTTCCGGCTCTACCTCGACCAGCAGTCCGCTGCCCTAGATCTAGTCAACAACCCCAATTACCTAGCCTCGATCAAGGACATTGTAAACTACGTCGGCTCCCGTAATGGCCACATCATGATCACCTGCGGTGTCGACTACACATGCTTCCCCTTTCTGCCGACCTCCGGCCAGCCGACCATTGCTAGTTTCACCCACTGGTCCCAGATCGCCACAAGCTTCCGCAACTCGCCGCACGTCCTATTCGGATTCTGTAACGAGCCTCAGTCAAACGACACAGCTGCCACCCAAGCGGCCTACATGGCCACCGTCAACTCGCTTATCGCAGTCATTAGGCAAGTCGAGTCTCGAGACTCGGCGAACTACCCGCACATCTGTGTGGTTCAAGGCCCGACGCATTACGCCCGACACGGTCTGTTTTTCAACACGCCTGCGAACCGCGCCGTCGACCCCACCTACCCGATCACAGATCTAGTCAACACAGTCGGCTACATCGCCTACGAAGTGCACAACTACGAATCTCAAGCGAATTGGGGCGCGGTGCCGTATAACGAGGGTCTGCCGGGGCAAACTGTCGCGATTCCAACGTTCCCGTTCCTCCTGGGCGAGTTTGGTTTCAACTACTACGCGCAGTCCGACGGCTCGGCAACCGTCAATGCTACCACCGATGATATGACCCCCTTCTTCGTCGCCTGCGAGACCTACAAAGTTCCCTACTGCATCTGGATTCTCGACTTCCGAGACCCACCGGCCCTAATAGTTGACAATGACCCCTACGGCTATGGCCTCAACAAGCCCATCCAATGGATTGACGTTGGCGTCAAATTCATCAACCTGCTGCGCAGCTATAAAAACCTCTCAGGCACCGTCGACCTCAATGGTCAACCTGTCACAAGCGGCACCGTCGGCACCCCGGCACGAAACGGTTCAGGCAACGGCGGTGTGGCAGCAGGGTCGGGAACAGGGTCCAACACAGGAGGCTCGAGCGGCTCTACGGGTGGCAGCACTGGATCGGGAGGTTCGACGGCGACCTACTACTGGGCTTACCAGAATGGCGTGCAAAACTCCTTCACCAACAACTCCTATACGGGCACCTACTCGACAGCAACCGATACGAGAGTCACAGGCGGCGTGGCCGTTACCGGTATCGTCAACCAATACGGCGCGTTCAACTTCACAGTCAATACGCCTCTGTCGGCCTCCGCCTACCACGGCATCACTGTCGACCTCTATGCCACCACCGGCAACCCCCAGCTGCGCATTCAGATTGACACCAACTCCTCGGGCAGCCCCATCATCTACGAGCTCAAGACCCTGACCAACACTTGGACGACGTACACGTTCCTGTGGACAGATGCTGCGGCAGTCGGGACTGCCTCGGGAACGTTCACGAACATCGAAATTGTCAACCTGAGCTCGACGGCCACCTCCAAAGTCTACCTGAACAACCTCGGGATGATCGTATGAGCAAGATAGTCGAAATCGCCTACGAGTCGGCCTGCACAGATGACCCCGCTAACGCTCCCCAGGGCGGCTATCCCGCCGTTTTCGACACCTACAAAAGCAACAGCATCTTCGTCATCAAGTCCGCCTATGGCATTGTCAAGAACGTCACAGGCACAGCGTCTGTTTCTCCCACCGGCATCCCCCTGGCTGCGAACCCCAACGTCCTTGTCTGGAATCTCGGCGGTGTGCCGTGCTCTATCGATCTGTCAAACGTCATCTCGACATACGGCGGCACACTCGCGTCCTTCGGCATGGGCTTGGGCATCAACGGCGTCGTCCTAGTCCCCGGGCAATGGTTCACCGCCACAAGCACACTCAGCTTTAGTCAACCGGCAGTCACCACCACCCCCTACCCGGTATCAACAAATGTGTCATTAGTTTGGTGGGTGTAGGCCCTATGTGGTATGCTGTTGTTGGTCGGTAAGAGATGCGCAATGGTGCGTGTCTCTAAATCGTTTGTGAAGCGTCGATAGGTTCTTTCAAGCGCCTGCGGCGTTACGGTGTCTACCGGCCAATCTTTGTGCAGGTTTTCTCTGTTCTGTTCCCCATAGGCAAAGGCTCCGCTCACGCGGGGCTTTTGTTTTTGGAACCACGGCGGCATCGTCATATGATCGGGCGATAGCTTATGTGGTAGCGTCTCAGCAGGCGGATTTCGATCCGCCTCAGCTTGCAGCTGCAGCAACTTATCGCCCATGAGCGGCCTACGCAACACCACGGTATGAACCTGGGACCAATCAAACGCCATTTCGCCTGTGGGGCTTTCAACTCGCGCTTCGCGCCTACCATGCACCACTCCAATTATACCACCAAAAATAAAACCCAAAATCGTTAGAAAATACGTAATCACCTAGCACCCTTTTTCCTCGCCCCGGCCCCTTTTAGGATTTTCCAAGGAATCCCGCAAGAAAAAAGATATCCTGGTACCATAAAAAATGCGCAACAACTGCCGGGGCATACTTTTCGCGCGTGAAGCGCGGTGCGTCCTGCCACAGATGGCCCGAGTTGTAGAGGCACGCCATGTTCCAGGCCCAGAAAAGATTATCTTCGTCTCGCACCACAGAGGCCGGCACCCGTTCTTGATTCTGCAGACACAGCTTTGCCGCCAGTGCGGCGCACACAGGTGCCTGTTGAAGCCCGGCAGGTTGACCCTGATATCCGAGCAACACCGCAGTGGTCATCGACATTTGGCAAATGCCGTACGACCCGCCGCGTTTCGCATCCCCACCCGTATGGTTTGCCGCCAAAGGATTCCACAGCGACTCATGCCGTGCCAGGGCACAGCCGAATGCCGGACGCATCCCAATGTCTGTAAACGCCTGGGCCACCACCTTTATGTATGCACGTTCGCGGGCCTTGACGATCTTGTCCAAGATCGGACCGCTGCTATTGACTACCGGCAATTTGCCCAGTTGGGCCCGACCAAGACTTGACATGGTATTCCTTTGGTGACATGGGGGAAGGTCGCCGGACGCGACATTTCTTCTGAGACCATTGCACTGAATGTATCGACCTCGGACTCATGCACCTGGCCAGCCAATTCATCATGCACCTGCAGCAGCGGCAGACTCGCACCCTTCAACGACCACAGCAACGGCCCAATTCTTTCGACAATATTACAGATGGCTCGATTGATTAAAAAACCGCCGCTCGACTGCATGTGAAAATTAACGGCCTGCTGCCAGCCACGTTGCGAGTTCGGGAGGTACAGAAAAGCCTGGTTGAGGTCCAACTCGACCTTGCCGGTCTCGGCGATACTTTTTTTAATGGATTGCTGGAACTGCAGGATCTCGGGATGAAGCTTGAAGAATTGTTTGGCCCACGCCTGCACCGCACTCTGGGTGATCTTGGGGATCGATTTTTTGATGGTCTTGTAGACCTCCGGGTATTGATCGCCACCATGGTCGCTGCGCACCTGATACGAGAACCCGTAGGTCATCGGCTTGCAACACTCGCGTAGGACGTCAATACGGTCGGAATCGCCCTTGCGGCTTGTTGCGAGCACATCTTTTGGAAAGAAACGCCGCGCGTGTTCCATGTGAATGTCAGGCTTTTTGACGCTCAACCATGCCAACAAGTTTTTTGCGCCTGTGATACACGCGATAAGCTCCGCTTCGAGGCCCGAATAATCCGCCTTCCAAAACAAACACCCCGTATCCGGTATGAAGATATCTCTCATCGACAAAGCAACCGGCATCTCCAGGCCATCGAATACGAAGACAGGATTTTTTGACGGGACGTTTTGCGCATTCAGCCGATACTCAGTCCATGATAAATCCTCCGTTTGCCAAGCGTACTCAGCAGAAGCCGACCACCTCTCACCTTTGGTGCCGAGCGTGTTGAATCCAAAATGGATGCGCGAACTGTGCCTGTGGGCAACCTCCGTATATGCATTGGCGAATCTGTGCGCCGTCTTGGCGGCTCGTAAACCGTACAGGCACGCAGCTGCGGGACCGAAATCTGAATCGGCATAGTCTGTGGCGTACTCGATGAGTGTGGCGGCATTGAACTGAGGGGCCTTGGTGCGCTTGTGCTTGTGTAAGATGGGGGCGCCATGCTCACGCCAAAACCAATCCCGAACCGCCGTCGTCTGACCCGAGCCCTTGAGACCCAAGGCGTCACGGTTGAGGCCGGTTAGGCTCAAGAACTTATTCTGAAAATACGCGGCCCGTCGAAGAGAATGAGCTCTGTGCCAGGCGGCACGTCGTAGGTCAACCCGCACCCCGTAATCACCCATGAGCCTGGCGGCTTCTGCGACCTTTCGGGCTCGGTCGTAACGGGCTTGCGCGTTCGCAATAGGAAATTCATACTGAGGTATTTTCATCGGGGAGCACTTCGATCACAGGAATGACTTCGCAGCCGTGAGCACTCTGGTACTTGCTGTACTTGTTGATACGCGCAGAAGCTTCAGCCGATGAATCACAAATGCCATAGTAACCGATATCAGTAGGAGAACTTTTGCGCACCAAAAGCCAAAATCGACGCGGTTCTTTAATGACCTCGAAATTTTCCCACACGTCAGAGTCGTAATCACCGTAGGGCCCCTCAAACACGGCGTATTCCTTGTCGGAACTCGGGCCAATATAAATGACGTCCCGTTCGGTGGGCTTATGCCGATATTTCTGGCCAGTTTCAAAGACCATCGGGCTGTTCCCCCTCGCCTACATCGTAGGCTTGAATGGCATAATCAGCCGTAATGAAGGCCCCTTCGGAAGCTGTTGCCGACTCTATGGCAGAGACCGCTTGGGCCTCCGTGGTCCATATGCTGATAATGTTCGAAGGCTCGTACTCTGGCACGTTGATAACGACATACACTTTCACGCGAAGTCTCCTATGGTGACGCCGGCTTTGCGGCTTAGGGTTTTACCGAGGTGCCAGGTGAAGGCTGTGTCGCGGAGGTTGTACCTTCGCAGTCGCTGTTCGCCCATCGCCCATACACTAGGATCTGGGTCCCTGTTTTTGCCGGCAGCAAATAAAGTCTTCCAGGGCTCAACGGCGTATTCAAGAGCGACGCACACCTGCAACCCATGTCGAAGCTGCTTATAAACAAGGCCGTGCAGTAGCATGGTGTCGTGAATAGGACCTCTAACCTCGATATCTCGCGATTGCAGAAAGGGCACGTCGTACACGTAATTATGAAATATCTTTGGACGATCGGTCGCCAGAATCTTCCGGACCCAATCGTGTTGAGCACTTGAAACCCCAGCAGTTGTTTCGCCCGTATCTTTAATCTTGTAAGCATCCCACGGAATCGCCACCGTATTTTTTCCATCCGAGACGCCAATCATGGTGATGGTTCGAGAATGTGGGATTGTCTCAATGTCAACGGCGAGCGGCGAAGTTTCACGAATATTGGGAAGACACTCCGACGCGTCATCCAAGTCCAAGAGATGTTCGGTCCCCCATGCCACACGTGATGCACGCCGAAGATGCTCCGCAATCTGCCAGTTGATGGCATGTTCGCAATTGGCCGGGTTTTGAAGCGCAACCACATAGGTCTCTCCACGTTTCCAAAAGGTGCCGGCCATTGATTCAAGACTTGCGGGGGGATCGAGTGCTTGCCAACAAAAACTTCCCTTGACGTCGGTGGGGGCTTCATCGAGCTGGTCGACCTTTTGCTTGCTTTCGTCACGCTGAGAGGCTAGAACCACGCACACGCGGGGGGAAATGTCCGACAGGATTTTACGTATCTCTTGGCGTTTTCTCTCGCGTCCTGCAGCCGTCGTCTTTTTTCCGTAGTCAAACGCAGCGATGCGCGTGGTACGATTCCAAGTCGAACGGCCCAGGGCCGCAGTACCGAAACCCCACTTGGTCAGGACACCTGTGCCGAGCCGGTAATCGTACTGCGTGCGGGAGTCGCACAGGATCACCAAGTCGTCATTGGTCCCGGCGGCCACATACGTCATGGCTGAGTCTGGTTCAAAACCACCGCTGCATTTGCCGTCATGACGCACTCCCGAAGCAGCCTGAAAGCCGCCGATTGATCCGCACAGCAGGGGGTTGCCTCGAGAATCACCGAAGCCAAAGCCTCGGCCGAAGTGCGAACCCGCTCGAGACGTTCAGTCGATTCCGAGGTCGGCGTATGGTACGTGAACCATTGCTCGATATCTTCCGGAAAAGCTGTCATGTGACCCCCTGAACGGAAAACGCAGCACGCGCCAGAATCAAGTAGCCGATCAAGTCTTGAACCGTATCCTCGCCACCCCCCTCGGTGTCTACGAAGCACGCAACCAAGCCCCCTTTGTTTTGCATCCGCGCCAGCTTGTCATCGATCCGAACAGCAATCTTCTCGAGCGCCCCTTCATCGCAGCTTGCTACCGCAAGCGGGCTCAACGCTGAGTCGCCGTATTGCTCATTCTTATCGACCAGCATGGCCTTGATGGCGTCGCATTCTTCCTTGATAAGCTTCTGCGTCTGCTTACTCATGCGGTGGGCTCCAGATGTTGAGTCTCAACGTTCGCAAGCACTTCATGCATCGAGGGCTTTGTAATGTCGGCGTCACGCTTGATCTGCGAAATACGCACCTGTACGCTGACCCCATCGGCTCGGACCAAGCCGCGTACCCCATCAATAACTTGACTCGCAGCTTTTGCCGCCAGACCATGCACCGAGTCTTCCATCACTGGGCCAACGGGACGTCTTTGGGTTGGGCAGCGAAGAACACGTCAGAAGGATTTTTAGCTTTGCCCTTGAGGATTCGAGCGTAGTAGCAGCGTTTGCCGACCACGTTGATCTGGGCATCTGACATGGCAATTCGCTTGGTGGCGCCGAGCACAACCTTACCTGCCGTCTTGGCATCGCCTGTGAAAGTCGACGGGAAGACCGCGCGCAGAAGGGAATCGAGGCCCTTGCAGTTGATCTTTTTCATCGTGTCGAGCGTGTCTTCCGAGTAGTTGTCTTTGGCCTGGGGACCGTAGAGCGGCAACACGTAAGACAACTGGGTCTGAATGCCGCCTTTGCCGTTCGGAAGAATCTGTTGCACCTTGGCGAACATCATCGTCAGGCCCTTGTCGGTGGTCTTGAGCGTCTGGCTCAAGAACATCACAGGGTAGGCCACGTTTTGCTTGAAGGGGTTGTCGTACCCGTTGCTCAAGTCAACGTCGTCGTCACCCGCGAGCGAAGCGAGGTAGGCGGCATCGAGGCTATTGGCGGGAGGGGCAGATACGGCGGACATTGAGCTCATGCGGCAACTCCAAGGTAATTGGACCCGTAGCAAGTACGCAGGAGTGCGTTCAGGCTTTTGGTCCAGGTTTTCGGAAGTAGATGACGAAAGCGCGTGCCTGCATCATTGACGTCGTCCCCGTCGCAGATCACATGATAGGCGCGCTCGATGCGCGGATTCAGGGGGTCGCCCCCTGTGACGTTTTCTGCCGCAGCCACCAATTGAAAAGAAGTCGCGTGGGCCCACGGCTTAAAAAGACCCTTCGAAATGTCATTCATCTGCAGGGTGGGGAGGCCGGACATGGAGGTTGTCGCATCTGCGATGGCCTTTTTCGCCTTAGTCTTCTCCTCTTGGGCCGTCGTGTTCTTCAGGTTGGAAAAGGCATTGTAGTCGCGCGCTTTGAGGTGGGTCATGATGACCACTGTACACGGCAGCTGTGACATAAAATGGTAGAGCCACAGGCCTTCAGCGGTTACTTTTTGCCAGTTGGGCTCCGCGCCTTTCGGCTTGTTAGCCGGGTCAGGGTTGCGTAGCGCGTTCGAATCCTGGCCTGTGATCCATGCCTGCACAGAAGCGTCAATAGCTCCCAGATCAAGGCCCACACAACTTACCTCGCCCCGCTCGACGAGCGGCTTAACGTGCGCAACAGCATCCACAAGTCGAGACTTTTGTTCAGACCAGCCCACGCAAGCATCAAAATGCACCACCCGAGGTACAAGACCAAAGCTAACAGCACCGTCTTCACCGTCCCTGTCCAATGATAGCAGCACCACGTCCGGGCACTGTATCGGGTCATGAGGACGCGGTACCATGTCGTCGGGGGCATGTCGAGAGGCAGAAGTCACGAAGGTAGTTTTACCAGTCGACTTGTGTCCACTCAAAATAATTGGCCGAAATTGTCGGCGGTTCTTATTGCTGGGGTCGCTAAACATCATCGGGCCTTTCGCGCTGATCAAACTCGGGTGGGTTGGCCGCTATCCAAATGTGACCTATGCCGGGCAACTCGCAACAAGCGTAAGCAGTCGTTAGCGAATCGGCGTCGTACTTCTGGATGAAGTCAAGAGCCATCGACTGGATTCTTTGCTTTTGATACGCGGTTAGCTTCACTTAGTATCCTGGGCACAGGCCGCTTGTTAGGTGGGGACAGACTTTGTATTGGCCGATGCAGGCAGCGGGGTTGGCTTTGGGATTGTCACGATTGATGCGGGCCACACGGACCAGCTGTTGAAGGGCTTGAGCGTCGTCGGGTGCAGGCAGCTGCACATACGCATGGAAGGAACTCGACGCTTTCATCTTTCCATTCTTGTCGTATGTCGGCGTGCGACGCAAGTTTGCGTGCTTGTTTATTTGGTCGAAGATGAAGCCGACGGCAGGCTTCTCGGGGTGCACACGGTTGTACAGGGCGAGGTAATTGCGGGCTTGCAGGTCGCGCGTATACTTAAAATAGTCGAGGTCGCTATAGCTGCCGGAGGTTTTGAAGTCGACAATGTACACGCCAGGCTGCAGGATAAGGCCCGAAGACTTTTCGGTTTGCGTGTTGAGCATGGCAGCCTGAGGGTCGTGAATCTCGATTACCGCGTCAGCACGGCCTGTGAGTAGACCACCGAACTCCAACATGATTTTGGCAGACTTGACGTAGTCCCCAGGTAGATCCACCTCTGCGCCCAGCAGGCGTGCACCATATTTTTCTTCCAAAGAACCAAAGGCCAATTTCCAACCCCGGAATAAGCGCAAGGCCTCTTCGAAGTCGACGTCAAGTGACCCATCTGTGCAGTCCCACGTTTCGTGATCATGTTGACCTCGCGCTGCTATCTCATGGAGTAAGTGATAATAAGTGCCCACATCAAAATAATGGAAGCCACGCGCATCCACAGGATTTTCACGATCGGTGCCTTGATCGCGCAGGGATTCGTCAAGCTGTATCTTTTTACCACATGGACCAGCCCATGCTGCGTAGTACGAAATACCCCGACCCGAATGGCCATGTGGCCGCGATTGGATTGTACTCCAGACTTCGATCATTTATGATGGGGCTCCGGAATGGGGCAGGTTGAGTTGCGCTCGAGGCACATGCGGTACATTTGCATATGGTGTTGTCTGTCGCGCTCCGCATCAAACGTGTAGATGCCAGTGCCAATGCAAGCGAAAACTATAAAGACAAGGGCACACAACAGCTGCGAGCCTAAATCGGGTGGCTTGTCTTCATACTCATTACGGCCTACGACCCTGGGCGCACTCATTCGCTAATCTGCGGCATGGTCGGTCTCCAGACGGGATTTTTCTTCGTCCCAATCGTCAAGGATCTCTTGAAAATAAGAAGCGCCGTCTTTGCGATTGTCTTCAGGCATCTCAGCCTTACCGTGCACGATCGCCGTGCCGTTGTCCAAAAAGATGTCGCGAATTTCGCGTATGCGGTCCATGACCGCTTCGACTTCGATGGTGTGCTTCATTTGCTCGGGCATGGGAATCTCAGATGTATGGGTTGAGTTTCAGATCGGACGGGTTGTTGGGCCAGCGTAGGCCGTAACCGTTGTTGGCATTGTAGCCAGTGTTGATATCGAAGGTAGCACGCGACCCCGACGAAAACGACTGCCGATCCATCACGCAATAACCGCCGTAACAGTCGTCACAAAAAACCGCGGTGTTGAGGCTCGGAACATACACTTCTTCCATCACCTCACACACCGGGCATTTGAAATCAAACATCGGCATTAGAGCAGCGGGCCTTTGTCTTGGTCTTGGTCATCATCGGAGTCGCCAGAATCGTCGCTTGGGAACAAGGTCGTGTCATCGGGCGGTAGCGCGGGGTCGTCGGGAGAACCTTGATCATCGTCGCTGCCAGCCCCTGAATCAACATCATCGACCCCGGCATTATCGTCCGAGTCCACGTCACAGCTATCCCCTCCTTCTTCAGTATCGTCTTGAGTTTCGCCATCATCATTCTCTTGTGCCGCCAGGGGGTTGTCTTCAACGGGGTTCGTCTCCGCAGCGGTGGGGTCTAGTTCTTGAAACATCTGGATCATTCCGGACTCTTTTTTGAGCTCGGCTTCCGCGTTCACGCGGTTTAGAAATGCAGGAAAAATGTCGCCCTTGAAGCTGCCGTCAGAGTTGACAAGGATAAAAAGTTGTTTGAGCTCGCCCATGGTTACCACTCCTGTGATACGTTTTTAGGTTTGACTGCCAGTTGGTCCAACATCGAATCGATTTCAGCATCTGTGTGTTCACGCTCGGCAAAGACACTCGACAAAATCTCTTGGCTGCTATCGGCCTTGAGGGCCGTTGCAATCGTGTCGAGCCGCCTTTGAAGCAGAGAAGCCCGGGACCGTTCTTCATCGTCACGTACAAGGTACCGGATACGGCTTAAGCGGTGGTCATCGTTTGGACGTCTGAAACGCCCCAACAGCTGCAGTGCTTGAGCCGGCGACGTTCGCCACTGTAACACAAGAGCGCTCTTGACGAAACTGAGGTTGATGGCTTCTCGGATACTCTCGCACGTGCACACCAAGATGCCCCCCGACCGTTTGAAGTGGTCCAATATTTCGGCCCGAGCCTCAGACGCGATGCGCCCATCGAAATGATATACCCCGGCTCCCTCGTAACCAAATTCTTGGCTGTATCGGCGACGCAACTGCAGGTAGAGGTCCTCCGTCTTCTCGCGCGTGTAAGCGACCACAGCTATATGACGAACCCCTTCGCCCCACGCATCGGCGGCAAAATCAATGGCACAGTTGTTGTCACTGCGGTGGATATCGTCGACCCAGAGGGGCTGGGCATCGATGGGGGGTAGGAAGGCCGAGAGGACTTCGTCTGTGATGCGGCGGACCATGGGCTTGAGAATGACGTGCAGTTTCTCCATCGCCTCAGTGGACTTCGCTCCAGTGTAAACGGTGCCAAAATCGTTCTCGATACGCTCGCAGAAGGCCGTCAAGAACCGCCAGGAAACGTCTCCGTCGGGACGTCTGGCACCGAACCAGCCTGGAAAGAGAGTGTCGATGGGATTCCACGCCTGTTCAATGCGAGTCGGAGCGACCGTTGCAGTAAGTGCGAGGCACGGCAGAGAAGGAAAGCGATGGAGAAGGTCACGGGCGCAGCCTGAGACTTTCGACAACGGGTCGCGGAGGTTGTGCGCTTCATCGAAAATCACCATGTCCAAGGGTTGTGTATCATACTTGAGTACATCTTTGAGAAGGCCATAAGACACTGCGCGCACCTGCGCACCCCATGCCTCGATATTCCGTGTCCTTGCAATGCCCGAAAGGCTCCTGTTGTGTCCCGCTGTGATGGCCTTGCAATCCGACTGTGACCACTTCTGAAACTCTGCGACCCACACGCTGCGGGCCAAGGCTGGGCACACCACCAAGATATGTCGCGCGCCAATTGACTGTGCACATGCAATCGCAATCGCGGTCTTACCCGCTGCCGGCGGGTGGGCGATGATCTGGCGATGGGGCTTGGCGGCAAGGAAGGCAGCAACATCATCCTGTTGATACGGGCGCAGCGGCAAAGAAGGTGTCAATCGCAGATTCATTTGCTGCAAACGTTTCTTTGCCAATGTTATCGAGCCTCACAAGGTTGGAATCGGACGCGTCGTCCATCGCAATATCTTCGGGGAGAAAAGGCTGCAGGCGCAAGTATTTTGAAGCAAAAGACGGGGCCACCATGTGGGCTACAGCCGAGTTGCCGTCGAGAGCGACGTCGATGATGCGCTGTATCCACTCAAGGGCGCCCCAAGGGCCGGCTGTGAAGCCGTCGTTTTTCGGGATGCCAGTCCCAATGGACAAGACCTCAAGCGGCTCGGTCACGTGTATCAACTCATGCGCGCACATAAGGCCGACCACCGAGGGGTTGTTTGCAACCGTGCCACCATCTATATAGCGACTGTCAACCGGGGGGAAGTAGGTCGGTGCGGCTGAGGTCGCTAGGGCGGCTGTGGATGCAAGGGTGAAGTAGGGCGGCTCGACCCAAGATTTAACAAAGACCGGCAGGCTGTATTGGGTATCATAGGTCGTCGTCACGACGGGGTTGTGCTTATGCAGGGGGTCGGGCAGGTACTCAAGGACCATGTTGCGCAGATTTTTGCTCGAATACTTTGGGCCGGTCAGGCCCCCAAGCGATTGAATCGACTGCATCATGTCTTTTGAGAAAATTTCGGGCGAGTGATTTTGCAGCAGCATGACACATCCACCAGCAGAATAGGGGTCCGGACGGGTCAAAAGGAGGCTGAGTATACCCCCAATAGAGCTACCAACAACAAGATCAAACAGCCCGTTAACAGGTCGGCCATGCTTCGCCTCGATACCCTGCAGGATGCGTGCAGTAATGAGACCCCGAACACCTCCGCCGTCTAGACTAAGTATCCGCACGTTTCTCCGTCATGAGAATCGGCCCGTATTTGGCAATGTCCATCAACACCTTACGAGCGTCTATCCATGTCAAGTATTCGGCTTCAACCGTGTAGTGGTGCAGCAGGGCGAGAAGCTTGTTTTGAAGGTTACGACGGGCCGCTGCAGTTTGTGCACTACCTGGGTTCATAGATTGGACATTGGCGCACTCTGTGGTATAATGCAAATAATGAGCGCCGAAAAACAACTGCAGGTGGTGGCTGAGATAAGCCGCAACGTAGTCTGTCCCGAGTGCAAAACACGTTATGTGATCGGTAAAAACAAAGACCGGCTTCGGTGCTTCACGTGCGAGACTGTGCTCATTGTGGGCATCAACGCGGAGGATATGCACTAATGGTATGGATCGGTGGGGCTCAACCCCAGCTTAACATAAGCCAGCTTGCAGGAGCCGGATACAGTACAGGCCAGGTGCCTACTTGGAATGGGGCAAACTTTGTTCCGGGGACCGGTGGTAGTGGAGGGACAAGTGCAGCTACTGGCCTGCCCGTATCGATTGGAGTAAGCAACTTCACGTCTTCACAGACGCTTACACCCAGCAACCGAGGCAACCTCTTAACAGACCAGGCAGCATCTGCAGCCATCATCCTGACTCTGCCACCAAGCGGCAACACCATCGGGGATACGTACAGCTTCTTGGCATGGAGTCAGAGTCGGGCTCTCAAAATTCAACAGGGCAATGCGTCGGATATCATCTACATATCAAACGCCGTCAGTTCCGCGGGAACAGCCCATGGAATCGTCTACAACGTCAGTAGTCGATCCGGCCCCGGGGCTATGACTTTGACCTACATCGCGACCAACATCTGGTCATGGATTGACGGCTATCCCTACGATTGGCAGGCCTACTAATGACAGCACCGCAACAGCTTCCGCAGTTCAACACCGCCGGCAACATGCAAACCGTCGTGCACGGAGTGCTCAACGGCGTCGTCGTCACGGCAGCACAGATCCTGTTTGAGTCCGGTATAAATGGTTTCCCTGCGGGATGGGTTGCACCTTTGCCTGGGACACTGTTCGCTCTCTCGGGGGCACAAAAGGGCACAACCGGAACCAGCCTGCAAGTCAACGTCAACATCAACGGCGCCACCTCGGGATTTTCAAGCGCAGTCTTGGCCTTAAACGGCAGCATCCAGACATTCAGCGCGGTAGCGACCAGCGTCTACACCTTCAATGCCGGGGACCTTATCACCATGCATGTGGTGCCAAGCGGCACGGCCTTGGTTTCAGGCGTCTATGTGAGCGCAGCCCTTGCCGTCTTGATGTAAAAAAGGAGCTTAGAATGATCTACACCATTGTCGGCGTCGCCGTCTTCTTTGCATCTGTGTGTATCATTATTAAAAGCGTCCGATGAGCCACGTATCGTGCCTGCAGGGGGCCGGAAACGGCACACGAAAGCTTCTCAAACCAGAAATGGTGGCGACTTACTTGGCTTTGCTCGGCAGAGTGGGTACGGTGGTCGGGAAACGGCACGTTGATACGGCAACGGGGAAGAAAATACGACGCAGCGTAAGAGGTTGAGGCCGCTTAATCCTTGCGCTGACGCTTCACCTACACCTTGATATCCAACTTCTTGACAAGTTTGTTGATGGTAGTCTGCAGCCGGTCAATCTTAGCGTGATTTTGCAACAGATACTCGCTGAGTTTCTCGACCCCGTCCGCTAAATCCTGCTGATCAGCCGTTGAGAGGCACTTCTTGGTGCGCGAGGCAAACCGGTTGAGCGTCTTGACGGCGTCCCGCAGCTGTTCAAGCGTCATGATGCCGACACTCACTCTCAACGTCTAGCAGGCGAATCAACTTGTCCTTGACCATCTGCGCATCAACCGTACTGTGCCGTACGACGCGACCGATGACAAGCATCAAGGCTCCGACGGCCTCTATCGGACTCATCTTTTGGGTTTCAACCAGCCGGCGAATTTCGAGCATTAGGTCATCGGCAAAGAGCATGGTTCTGTCCGCTTGACGGGCCGACTCATCCATTGGGGGTCACCTCGTTATCGAGCGTGTTGAGGTCCTTGTGGATGTGCCTGCTTGCCTCGGCTGCGAGAGAGGTGATGCCTACTTGGCGGGCGACTAGACCCTGGGCGAATCCCAGGCCAAACAGCACCCCATGCTCATATGCTTTCTTATCCACTTGTGGGCTCCTTTTTCGGGTAGATGCGACTGCTGCGGTTCAACCCGAGGTTTAGGAGCACCTCAAACGACCCCCACAACAGCCGCATCTGCCGCAGGTACTAACAGGGGAGGGAAAATGGCGCAAGGCAAAAAGAAGTCCGCCCACCAAGAATCCGAGGGATTCAAAGTGGGCGGGGTTTTTATTTGATCCGAGGGCTCGGATCGGTTACTGCTTTGGGTACTCGGTCTGTCGAGTGGGTGTTTTTGCTGTCTAGGCTCCCCCAAACGACGTGGCCATTTCTTAAAAACCAACGGCATTGGCCGTGCCGCATACGTATGTCTATCACTGGATATTCAAGCGGTCAAGGAAAAGGTAAAAAAGCGTGTCCGACGATCAAGGGACTCCTAAGACCAAAAAAATCTATATCCGGGCTCACAAAATCAACTACATCGAGCCCTACATTGACGAAGTCGAACGTTTCGTGAGCGCCAACTTTGCCAAGGTCAACTGCGCAACCGGCTCGATTAGTATAGAGACTGACCCCGAGAAGCAGACCGAATACAAACCACTCAAAATAAAGTCGCTCGTTAACCGTATCCGCTTTGCAAGCGAGTTTCCGCCTGACCTCCCAAACCAGTTTGACCGGGTGGCAACCGCCATCGAGATGTATCAAGAACGTGTCCGCGCTCGCGCGCTGAAGGCTATTAAGGATGACCTACTACTAGACAGTGACCGAGGCTCACGCGGCAACACCAACCTTGAACCACTACGCAAAATCATGGCCTGTGGTGTGCTTCCCGATGCGAGAGCAAACGAGCGAGTCTTCGACCAGATTGTGCGCGTACAGGCCCACAGTATGCAGAACACGTTGCGCAAATTGATGGGGCTTCGCGACCGAGACGTGATGAGTACCATGTTACATGGCGAAGTCGGGGGCACCGGCAAAACAGAATTCATGCGCAACTTTTTCCAGCCCGTATGGGGAGACTTTTACTTCGAGTCAGCCTTCGACAGGCTGTTTGAAAAGTTCGGCTTCATGCCTTGGACCAATTACTACGTGCTTATGGGGGATGAAATGAGTGTCAGCGGAAGCGGCCAGGATAGAGTTGTAGCCATCGCAGAAATCAAACGCACCATGTCGTGCGAAACTTTGGACAACCGGGGGATGCAGACTGAAGACTGCCTGGGCTACTCGCGCCGAGCCACCTTGTTTGGAACCTGCAACCCGCACCCTGCGACGATTGTCGGCGACGAAAACTCAAGGCGCTTCTACCCCATCCCATTTACTGACCTAGTCTTTAACGAGCTCAAGCATAACCTTGTGGAAGACGTTCGGCCTGAACTGGTCAAGGAAGCCTGGAGGGGTATCGATCCATTTGCGCCAAGCTATGCAGCAGGAATCAAGGGCGAGATTCGTGAACTGCAGGCGGAGACCATGCGACGCAAAGATTGGGTAGATGAAGTCATCGAAGCCGTAGTGCGACCAGGCGACCCCAGCCTTAAGACCTTGTTGGTCGACCTTTCCACGGCGTGTAAGAATTACAAGCAGTTTCATTCGGTGTCTGGCCGAGTGCCAGCGCAAGCCGAACTTGCAAAAAGACTGAATAATGTGTATAAAGTGGAATCCAAGCGCTCGGGAGCGCAAGGTGAGTGGTGCATCCACGGCCATCAAGTGACTCACAAATTCGAATAACTCGCAGTTTATCAGCAGCAAATCAGTCCTGATCAGCAATTTTCGACAGCCGAATTATACCTTTAAACACGTCTATTCGCGATTTTAAGCGAGCACAACTACATTCTGTCAGCTGAGCACCTGTTGGCAACTTCCGTAGAGCCGGAAGTCCACGTCAACCCTCGTCCTCTAACTTGCCCTTCTCTATTCTCTCTCTTACTGATAAAAAAGTATAAAAAGGGTGAGAGAGCCATTATACGCGGTCAAACGACTGTTCAAAGGCACTGATCGTCTTTTTTCAGGACTGCGCAGATGCCTTATAAGCCTTCAGATAGACGATTTAATCCACAGCAGAGGCACCCGAGAAGCAACCAACTACCGAGCACAGCAACAAAACCCCGGGCGTCCGCCCCCCACCCCGCAGAAACACCGAATGTATTTGACGTGGCAGGCCAGGGTTGGTAGGACGCGTCGCATGAAACCAAATCAGTTTAAAATTGGCGACCGCGTTCGATTGAAAGCTATCTGGCCGGGGGCCGAAGCCGTTGTAGAGTGTGGAGATTCGACCGAGGAGGTCGAGATACGTTTTGAAAGGGAATACGTGTTGCGAGACGCAAGCCCACAGGATCATATGAGAGCGGCAATGGCCACAAGAGTCTTTCATGCAAAAAGCGGGGCTCCGATGGAGGCCTGTGTCTATGCGGACGAACTCGAACTGTTGCCGGAGATTCAATCCCCATAACTGCAGTGCTCGCTTTGATACCTTCCTCCTTGGCACACGCCGGCCCAGTTGATGGTGAACGTCTCGCGGGGGATGCCGAAGGTGTCGACGATGATTGTGAGCGTCCAAGAGCGGGCCGTGTTGGTGCAGATGCCGTCGGGGTACCAGGCTGGGGGAGGGGCAATCTCGATTGTCACAAGGCCGTTGGGGTCCCGACTGT
Source organism: Granulicella sp. (assembly GCA_965200515.1). GTDB lineage: Bacteria > Acidobacteriota > Terriglobia > Terriglobales > Acidobacteriaceae > Granulicella. The sequence continues at coordinate 4,071 of CBDAUT010000001.1, read as the reverse complement.
AGATACCCTGCAAGTCGCCGACTTTGGCAGCATCGCTGTTGGGGTCGAGTGTCACAGGGTCCATGCTCCAAGAGCCGTTGATATCCGTGTTCGGACAACCGGTCGTTTTTTCACGCAGATAAGCCTTTGGAAAAGAATCGATTGGCGTCGGCGTGGGTGTCGGGCTCGGGGTCGGCTCAGGTGTTGCAGTCACATTCGGTGAAGCCACAGGTTCAGGTGTGGTAGCGACCACAGCCGTAGGCGTTACTTCAGGAGTTGGCACGGTTGTTGCATTGGTCTCGGGGGTCGTTGCCGGGGCAGGTGTCACCTCAACAGGGTTCGGACTCGGGCTAGCCGCAGTAGCCACATCACGTTCACCACCGCAAGCAACCGAGCACAACAATAGAATCGCCAAGATGTTTGTCTTCATGTCAGACGTACGCTGCAGTGCATTAAACGGGTTAGCTGAGTGTGTGCTACACTCACTTTATGATCCATGAACTGTCAATTTTCGGCAGCCGTCCGGACGCGCTCATGTTGGGCCCAGATGATTTTAACGAGGTGCGTGTTGAACAGGGTTTGGAGCCTGTAAAGGTGCCGGTGCAGTGCCTTGTATTGGTCGAGGACGACGGCTTCAGCTTTTTAGACCTAGGCCCGCCAGAGGAGCGCAACGTTTGAGGGTCGGCAGCCGATAAGGGGGCATGAATCGCCCCAAAGACTTCAAAGACTGTGACCCCTCGAGCCCCTGCCCACACGTAAGCTGCCGCTATCATCTCGCCATAGACGTCAAAGGCCGCAGCATCCGGGTTCAGAAGCGCCCCATTGAAAACCTGCCACACACCTGTGCCATTCAGGCTGCGAATGATGGTCCCAGGGGGACCAAGGAAATCGCGCGCATTCTGGGCCTCTCAAGGGCTATGGTGTCTCTGGAAATGCGGCGCGCATTGGACAAACTAGAGGCTGAGTTCTAAGCATGGGGGGTATCAAAATTGGCTTTTTCTGGCGACCGTTTTTCAGATTTCCGAATTCCGAATCCTGATTCGAGGGCAACATCTGGGCGATTTTGCTGTTCTGTCCGCTTCAGTCGCGAGCCATGTCGATTTACAAGGAATCCAAGAAATCCACGGAATCCACGCTTTACACGGTTAGACGCGAGCCGTCACGGGTCGTGAGCCTTGGATGCGGGTTTAGACTCGCGTTCGAGCATTCGGACTATGGCAGCTAGGGCTTGCTCGTGACCGATCCTCTCATGCAGGGGTGCATGAGGCGGCGGCACGTGACTTAGAAGGTACTGAAGGGTGTCTGTTAGGGTGTCGGCGCGCATAAGAGTACATCGACTCTCACGCGTCCTGCGACTATGTATGTAGGGGAGATGTTGCGCGGGTGCGCATCTGGCCATGAGAAGGGTAAGCAGCGGGAGTCACGTTGCCATTCCAGGGTGCGAATCCCGGCGGTTGTTTCGATATGTATCCACATAGTGAGTCACCTTACCGCGAAGCGGATGGAATGGGTAATTCTTTCATTTTACACGACGCATTGGGGTTTTGTTTTTGCCGGGTTGGAATAGATTTTTTTCCAGTTTGGCGTGTATGAAGTTAAAAGCTTCTTGGATGCTGGCTACGTAAAAAACGCCACCACTACCGGGACTATGATAGGTATAGCCGTCGGTATCACCATACCTTTCCAATTCCACCCAATGTTTGCCTGATTTTGACTCCCAACGTGCGATTAATGTTTTAGTCATAACAATGACCCTCCGTTGAGACATACATAGCCATGGCCGTTGCGGTTAGAAATTTTCTTCAAACTAAATTAACCCGGCGGGCGCCTACCTGTATATGTCCTTAAGAGCGGCGGTATTCGCTGACTCAGGAGAGTATCAAGATGAGCCAGTATGACCTGCTTAAGCGTCTGTTTACCTTAAAGCACTGCGATTCGACCGTAGCCGACTGGGAGGACTTTGTGCGTGACATGACCCAGCTAGTTGAACGTATAGATTATTTAGAATTAGAGCGCGCTGATTTACGTGAGGCTATGCAATCTATGCGTCTTCAATACGATAACCTGTACCGCAAAGAAATGCAGCGTATGAAACGTCGTGAACGTTCGCAGTTAAAGGTAGGTGCAGTATGATTTCTCTTAGCTATGGTCAAGTGCCTGATTTTGACGAATTCGAACAGCAGTTCTACGCATCGCCCGATGTGCCGCATACTGGCATGTATTGTATCATCTTGAGTGAGAGCGACGCGCGTATGCATGAAGAATGCGGCTTGTACGCTGCGCGTATGTACGACTGCGAATCGCTGTACGCGTTTGTAGATTCGTTAAGCGCCGTTGCAGACGGTCACCATTCGCATGGTGAACCATGGTCAGAACAGCAAATGGATTGGGCCGGTAGCTTCGCATCTTCGATTATGTTCACGCTTGGTTACGACTGGGTTTAACATGCGCATCGCAAGGTTGATATTACGAACTATCTCCGTGGTCTTAGGTTGGCTGCGGTTTCTATCAAGGAGTTGAGTTATGAGAACAGTTACAGAGACAAAAGAAGTGTACAAGTTTGAAGAACTGTCAGAGGCTGCACAGTGGTGTGCTTGTCGTCAATATATAGACTGTTTCGAACCAGAGTTAGACTACATAATAGAGGATGCCGTGCGCATCGCAAAGATGTTTGGTCTTGATATGAAGGTCACATCTTATGATACCTACCGCGTGGAAGCGGCATTTGAGGGTCAGTACGCCTATGCCAAGGGCAGCCTCAAGGCTGTTCGGCGCGAAGCGCCGCAGGATCAAGAGTTACACGACATAGTCAGCCGTCTTCAGGTCGCCCAAAGTTCAGTCCGCTATGCGGCCACGGCCACGTGCTCGGGATCCGGTTACGGCGGTCAGGATGTACGCGTGAATATCGAGGGCTTTACGTCAGGCTCGCTACGCAGCAAGCATATGGACATTATCGACGATATCGAGACGGCACTGCGTGACTATGCTCATTGGATTGCTAAGCGCCTGAGAGACGATTATGAGTATCTGACTTCCATTGAACAGATTGCCGAGCATTTTAAAGCTAACGAGTATGAGTTCGATATAGACGGGAATATAGCATGAAACAGCTATACCGCGCTTACAATGTTACGCGTAAAGAATATGTTGAGGCTGAGTTTCTAGAGCTCGCAGGGTGGCTCGCGGCCTTGGTGTGTAATGACTTGTCTAGTCATAAGACTGGCCGATGGGTTGGTGACCGCATTGTGTTGCAGTGTGCAGATGCTAGACCAGGGGTTCGTAATTATATAGACCAGCGTGCGATTCGCAACTACACAGATATCACTCTCGAAGTTATAGGCGTCGCGCGATAAGACTCCAACAGTGCCGGGCACAGTCAATACCCAGCCACAAAGCCCTACCGCGCGACCAGCGCGGGCATATCACCCATCTCAATTACTTGTCAAACAATTTCGAAACCGTATGGGCATATCAAAATTTCCATTTGTAAAAATTACTGGCATTTGTTTTTTAAAAACCATTCATTAAAAGCAGAACGAAGTTCTCTGTAAGGGATGCCCAATAATTCAGCACCACGGCTCATGGTGATACTGTCTCGATCAATTAACCGAAACACCCGATTTTTCCATGATTTCATCTCCATGCTGTATCAGGCCGGTTGAACCCTGTCAAGCATTAAAGCGTTACCAAACGGTATCGACTGGACACATTGTCGCATGTTTCACGGTATGTTTCACAGTTATCCACAGGTTATCCACAGGCTGGTGCTCGTACCTCGCATTTCCATGCTATTCTTACTGATAACGGGTTATCATTAAGACATGGTTAGGCGCGAGCTCCTAAACCCTACCCTCACAGCCTTGCGTAAAGCCTCTCAAACAGCCAATCCTAAGCATTATACAGAGTGTACACAGCAGCCTGGCAGATGCGTTATAACGCAGTCTTATACAATGGCTCAAACAGCCTATCTTACGCATCCTAAAATGGCTCAAACAGCCTATCCTATGCATTATACGTCACAATCGCTCATGACCTACATGTAGGTGTATGTGTGCTACCAGCTATAGACCGTAGTCGGTAAAACGCGTAAAG